>JALOOI010000227.1 GCA_025454495.1 Anaerolineae bacterium
GATGAAGGTGGTGCCGGTGGCATCGCTGCGGGCGTGCAGCCGGCCGCCGTGCGCCTCCACCAGCCCGCGGGCGATGGCCAGCCCCAGGCCGGTGCCGCGGCCGTCGTCGGTGCGGGCGCGGGCGGCATCGCCGCGGTAAAAACTCTCGAACAGCCGCGGCAGCACCTCCGGCGCAATCTGCACGCCGCTGTTATGCACGCTGAGGGACACCATGCCCGGCTGCGGCCCCGGCCCGGCGGCCAGCGTCACCGTTTCGCCGGCCGGGGTGTAGCTGATGGCGTTGCTCACCAGGTTGGACAGCACGCGCTGCAATTTATCCGGCGCGGCGTGGATGATGTCCACCCCGTCCTGCACGCTGCCGCGCAGGGTTAACCCGCGCTGGCCGGCGCGGGCGCTCATGCTGCTCAGCGTGTCCGACAGCAGATCGGGCACGGATACCGGCTGGCGTTCCAGCGGCACATGGCCCACATCCAGCCGCGCCATTTCAAACAGATCATCAATCAAATGGCTGAGGTGGCGAATTTCGCCCAGGCTGGTGTGCAAATAGCGCTGAAAGGTGTCTTCATCGCGGATCACGCCATCGGCCAGCGCTTCCAGCATCACCCGCATGGAGGTTAAGGGCGTGCGCAGATCATGGCTCACCCAGGCCACCAGGTCACGGCGATTTTTCTCCAGGTGGCGCTGGCGCTCATCGGCGGCCTCCAGCGCCCGGGCCATGGCGTTAAAGGCTTCGGCGAGGCGGGTAATTTCGTCGTTGCCGGGCACGCTCAGCCGCGTCGTCAGGTCGCCGGCGGCCAGCCGCCCGGCCCCTTCGGCGATGCGGCTCAGGCGGTCGGTGATGGCCTGCGACAGAAAAAAGCCGAAGGCGATGGCCGTCAGCGCCACATACACCACAATCACGCCGGTGAGGGTGATGAACTGGCTATCGACGAACATCAGCCACGCCAGAATGGCCATATTGAGCAAAATTTGCGCGGTGGTGAACAGCGTCATCAGCAGCAGCGACCAGCGCAAACTGCCGAACCAGTGCAGCAGGCCAATGCGGTAAAAAGCATAGCTGGTGACGGTGGTGAGGATGCCGGTGCCGGAGAGGGCCAGGGCAAGCTGGCGGGTGGGGCTGCCCGGCAGTTGCAGCAGCACCAGGCTCAGCAGCAGGCTGTTCAGCAGCCACAGCGCCAGCGCCAGCAAAAAGACCGGCAGCGGCGAGCGCGGGCGGCGCAGCGCGGCCAGCAGCGGCATCCAGCGTGGGCGATCTGGCATGGTGGCTCCCCTCATAACCCGGCACATAGCGGTATTGTACCACTGTCCGCCGGGCGGCCGGTCACGGCCGGGCGGCCGGGAGGATGCTGTTTTCGATGAAGCTGAGGCTGCGCCCGCCGTTGACCTCATGCGCGGCCACGCTCACGGTTTCATCGCCGGTCATCACCACCACCAGTTCCAGCCCCGGCACCAGCACGATCAACTGGCCGCCGAAGCCGGCCGCATAATAGGCCGGCTGCCCGTTGAGCAGCGCCAGCCACCAGCCGTAGCCGTAACCGGGCCGCCCCGGCTGCGGTTCCAGGCCGGGCTGGGGCGTGGTGATCTGCGCCAGCCAGCCGGGCGTGGTGACGGAGCCGCCGCCGGCCAGCACCAGGTGGCCGAACTGCGCCATATCGCGCGGGGTGAGCGCCAGACCGATGCCCCCCAGGGCGATGCCGCGGCGGTCAGTTTGCCAGCGCCAGTTATGGATGCCCAGGGGCTGGAACAGCACCGCATCGGCAAAGCGGCGCGTATCGCTGCCGGTGGCGCGGGCCAGCACCGCCGATACCAGTTGATAATCACCGCTGCTGTAGCGCCATTCGCTGCCGGGGGCGGCCCGCTGCGGCCGGCGCAGCGGCGCGAACACATCGCTCAGGGCGGCCCGCATGGTGCGCCCCAGCGGGTGATCTTCCTGCCAGTCCAGCCCGGAACGCAGCATCAGCAGGTGGCGCGTCGTCAGGCTGCGGTCGCCCTCCGGCGGGAACATGTCCGGCAGCAGCTCCGCAAGGGGGGCATCCACGTTCAGCAGCCCGCGATCCGCCGCCGCGCCGGCCAGCACGGCCAGCACGCTCTTGGTGACGGACAGCACCCGGTGGCGGCTGCCCGCGCGATAGCCGCCATAATAGCTCTCCCAGGCAGGCACGCCGCGCCGCAGCACCACCAGGCTGTGGACGTGCGGCAGCCCGGCACGCAGGGCCGCCTCTGCCGCCTGCAACTGCGCCAGATCCATCCCGGCCGCGGCGGCATCCGGGTTAAACGCGCCCTGCGCCACCGGGGACGGCGGCCAGTCCCGGGCCCGGGCCGTCAGCGGGGCGGGGCCCACGCCCATCGCCACCGCGACAAGGACGACGAACAGCACAGCACGCAGCAGCATCGTACACTCCGGGGACTTAAGCATCGGCGGGTGGTTCCGGCCGCGGCGGCACGCGCAGCAGCCCGGCGTAAATGCCCGGCGTGGAATCCGGGATGAGGGTGGCCCCGGCGTGCTGCGCGTAAAAATCCACCGGCCCCACCGCACCGATGATGGCGTAGCCGTAGCCCTGGGCCCGCATATCGTGCAGGCAGGCCAGCAGCAGCGCCCGGCCGGTGCCGCGGCCGCGGGCGGCGGCCGCCACCCCGGTGGGGCCAAAAAAGCTCACCGGCTGGCGATGAAAGGCAATTTCGGCTTCGCTGCGCCAGTACAGGCTGAAGTGCTGCGCCACCCAGTCCGCCACCAGGTGTTTTTCCGGCGGCAGCCCGCGCCGCAGCGTTACCCCCTGCTGCGTCTGCCGGTCAAGCTCCGGCGGCAGCGGCGGCAGCGCGTACAGTTTCACCAGCATATCGGTCATCGGGTGATCGTCACCTTGTTCAGCCCCTGCGGGCGATCCACACTGTGGCCCTTCGCCAGCGCCAGATGCATGGCGAACAACTGGCCGGGGATGACGGCGCACACCGGGCTAAGCCACTCCGGCACCGCTTCCGGCAGGGCCATGGCCACCTGGCCCTGGGCCCGCACGTCCTCCCGGTCAGAGATGACCAGGCATTCCGCCCGGCGCTCGCGCAGGTGCTGGAGCAAATCCACCAGCAGCGGCAGCGGCTCGCCGGATGGCGCAATCAGCAGCACCGGGAAGCCGGGCGCAATGAGCGCGATGGGCCCGTGGCGAAAATCCGCCTCGCTGTATTCTTCGCCGGGGACGTAGCACAATTCTTTGATCTTGAGGGCAATTTCAAAGGCGGTGCAGTAATTGTAACCGCGGCCAATGGCGGCGATGCGCTCCATATAGCGGTAGCGCTGCACCCAGGCCCCCATGCCGTCGGACAGGCCGAGCGTGGCGGCGGCAAAATCGGGCAGGCGTTGCAGCGCGGCCTGCATGGTAGCATCGCCGCTGAGCGCGGTGGCCAGCAGCGCGATGGCCGCAAGCTGGCTGGTATAGGTTTTGGTGGCGGCGATGCTCACTTCCGGGCCACAGCGCAGCCACAGATGATGCGCGGCGCTGTGGGCCATGGGCGATTCAGGATCGTTGGTGATGTTCAGCGTCAGCGCCCCCTGGGCCCGCGCGTCCTGCACCACCTGGTTCACATCGGCCGATTTGCCGGATTGCGAAATGCCGATCACCAGCGCCCGGCCCAGGCGCGGCTGCGCCTGATACAGCGTGTGGATGGAAGGCGCGGCCAGCGCCACCGGCAGCCCGGCAGTGATGCCCAGGACATACTGCGCGTAGCGGGCGGCATTATCGGACGTGCCGCGGGCGGCAATCAGCACATAGGCCGGGTCAAAGTCGCGCACGGCCTGCGCGATGCGGGCGGCATTGGCCGCTTCTTCGGCCAGCAGGCGGCGCAGCACGGCCGGCTGTTCGGCAATTTCCTGCTCAATGAAGGTCATGGTCATGGCCGGGCCGCTTTCTGGTACACCACCTCGCCGCCGATGATGGTCGTCTGCACCGCCAGGCCGTCATCCACCAGCACCAGATCGGCATCTTTGCCAATTTCAATGCTGCCTTTCTGGTTGGCGACGTGGATGGCTTTGGCCGGGTTCAGGCTGGCGCACTGCCACACGTTCTCCAGCGGCTCGCCGGTGGCCTGCATCAGGTGCCACAGCGCCCGTTCCATGGTCAGGGTGCTGCCGGCCAGCGTGCCATCCGGCAGGCGGGCGCTGCCATCCTGCACCGTCACCTGGCGCTCATCCACCGGGTACACGCCATCCGGCTGGCCGGCCGCGCGAATGGCATCGGTGATGAGGATCAGTTGATTGGGGCGCTTCAGCCGCCACAGAATGGCCATGCTGCCGGGATGCACATGCACATTGTCCGCGATGAGTTCGCAGCGCACCACCGCCGACCCCAGGACGGCCCCCAGCACACCCGGATCGCGGTGGTGCAGGGGCGGCATGGCGTTAAAGGTGTGGGTGGCATGGGTGATGCCCAGGTCAATCGCCTGGCGGGCCTGCTCAAAAGTGGCATCGGTATGGGCGGCGGAGACGGTAATGCCGCGCGTGCGGCACTCCACGATCAACCAGTGATTTTCCTCGTATTCCGGGGCCAGCGAGAGCAGCTTAATCACCCCCGTATCCAGCCAGGGGAGCGCCTCCGCGCGGGTGGCGCGGCGAATCTGGCTCAGGTTCTGGGCCCCGCCCTTCGCCGGGTTCAGGTACGGGCCTTCCAGGTGGGCCCCCAGCAGCGTCGCGCCGCCGGGCTGGCGGCCCTGGGCCTGCCGGATGGCCGCCAGGGCGGCGGTGGTGCGGGCGGGCGTATCCGTCCAGGTGGTGGCCAGAAACGACGTGACCCCGTGCCGGGCGAAGAAGCGGGCCATGGTGGCCAGCGCGGCCGGATCGGCATCCATGGTATCCACGCCGTCGCCGCCATGCACATGCACATCCACGAAACCGGGCAGCAGGGTTTGGCCCGCCGCCTCCAGCACCGTGGCTCCGTCCGGGGTGGGCGCGTCGCCGCTGCCCCGCGCCGCAATGCGCCCCTGCTGGCACAACAACCACCCGCGCGACTGCACCCCGGCCGGGGTAATAATGCGGGCATTCTTAATGACGAGACTCATAAAAGATCATCCCTGGGCTAAAAATAAACGCAGTTGAGGGCCGGGAGCGCCGGCGGGCACTACCCGATGACATCCCGCAGACGGCCGCCGCTTTTGGCCAGCAGCGCCCGCGCATCGTCCGCGCTCACGCCGCGCCGGGCCATGACAATGGCCACTTTCACATTTTTGTCGCTGCGGGCCAGCAGGTCGGCGGCGCTGTTTTCATCCATATCGGCAATTTGCGCCACGATCTGCCGCGCCCGCCGGGCCAGCTTCTCATTCGTCACCTGCACATCCACCATCAAATTGCCGTACACCTTGCCCAGTTTGATGAAGGTGGCGGTACTGAGCATGTTGAGGATCATCTTCTGGGCGGTGCCGGCCTTCAGGCGCGTGCTGCCGGTGATGACTTCCGCCCCCACCGGCACCCCAATCTTGATCTGCGCCAGATCGAGCAGGGGGGCGGGCACATTACAGGCGATGCCAATGGTGACTGCGCCGGCGGCGGCCGCGGCCCGCAGCGCCCCCAGCACATAGGGCGTGGTGCCGCTGGCGGCAATGCCCACCACGGCATCCTGCGCCGCGGCCCCGTGGGCCAGCAGGTCATGCTCCCCGGCGGCGGCATCATCTTCCGCGCCTTCCACCGAATGCAGCACCGCCAGATCACCGCCGGCCATCAGCGCCACCACCAGTTCCGGCGGCGTGCTGAAGGTGGGCACGCATTCGGCCGCATCCATCACGCCCAGCCGGCCGCTGGTGCCCGCGCCCACGTAAAAGAGCCGGCCGCCGCGTTCCAGCCGTTCCACAATGGCTTCCACCGCTTCGGCCACGCGGGGAATGGCCTCCTGCACCGCCAGCGCCACCTGACGATCTTCATCGTTGATGGCGTGCAGCATCTCCACGGTGGACATACGATCAATAAAGCGCGTGCGCGGGTTGGTCTGTTCCGTCAGCATAGCGATCAGTGTCCTGTTGTATGCGTATGATCCAGCCGGGCCAGCAGCGCCGCGCCCACCACCGGCGTATGGATCGCTTCGGGCAGCATGGATAAATCCAGCAGGGCGCACAGGCGGCGGCTGAGCGGGTTGAGCGCCTGGAGCAGGCCGCCGGCGAAGGCGATGCGGGCGTGGGGCAGATGCAGGCGTTTTTGCACCGTGTGGCACAGGGCCGCCAGGGCATGGGCCGCTTCTTCCACCAGGGACACGGCCGGCTCCAGCCCCTGCTCCGCCCCTTCCAGGATGAGGGGGGCGAGGGCGGCGATTTCGCGGGTGCGGGGCATGGCGGCCGCATACAACCACGGGATCAATTCGGCCGGGCTGGCCAGGGCCAGCTCATGCAGCAGGCGTTTGCCCAGGGCCGTGGGCGCGGCACGGCCATCCGCCGCCAGGGTGAGGTAATGCAGCGCCCGCAGCCCCAGCCAGTAACCGCTGCCTTCATCGCCCAGTAAATAGCCCCAGCCGCCGGCCTGCACGCGCTGCCCGTGCTGGTTGATGCCCAGGGCCACGCTGCCGGTGCCGGCCAGCACCAGAATCCCGCGCCGTTCCGCATGGGCCCCGGTGAGGGCAATTTCCATGTCCGACGTGACGGACAGATGGGCCGTGGGCAGCACGTCATGCAGCAGCCCGGTCAGCCAGTCGCGGTAATACGGCGACGCAGCCCCGGCGATGCCGGCCCCGGCGGCGGCCACTTCCTGCGGCGCGAGTTTGGCCCGCGCCAGCGCATCGCGCATGGTGTATTGAATGCGGTAGGCGGCTTCCTGCCGGCCCACCACCCCCGGATTGGCCGAGGCGTGCTGGCTTTCGCTCAGCGGGTGCAGGTCTTCATTCACGATGATGACGCGCAGAGTGCTGCCCCCGCCATCAATCCCCATATACAGCGTCATGGCCCGGTCTTTCTGCTTGCCTGAATAGCGTGCGTGCCCGGTGTGATCTGCCCCAGGACGGTGGCATGATGGGCCCCGGTGAGGGCGGGCAGGGTGCCGGGTCGATGATGCCAGGTTTCGTAGGCCAGCACCGCAAAGACCAGCGCTTCTTTAAAATCACTGTTCAGCCCCACGTCTTCATGGGTGCGGACGGGGCTGCCCGGCAGCAGAGATTGTAACACGTTTACCAGCGTGGTGTTATGTCGGCCGCCGCCGCCCAGGATGATCTCACCGGGGGCGGCCGGGGCAAAACGCCGGTACGAATCGGCGATGCTGGCGGCGGTGAAGGCGGTGAGGGTGGCGATGATGGCCGGGGTATTCAGGCCGGCGGCCTGCGCCTGCTGTACCAGCGCCAGGGCGGCGGCCGTGCCGAACAATTCGCGGCCGGTGGTCTTGGGCGGGCGGCGGGCCAGGTAGGGATGTTGCAGCAGCGCGGCCAGCCAGGCTTCATCCACCGCGCCGGCGGCGGCCAGCGCCCCGCCCGCGTCATACGTCGCGCCGGTGAGGTGGTACACGGCGGCATCGATGAGGGCGTTGCCGGGGCCGGTGTCCCAGGCCACCGGCGGGCTGACGGCATCGCTCAGCGGCGGTAAAAAGGTGACGTTGCCCATGCCGCCGATGTTCTGGATGGCCCGCCAGTGCTGCGGGTGGCGCAGCAGCAGCCAGTCCACGTAGCCGGTGAGGGGCGCACCCTGCCCGCCGGCGGCCACATCCCGCGCGCGAAAATTGCTGATGACGGTGATGCCGGTGCGCTCCGCCAGCACGCTGGCTTCGGTCAGTTGCAGGGTGGCCTGCACGCGGCCATCCGGCAGCACCTCATGCCACACCGTTTGCCCGTGCGAGCCAATGAGGGTGACGGCGGCCGGCGGGGTGTGCGCTTCGCGCAGCAGATCGTCAATGGCGGCGGCGAAGGCTTCGGCCAGCGTCACATTCAGCCGGCACAGCGCATCCACGCGGCCGGTTTCCGGCTGGCAGGCGGCCAGGATGGCCTGGCGCAGCGGCGCGGCATAGGGGCGGGTGAAGGCGTGCCGGATGCGGGCCGTCAGGCGCGGCGGCGCACCCTCCACCTCGCACAGGGCGACATCCATACCATCGGCGGAAGTGCCCGACATTAACCCGATGACCAGCATAAGCAGGTGCCTTTCGCAGGAGGGGGCGGCTCAGCCGGTGGCCAGCAGCGTATGCACGGCCCGGCGTAATTCGTGGGTGCCGGGGGTGTGCCGCCCCGGATAAACGCTGCTGGTGAGCAGGGCCACCACCCGCCCCGCCGCCGGGTCGATCCACAGCGAGGTGCCGGTGAAGCCGGTGTGCCCGTAAGTGGCGGCGCTCATGGCTTCGCCGGCGGATGAATCCACGTGGGCTTTGAGGACGAAGCCCAGGCCGCGGCGGCTGCCCTCATACGCCACCTGTTCGGCGGTGGCGGCGGCGGCCAGCGCCGGATCAATGCCGAAGACCTGCGGCCGGCTGCGCCAGGCTTCGCCAAAACGGGCGACGGCGCGGGCGGTGGCAAACAGGCCCGCGTGCCCGGCGATGCCCCCCGCTCCGGCGGCATTTTCGTCATGCACTTCGCCCCACACGCGCCGCCCGCGCCAGGCAGGATCATCCTCGGTGGGGACGCAGCGCTCACGGGGGGCGCGGCCGCTGCTGACCGGGTTAAAACACACGTCATCCAGCGCCAGCGGCTCCAGCACCCGCGCCACCAGCGCCGCTGCCAGGTCGCCGGGGGTGCCATGCAGCCGGGCCACCGCTTCGCCGAGCAGCATGAGGCCGATGTCGCTGTAACGCACGGTACGGCCATCCGGCTCGCCCACAAAGGCATAGTCCATCAGCGCCGCCAGCGCCGCCTGCCAGCGCTGCGCCGGGGACAACGGATCCGGCTGCTGCGGGTGCGGGGGCTGCGGGGCGGGCCCGGCCGCCTGGAAGACGGCCCGCCAGGGGGGCAGGCCGGCGGTGTGCGTCAGCAGGTGCCAGAACGTCACCCGCGCCGGCTCCACCGTGTGGCCCGCCAGGGCCGGCGGCGTGGGCAGCGTCACTTTGCTGTGCGGGTCCTGCCCGCCGTCGATGGGCCGCGGCGTGCGGGCGGCGAACTCCGGCACGATGTCGCTGAGGGGGGTGTGCAGGCGCACGCGGCCCGCGCTCACCAGCCCCAGCAAGGCGGTGGTGGTGAATAATTTGGTGATGGAAGCCAGGTCGAACAGGGCATCCAGCGTCAGCGGTCGCCGGGTGTCGGGGTCATACCAGCCGACGGCCACCTCATGCTGCCACCGGCCCTCATGCAGCACGGCCAGCGCCACGGCCGGAGTTACGCCCGCCGCGACGGCCTCACACAGCAGGGCCGTCAGGCGCGTTTGCAGCGCCGGCGCTAACGTACTGTGGCGGGTGACAACAGGGATTGCGTCCGGGTGGGGCATGGGGCACCTGCGG
>JALOOI010000228.1 GCA_025454495.1 Anaerolineae bacterium
CGCCTATGTGGGACAAGAGGCGAACTGCCGCCGTTTTGTCGAAGCGACGGTATGGATAACGCGCAGCGGCGCGCAATGGCGTTTGCTGCCGGGTGAGTAAGGCGATTGGAATGCGGTCTACAAGCGGTTTGCCCGCTGGTGCGAGGCAGGGGTGTGGGAACGGATGTTGGCACATTTCGCCGAGGCAGCAGATATGGAAAGCGCGGACGAGCCGCCGGGTGGCGACGTTCCGTTCTAAGCCGGCATCTGCTTCACCGGGCGGTCATCCGAAGGGGTGGCCGCCCATTTTGTGTGTCAATGGCGGCGCGGCGCATTTTCCACCCGCCGGGGGCTTCGGTCAGGCGTTTTCCGTGATCTGTTCCACAAGCTGGATCACGGCTTCAGCCGTGCTGTGGCTGGACTGCGGATTCTGCCCGGTCACCAGATTGCGATCCACCACCACATGATCGTTCCACATGGGAGCAGGGACAAACGCCGCGCCCAGTTCGGTCAGGCGCGTTTGTAGCAGAAAAGGCATCGCCTCGACCAGGTGCGCCGCCGCTTCTTCTTCGTTGGTGAAGCTGGTCAGGCGGTAGCCCTGTACGACGGGCGTTCCGTCGGCGCGCCGCGCCTCGACCAGACCGGCGGGCCCGTGGCAGACCGCGCCAATCACTTTACCCGCGTCGGCAAATGCGCCGATCACGCGACCTACCCCTGCATCGGGCATATCGAACATCGTGCCATGACCGCCGGGCAGGAACACCGCATCGTAAGCTGCGAGGTTGACGTTCTCCAAACGGATGGTATTGGCGATCACCGCCATCAACTCCGCATCCGGGGCATCGGGCTGGCTGTTGGGATCAATCGGCGCAGCGCCTCCCCTCGGGCTGGCAACGGTGACTTCGTACCCCTGCTGCCGGAAGGCGCGGTACGGCCCGGCGAATTCCTCGAACCACAGCCCGGTCTTGCGCGTGGCATTGAGCTGGTCGTGGCTGGTGACAATCATCAGAATCTGCTTATGCATCGTGTATTCTCCTCAATCTGGATACATCACTGCGACATTTACAGGGTACGACACCTTGATCTATAATTCAAATTATGAAAATTCGACCAGTATATAAGGAGATTTATGGTTGATTTTGAGTGGTATCGCAGCTTCGTGGCAATCTACCAGACCGGCACCGTCTCGGCGGCAGCGCAGGTACGCAGCATGACCCAGCCGGGCATCAGCCAGCATCTCGCCGCGCTGGAACGTGCTTTGGATGCGCCGTTGTTTCAGCGCACACCGCGTCAGATGATGCCCACAGAAGCCGGGCAGCGGCTCTACACGCAGGTGATTGCTTCAGTGGAACAGCTTGAACGGCTGAGTACCCCGTCCGCGCTGCGGCACGAGGCCGCGCCGGTGGAACTGCGGATGGGTGTGCCCCGCGAATTCTTCTACGCCCGGGGATGGGGGCAACTATCCGCCGAAGAAATGATACATTACAGACTGCACCTCAGCTTCGGGCAAACGTCGGGGCTGGTGAAGTTGCTGGAGGATGGCAAACTGGATGTGGTGATTGCCACCCAGCGCATCAACCACCGCGCGCTGCACTATCAACCGCTTCAGGTTGAGCAGTTTGCGCTGGTTGCGCCCGCTGACCTGCTCCTTCCCGCAGGTCTGAGCACCGATGAAGTGGCGCGATGGCTGGAAGGGCAGCGCTGGCTTGCCTACGCCGCTGATCTGCCGATTATCCGGCGTTACTGGCAGGAAGTGTTCAATCGCCGGCCCACGATCACCCCTGTGCTTATCGCCCCGGATTTGCTGATGATCCTGCGGGCGGTGTCCCACGGGCTTGGCGTGAGTGTGCTGCCAGCTTACCTCTGTGAGGAAGCGCTGAGTCAGGGAGCCGTTCAAATCCTGTGGCAGCCAGAAAACCCGCCCGCCAACCAGCTCTATCTGACCTGCCGGCGCGAACGGCTGGCGGCGGTTGAAATTCAGGCGTTCTTCAGGTGGATGGCCGGCACGATGCCGTGATTAGCCTGTTGAGCGTTTGTGGCCGGCTCTCCCGTTCGTTCACACGGCTGCACACCACCCTCAGCATACTGTGCCCGGACACATTCAGCGCCTCCGCCCAGGGCGCGGGCATCTTCCTTGCGCTTCCCCCCCCCAATGCGATTCATACTCGTGTCATCGTTTTAGTATGATAATCTGGCCAAAGCGGCAAAATCTTACGCTTCATTGCAGAATCTTTGTGTTAAAATACTATGATTGATAATTAATTTTTAAAATATAAAACAATTCTTATAGCAATTTGGACGGAGATAGTATGAACTCAGGTGCGATCCTGCCCACCAGACCCCGCCTGCTGCTGCTGGCACCAACTGACGCGCTGGCTGCGCCGCTGAATGCCCTCGTCGATGTGCAGGTGGCCGACCAGGTGCCGCTGCCCGCCGGTGACACTGGCTGGACGGCGGTGGTCTATGATATGGCGCTGCCCGGCTGTACGCTGGCACAGGCGTTTCAGGCCGCCGGGGCTGCGCCTGTGCTGGCGCTCGCCGATCATCTCACCGTCAATGCTGCTGTTGACTTCATGCGGCAGGGGGTGCGGGCGGTGATACCGAAGAACGATGTGCCCCGCCTGCTGGCCCTGCTTCAGCAGGAACTGGACAGCGCCCACGGGCAGCCGCCGGCGGACTTTCTGCGGCAGAATTTGCAGGATGTGCTGGAAACCACCCAGGAAGCGCTGCTATCGCTGACGCTGCCAGAGCGCCGGCTGGCTTTTGCCAGCGCTGCCTTTGAAAAAGTCATCGGCTATCCCTTGCAGCCTTTCCTGGATGATCCGTCTTTCTTTAAGCACATTGTCCACCCGGATGATCTGGCAGCGGTGCAGGCCGCCATGCAAACCTGTATGCGCGAGGGCACCGCCGGGCTGGATCACCGGGTTATCCTGCCGGATGGTGCCGTGCGCTGGCTGCGGCGGCGGGCGTGGATCATTTATGACGCTCACGGACAGCCGATCCGGGTGAATGACAGCGCCCGCGACATTACCGCGGAGCGCCGCGCCGAAGAAGCCCTGCGCGAGAGCGAAGAAATTCACCGGCTGGTGCTCAGCAGCATCTCCGATGCGGTCTTCGTCACCGATGATGCCGGGAATTTCACCTTCGTCTGCCCCAATGTGCATGTGCTGTTCGGCTACGATCATGACCAGGTGCTGGCCCTGGGCAATATTCACCACCTGCTCAGCGGTGATCTGTTCGACCGTGACGAGCTGCGGCTGACCGGCGAAATCGCCAATCTTGAGCAGCACATCCGCGACCAGTCCGGTCAGTGGCATCAGGTGTTGATGACGGTGAAGCACATCCACATCGGGCGGGGTACCACGCTGTATACCTTCCACGACATAACCGAGCGCCGGCAAATGCAGGAGGAACTGCGCCAGCGCGAAGACTGGATGGCGCTGGCCCTCCAGGCCAGTGACCTGGGCAAATGGCATCATACCATCCAGACCGGGCTGGTGCGCCTGGATGACCGCGCCCGCGAACATTATGGCTTCGCGGCCGAGGTGGTGAGCATTGACCAGGTGGTCAGCCGGGTACATCCCGATGATCGGGCGCGGCTGGCCCAGGAGATGGCCGTCACCATGAACCCGGCCGGCCGCGGCCGCTTTAGCACAGAATACCGCGTGTTAGATGCGGCCGGCCACCTGCGCTGGCTGGCGGTGGAGGCCCTGGTCTACTTTGAAGCCGGACAGCCAGCCATTGGCTTCGGCACCAGCCAGGATATTACCCGGCGCAAAGAGACCGAACAATCTTTGCGTACCAGCGAAGCCCGCTACCGCAGCGTGGTGGAAGACCAGACGGAACTGGTGTGCCGCTATGACCATAACCTGCGCCTCACCTTTGCCAACAGCGCCTATTGCAAATCCTTCGGCATCGCCCCGGAGGCCATCATGGGCCGCGATATTCTGGAGAAAGTGCCGCCGGAAGACCACGCCCGCAGCCTGGCGCACGTCCGGTCGCTGACGTGCGCAAACCCCATCGCCACCTCCATCCATCGCTCCATCCAGCCGGATGGCACCCTGCACTGGACTGAGTGGAAAGACCGGGCCATCTGCGATGAGCAGGGGCAGATCGTGGAATATCAGGGCATCGGGCGGGATATTACGGCGCAAAAGCTGGCGCAGGATGCCCTGCGGGCCAGCGAAGAAAAATACCGCAGCCTCATCGAAAGCTCGGATGCGGCCATTTCGATGCTGGATGCGGACGGGCATTACCTGTATGTGAACGCCATCGCCGCGCAGCCCTTCGGCACGCCACCGGAACAGCTCATCGGGCAGCCCGTGCAGGCACTGTTCCCGCCGCAACAGGCGGAGACCATCCTGGCAGATGTGCGCCGCGTGATCCGCGAGGGGCGGGGCCTGACCCTGGAGACGGAAGTGCTGCTGGCGGGCCAGCCCGCCTGGTGTCGTACCAGTGTGCAGCCCGTGCGCGATGCCGCCGGCCGACCCTGTGCCGCCCTCATCCACGCCAGCGACATTACGGATAAAAAGCAGGCCGAGCAAGACCTGCTGGTGCAAAATGCTATCCTCTATCAATCGCGGGATTTGATCGCCCAGGCCACACTGACCGGGGAAATCACCTTCATGAACCAGGCCGGCGCGGCCCTGATGGGCAGCGCTGACCCGGCCGAACTGGTGGGCCGTTCCATCGCCGATTTTCATGCGCCGGCGGAGGCCGCGGCCATCCTGGAGCATTACCTGCCCCATGCGCTGGCACACGGCTACTGGCGCGGCGAAAATCGCCTGCGGACGCTGGCGGGCCGTCTGATGGATGTCGATCAGACCATCTTCCCCATCCGCGACAGCAGCGGCACCATCATCCGCGTTGCCACCATCATGGTCGATATCCGCGAGCGCAAAGCTGCCGAGATTGCCCTGCGCCAGAGCGAAGCCCACCTGCGCTCTTTGATGGATTCGCAGACCGCCTTTCATCTGCGGGTCGATCTGGCCGGCGACATCACCTACTGCAACGCCCGCTACGCGCAGCAGTTCGGCTGGCTGGCCCCGTCGCTCATCGGGCTGAATGCGCTGGCCATGGTGCTGCCGGTCGATCATGACCGGGTGCGGGCCGCGATGCAGGAATGCCTGGAGCATATGGGCCGTCCTGTGCAGGTGGAAGTACGCAAGCCCACCTCGACCGGGGGCTACCTGTGGACGTACTGGGAATTCATCGCCATCATGGATGGCGACCGGCCCACCATTCAGTGCGTGGGCTTTGACATCAGCCGCCAGAAATCCGCCGAGGAAGCGCTGCGCCGCAGCCAGCAGCAGCTCAGCCTGTTCATTGATTATGCGCCGGCCGCCATCGCCATGCTGGATCGCCAGATGTGCTATGTGGCCGTCAGCCGCCGCTGGATGCAGGATTATAACCTGGATAAAACCATGATCGGCCAATCGCACTACGACATCTTCCCGGAGATACCGGAGCGCTGGCGGGCGCTGCACCGTCGCGGCCTGGCGGGCGAAATCCTCAAACAGGAGATGGATATGTTTCTGCGGGCCGATGGCACGGTGGAATGGCTGCGCTGGGAAATTCGCCCCTGGTACGAGGATGATGGCCTCATCGGTGGCATCCTCATCTTCTCTGAGCGCATCAATGACCGCATTAAAGCGGAAGAGGCGCTGCGGGCCAGCGAGCGCCGTTACCGCCAGATGTTTGAACTCATCGGGCTGCCCAAACTGATTATTGACCCCGACAGCGGCCTGATTCTGGATGCCAACCCGGCCGCCCTCGAATTTTATGGCCACACCCTGCCCGACCTGAAAAGCATGACCATCGCGCAGATTGGCCAGGCCCCGCTGCCGGAGCTGCTGGCGCAGATTGGCCAGGTGGTGCGCGGTGAATTGACTTCGATGGTGCTGGAACATCGGCTGGCGGATGGCACCGGGCGTGTCATGGAGAGCTACATCGGCCTGATTGACCTGGAGGGCCGGCAGGCGTGCTACTGCACCTGCATTGATGTCACCGAGCGCAACCGCGCCCGTGCCGCCCTGCAAGAAGCGTATGAGCTGCTGGAACAGCGGGTGCAGGAACGCACCGCCGAACTGGAACGCACCAAAGATCGCATTGAAGCCATTTTCAACCACAGCGGAGATGGCATCCTGCTGCTGGATATGGCGCAGGGGGTGCAGCAGGCCAACCATGCTTTTAATGATATGTTCGCCGTTGCGCCCGAAAGTTACTTCGGCGCACCCTTCACCCGCTTTTTCCACCCGGACGATAGCGCCAGCCTGCACAGCAGCCTGCAACAGGTCGCGGCCGCCCACCAGATTCAACATCTGGATGCCCGCGCCCGCCGTGAAGATGGCCATGAATTCGATGTCGAAATCAGCATTGCGCCGGTGAACCGTTCCAGCCGCCCCGTCACCAGCCTGGTGTGCATCATCCGCGATGTGACCGAGCGCCGCCTGGTGGAAGAAGCGCTGGAAAAATACTCCACCGAACTGCATGACCTGTACAACAATGCCCCCAACGGGTATCACTCGGTGGATGCCACCGGCACCATCCTCCGTATGAATGATACCGAACTGCGCTGGCTGGGTTATGGCCGTGAAGAAGTCCTGGAAGGGCTAACCTTCCGCAACCTGCTCAGCCCGGCCAGCATCAGCCTTTTTGAGCAGCATTTCCCGGTCTTCAAAGAGCGCGGCTGGACGAATAATCTGGAACTGGAGATTCAGCGGAAGGATGGCAGCACCTTCCCGGTGCTGCTGAACGCTACCGCCGTCTACGATGAACAGGGCCGCTTCCTGCACAGCCGTTCCACCATGTCT
>JALOOI010000229.1 GCA_025454495.1 Anaerolineae bacterium
GCCGTCAGCAGGCGCAAATCCGCACTGACCAGGTAGGATTCGCCGGTTGCGCCCAGCCCTTCGCGCTCATCCAGAATGCCGGTGAGCGTGGCGGTGAGGGGCAGCCCCACCAGGAGGCCGATGGTGGTACCGTTGCCATCGGCGATGGCTTCGACGAAGACGGGGGTCAGGCCAAAGGCCGGCGATTCGTAAAACGGGATCAATTTTTGCCGGGCCAGCGCCGGCTGAAAAAAGGCCTCGTCGGCCAGGCGGCGGCCTTCCAGCACCCGCCCGCCGGCCACCACCACCAGCCCGGCCGGGTCAATGAGCAGGACTTCGCGGAAGCGCTGCCCCACGCTGGACAGGCGGCGCAGTTCGGTACGCAAATCCACCCGGCTCTGGCGGATGATGTTCTCCAGCGACGATCCCTGACCGAGCGCCTGCTGGATGGTCAATTCATAGGTGCTGCGAAAATTACGCAGGTCGGCGGTCAGCGTGCTGCTCCAGGTGTCGATCTGGCGTTGTTCAAACAGGGCGATGGTCTCCAGGCGTTTTTGCACCTGGTTCTGCTCCCCCGTCCAGTTCAGCAACCCCAGGCTGATGCTGCTGATGAGCAGCGGAATGAGCGTCACCAGCAAAAAGGCCGAAATCAGCCGGAACTGCACCGAAGCGCTGCGGCGATAGGTGAGGAAAAGCTGCCACAGCACGATGACAACGGCTCCGCCCATCACCAGCGGAATGCTGGCGGTGAGCAAATCCATATCCAGCAGGTTGAGGCGCGGCAGGTTGAGGTTGGCCGCCAGTGTATCCAGCAGCACCAGCGCGGCTGCACTGGCAATAACGCAGGCGGCAGCGATACGTCGATCCGCAGCGGGGAACAGCGCCCCCACGTACATCGCCCCCACCAGCAGCACGGTCACGGTCAGCGGCACAGCCAGCCCGGCGATCACCAGGGTGTTGAGGGGCGAAGCAATCAGGAAGGAGAGCAGCGCCAGGTAGGCCGCACCCCGCAGCCGGCCCTGCAACGCCAGGCGGCGGGCATAACCATAGGCTACCAGCGCCCCCACGCACAGCGCCACTGTCCCGGCCGTCTGCCACAGCCCGGTCTGCACAAACGCCGCCCCGTAGAGCAGGATCGCCAGCACAATCGCCAGCATGACCCCGGTGATAATATTGACAGAACGTCGCTGCTGCATCGTCATAGCTGTACCATTCGTTATACATTGTCGCTGCGTCAATTTTTCGTAGAGGCATATTAAGGATTATCTATTTTTTCCATGATTGTAGCGTACCGGCTGGCAGATTGCACGTTAAGACTTCTTTCCGTTTTGGGTTAAAACACCGTCGGGGGCGCGGCCCACCCGCCCGGACAGGCCAGCCTTGCGCGGCGGCCCGGGCCGGGTTATAGTGATGAGGAACCTGTTTTTCTAAGGTCAGGGTGTGCCATCACCCGGATGTCTGGCACACAATGGGGGAAGCCCGGTGCAAGTCCGGCACTGTCCCGCAACGGTAATGCCTCCCGGCAAAGTCCGAATACCCGCCCTGACTTTAGCTCGTTGCGTACCTTCGCGGTCAAAGGGAAGCGAGCGTTCACCGATGGTGCTGCCGGTCTGTTCCACAACAGAACCTGTTTTCACAACGCTATGGCGCGGGCGCGTGCTGCGTTATGGCACTGCCGCTGCGGTTACACCTCCATCAGCCTCCGGTGAAAGCGGCCGGCCCCGGTGGCCGGCTGCCCCTGCACGTTTCCTCATGGTGCGAAGTCACCCCGCCGGCCCGGTGCCGGCTCACTGTCACCCATCCCTGAGGAGCCAATCATGATGTTTCTGCGTGTGTTCGTCCTCCCCCTGCTGCTGCTGTGCAGCGGCACCCTGGCGCTGGCCCAGAATGCGGCCCCGGCCGACAATGTGCGCGAGGGCTGCGTTACGGATTTTGACCCGACGGTGGATTACTTCCCCGATAAGGTCGAAATCGTCGATGCGGCGTATTTATCCGTCACCTACTTCAACCATTACAAAGTCGTCAGCGTGCTGAATGCCTACGATGGCGCAGAACCGTTTGAGTATGTGCTGGTGCAGTGCGGCACGCCCGCGCCGGCGCTGGACGATTTCCCGCCCGGCACGCAAATGATCGAAGTGCCCACGGGCCGCCTCATCACCCTGTCCACCACACAGCTCCCCCACCTGGTGCAGCTTGACCTGCTGGAACAACTGGCCGGCGTGGACAGCTTTCTGTACATCAACACGCCCGAAGTGCGGGCGCTGATTGATGAGGGGCGGCTGGTGGAAGTGGGCTTTGGGGCCGGCATCAACGTGGAGCAGGTGCTGGAACTGGAGCCGGGGCTGGTGATGACCTATGGCTTTAACCCGGATACCGACGCGCACCCCAAATTGCTGGAAGCGGGTATCTTCACCGCGCTGAACGCCGAATGGCGCGAAATCACCCCCCTGGGCCGGGCCGAATGGCTGAAATATACGGCCCTGTTCTACAATGCCGAAGCGCAGGCGAATGCCGTGTATGACGACATCGTGAGCGCCTACACGGCCGCCCGCGACCTGGCCGCCACCATCCCCGCCGACGAGCGCCCGGTGGTGCTGTGGAACGCTTTCGACAGCTTCAGCAGCGCCTGGATTATCCCCGGTGCCGAAACCTTTATCGGCCGGCTGATCGAGGATGCCGGCGGCCGCATCGCCCTGGGCGACCAGGCCCCGCAGGACAGCGCCTTCCTCAGCTTTGAGGTGGTTTACGATGGCGCACTGGATGCTGACCTGTGGGTGACGAACCTGTTCGCCGTCAGCAGCGCCGATGACCTGCTGGCCCAGGACAGCCGCTATGCCGACTTTGCCGCCTTCCAGAACGGGGCGGTGTGGAACAGCGATGCCGACGTGAACGAGAACGGCGGCAACAATTTTTATGAACTGGGAGTTACCAGCCCGCACCTGGTTCTGCTGGACCTGGTGGCGCTGTTCCACCCGGAACTGCTGCCAGACCATGCTCAGCGTTTCTTTCGTCCGATGACGGCGGATTAACGACCGCAACTGACGCGGGGCGGCCGTCCGGGCGGCCGCCCCCGGCGAAATGGTTCACTCATGTCTCATGCGCTGTTCCCGCCGCTGCCGGCGGCCCACAATACCGGCGATAAACCGGCTCCGCGCGTGAATTTAGGGCTGCGGCCGGGGCTGCTGGTGGGGCTGGCCCTGCTGGCGCTGCTGGCCTTTGTGCTGGTGCTGCTGCTCGGCTCCGTCACCATTCCGCCGCAGCAAATCCTGGCGGTGCTGCTGGGGGGCGAAGCGGAAAAAAGCTCGTGGACGAACATCATCCTCAAAGTGCGGCTGCCCAGGGCGCTGACGGCGCTGCTGGCCGGGGCCGCGCTCAGCGTGAGCGGGCTGCTGATGCAAACACTGTTCCGCAACCCGCTGGCCGCCGCCGATGTCCTGGGGGTCAATTCCGGGGCCAGCCTGGGCGTGGCGCTGGTGGTGCTGGCCTATGGCACCACGGGCGGAGCGCTGCTGGCCGGCTTCGGGCTGGCCGGTGATCTGAGCCTGGCCGCAGCCGCCATGCTGGGGGCCGGGGTAACGCTGAGCCTCATTTTGCTCATCGCCCGCCGCCTGGAGAGCGGCCTGCCGCTGCTGCTGCTGGGGGTCATGATCGGCCAGTTGACCTTTGCGCTGGTGAGCCTGCTCATCTATTTCAGCGTGCCGGAGCGCATCCAGGCGTACATCAACTGGGGCTTTGGCTCGTTTAACGGCGTAACGTGGGCGCAAATGCCCATCCTGGCCGGAGCGGTGCTGGCCGGGCTGGCGGCGGCGCTGTGCCTGGGCAAACCGCTGAATGTGCTGCTGACGGGCGAAGCCTATGCCGCCAGCATGGGGCTGCATGTACGCCGGTCACGCCAGGCCATCATCATCACCACCGCCCTGCTGACGGGCGCGGTGACGGCCTTTTGCGGCCCCATCGCCTTCATCGGCATCGCCGTGCCGCACCTGTGCCGCGGGCTGCTGCACACCTCCGATCATCGGCTGCTGCTGCCGGGGACGATGTGCCTGGGCGGGGCGGTGGCGCTGCTGGCCAGCCTGCTGGCCGAACTGCCTGGCAGCAGCCTGGTGCTGCCGCTGAACGCCGTCATGGCGCTGCTGGGCGTGCCGGTGATTTTGCTCATCATCCTGCGGCAGCGCAGCGTGCAGCGGTCGTTTGGCGCATGATGCCCCCGGCGCTGACCACGCAGCACCTCAGCATCGGCTATCGCCCGGCCCGCCGCCCGCCCCACGTGCTGGCGCAGGGGCTGGCGCTGGCGCTGCCGCGCGGCCAGCTCATCTGTTTACTGGGGGCCAATGGCAGCGGCAAATCCACCCTCATGCGCACGCTGGCCGGGATGCAGCCGCCGCTGGCCGGCACGGTGCTGCTGGCCGGCGACGCGCTGCATCAGCTTGACCCGTCGGCGCGGGCCCGCCGCCTGAGCATCGTCCTCACCGAGCGGCCGCACCTGGGGCTGCTGAACGGCTATGCCCTGGTGGCCCTGGGGCGACACCCCCATACCGGCTGGAGCGGCCGCCTGTCGCCTTATGATGAAGCGATGGTGCGCTGGGCGGTGGCCGCCGTGGGCGCGGCCGACCTGGCCGAGCGCCCGGTGATGGAACTGAGCGACGGCCAGCGCCAGAAATTGATGATTGCGCGGGCCCTGGCCCAGGAAGCGGCGGTGCTGCTGCTGGATGAGCCGACCGCCTTTCTGGATTTGCCGCGCCGGGTGGAGATTATGCTGCTGCTGCGGCAGATCGCCCACCAGACCGGGCGGGCCATTTTGCTCTCCACCCATGATCTGGATTTAGCGCTGCGGACGGCGGATGCCCTGTGGCTGCTGGCCGGCGGGGTCATCCGCAGCGGCACGCCGGAAGACCTGGTGCTGGATGGCAGCTTTGCCGCCGCGTTCCACGAAGACGGCCTGACCTTTGACCGGGCCAGCGGCGGTTTTGCCCTGCCCGCGGCGGCCGGTGCGCCGGTCGTCGTCCATGGCACCGGCCTGGCCGCCACCTGGACGCGCCGCGCCCTGGCCCGCGCCGGGCGGGTGGCCCTCGCCCCGGATGACCCGGCGGCGGCCGGCACGGGGGCCTGCCTGGAAGTGCTGGAAAGCGCCACCGCCACCGTGTGGCACCTGCATCAGGACGGGCACATGCAGCGCTGCACCAGCATCGGCCAGGTGCTGGCCGCGCTGCCGCCAGTATCGCCTGCGCCGGCTTAACCCCGGCGGCACAACGGAGGTCGCTATGCCACATCCGCCCGACGAACACCGCACAGACGCTGCTGCCCGCTGCCGGGCGTGGGCCCGTATCCGGCCCGCCGGCGCGGCCTGTTAGGCGCGGGGCCATGGCAGACCTGCGGGCGGCCTTCGCCTTCCTGACCATTCTCCCCCTGGGGTACGATCCGCAGCGCCCGCCCGGCGCGGCCTGCGCCTGGTACCCGGTGGTGGGGCTGTGCATTGGCGCACTGCTGGCGCTCATCGCCCATGCTGCGCCGTTTGCGCCGCCGCTGACAGCCCTGGTGGTGCTGGTGGCCTGGGTGGTCATCACCGGCGGGCTGCATCTGGATGGCTTCGCCGATAGCTGCGATGGGCTGCTGGCCACCGTTACCCCGGCCCGCCGCCTGGAGATCATGAAAGACCCGCGGGCCGGCACCTGGGCGGTGGTGGGGCTGGTGCTGCTGCTGCTCGGTAAGTGGCTGCTCATCCAGCCGCTGCCGCCGCTGCTGCTGCTGCTGCCGCCGGTGATCGGGCGGTGCGCGATGGTGCTGGCGCTGTATGCCCTGCCCCCGGCCCGCCCGGCCGGCCTGGGCCGCTATTTTCGCCAGGGGCTGGGCCGGCCGCAGGTGCTGGCGGCCGTGCTGGTCACGGCGGGGCTGGTGGCCCTGCTGAAAGGCGGGGCGCTGCTGCTGCTGCTGCCCGGCGTGGTGCTGCTGACCCGGTGGGCGGCCCGGCGGCTGGGCGGCGGCCTGACCGGCGATGTGTACGGGGCCGTGTGTGAACTGACCGAAGTGCTGTGTTTGATGGGATGGCTGCTATGGGCCGGTTGATTTTGCTGCTGGGCGGGGCCCGCAGCGGTAAAAGCCACTACGCGGAGCATGTCGCCCGCGACTGGTCGGGGCCGGTGCTGTTCGTGGCCACCGCCCAGGCGCTGGATGAAGAAATGCAGGAGCGCATCGCCGCCCACCGGCGCAGCCGCCCCGCCGCCTGGCACACGCTGGAAGCGCCGCTGAACGTGGCCGCGGCCATCCGCCAGGCGCAAACCCCCTGTGACCTGCTGGTGCTGGATTGTGTTACGCTGCTGGCGGCCAATGTGCTGCTGACGCTGCCGGAGGACAGCCCGCCGGCCCGGGCCGAAGCCGCCGTGCTGGCCGAAGTGGACGCGCTGCTGGCCCTGTGCGCGGACTCCGCCGCCACCTGGATGGTCATCAGCAATGAGGTGGGCATGGGCATCGTGCCGCCCTACCGCCTGGGGCGCATCTACCGCGATGCCCTGGGGCGGGCGAACCAGCGGCTGGCCGCCGGCGCGGCTGAAGTCCGCCTGCTGGTGGCCGGGCTGCCGTGGACGTTAAAACCGGCCGCGCCGCCCTGATATTCATCCTGCAAGGAGGCTGACTGATGATTTACCACATCACCACCCGCGCCGCCTGGGAGGCGGCACAGCACAGCGGCTTTTACACCGCGGATTCGCTGGCCCAGGAGGGCTTTATCCACGCTTCCACCGTGCACCAGGTGCTGCGCGTGGCCGATGCTTTCTACCGCCACGTGCCGGATTGCGTGCTGCTGTGTATTGATCC
>JALOOI010000230.1 GCA_025454495.1 Anaerolineae bacterium
CCCACGCCATGCACCAGCACGGTGTTGCTGCCCGCACAGCCGAGCGCCTTCAGCCGTTGATATTCCCCGGCCGCGGCGGCATCGGTGCCTTCCGCCAGGTGGATGAACCAGGGCACCCCCGGCGGTGTGCGCCGGTAAGAGGCGACCACGGCCGCGGCCGGGCTGAAGTGCAGCGAGTGCGACCAGCCGTAAGGCCGCAGCACCCGCACAGGAAAATCCGGCCGAAACAGGGCCGCGTGGGCCGGCCCATGCTGGATGACGGTGGTTGCCCCGCACAGCAAATTTTTTAGCCCGCCGATGAACAGCCGATCACGCAGCGGGTAGGCCCGCCGCACCCGGAACGGCAGCGTGTCCAGCCGGGCATTTACGTCATCGCCCCAGTGATGAGCGCTGGTGTACACCTGGCGGTAAGCAGTACGCGGGTAATGATTCAGCTCCAGGTGGTCATGCGCGTTCACCAGCCCCGCGAACAGCGTTTCACCATCCAGATCAACGGTCAGGGCCCGGGGCGCGGGCTGCGCGGTAAAACGCCCGCGGTCGATATAGAGATCGCGGCGCTGTGCCTGCCCGTGCGCGACGACGATGGCATTTTTAAGGTGCAGCGGCTGCTTCATGCCGCGGGCGGGGCCCACACCTGCACCACAAACAGGCCCGGATTATCAACGGGCAGGTGCATATCCCCGCCGAAATGCTCCGCCACTGCGCGGCGGGCGCGGGCCAGCATATGGGCGATTTCCTCATCCGGCAGTTCCCAGGTATTCGACCAGCGGCGCTGTTCAATATGGGCCAGATACTCGGCCGGGGTGGTGCGGCGGGCATAGGTCAGGCGCTGCTCGTCGGTACGCTGCCAGCCGGCGGCGCTGAAATGATGGTCAATGGCGTTGTAGCGCTCCAGACGGGCGCGCTGGCTGTCCGGGCGGGCGGCCTCCACCAGCGCCTGCATTCGCGGATCGTTGTGGTGATCGTTAAAGGCGTGCAGCAGCCGGCCGCCTGGCTTCAGCACCCGCGCCAGGTCGCGCACCACCTGCGCCGGCTGCGCCACCAGATGCAGCACATGCACCACCACCGCCGCATCAAAAGTGCCGGCAGCGAAGGGCAGCACCCCGGCATCGGCCTGCGCCAGATAAATCGTTTCGGTGGTCTGTTTCTGGCGCAGGCGCTGCATCATTTGCCGGGAAATATCCACCCCGGTGATGCTGCCCGTATGCTGCGCCAGCGGCAGGGCGATGCGCCCGGTGCCAATGCCGATCTCCAGCACCTGATCGCCCTTGTGCAGCCCGCCCGCCTGTGCCATCAACGCCGCCACCGGCGCAGCAATGCCCGGCGGAAAGCCCCGCGTGTCATCGTAAAAAGCCACGGCCCGGTCAAAATTTACCGATGCGTTCACCGTCATTCTCCCCCCGCTGCGCCGGCTAGTCCTGATCCATGTTGAGCGTGGGAAGGCGCTGTACCACGTCTTCGCCCAGTTTATCGCGCATTTTCTTTCGCAATTTGGGCGTTTCTTCGGCCCATTTGGCCCGAAGCTGCTCCTTCGTGGCCCGGCGGCCGTCGCCGGCGTGCGTTTCCGCGCCCCTGGCGATCAACGGCGCTGAGACGATCAGCCGTTTGACCTCTTCGCTCTCGCACTCCGGGCATTCCGGCAGCGCCGCCTCAAAGCTGTGCAGTACATCAAATTCTGTGCCACAGGTATGGCAGCGATAATGATAGACGGGCATGGTTCCATCTCCCGGCCTGACGTTTCATCCTGCTCATTATAACGTGAATTTCAGGTTAAACGGATGCGCGGATTGAGCGCGGCATACAGCACATCGGCCAGCAGGTTGGCCGCCGCGAAGATGAAGACAATCAGCACCACGCACGTTTGCAGCACGGGTAAATTTTTCTGTTCGACGGCCGTCACCAGCAGCGAGCCAAGCCCCGGATAATTAAACACATTTTCGATCACCACCAGCCCGCCCATCAGCCAGCCGAAGCTGATGGCGATGACGGTGATGGTGGGCAGCAGGGCATTCCGCAGCACATGGCGCAGGATGATGGTGCGGCGCGGCAGCCCTTTGAGGATGGCCGTGCGGACGTAGGCCTTTTTGAGTTCATCAATCATGCCGGCGCGGGTCATGCGGGTCACATAACCCCCCAGCACGAAACCGGCCGTCAGCGCCGGCAGCGTCAGCACGCGCAGCCAGTCCACCACCGTATAGCCGTCCTGCACCAGCGAGGTGGCGGCAAACCAGCCGGTGCCCAGGGCGAACAGATTAATCAACACAATGCCGGTGACGAATTCTGGCAGCCCGGTGACGGACAGCGAAATGAAGGCAATCAGGTTATCCAGCCAGCTTCCTTCGCGCAGGGCGGCCACGATGCCCGCCACGATGGACAGCGGCAGCGTGAGCAGCAGGGTATAGCCGGCCAGCAGGAACGAATTCCCCAGGCGATCCAGCACCAGCGGCATCACCGGCGGGTTGCCGGCCGCGAAAGAGCGGCCCGGATTGCCGGTCACAAAGCCACCCAGCCAGCGCAGATACTGCACGGGCAGCGGGTCATTCAGGCCGAACTGCTGCCGAAAGGCTGCCACGGCTTCCGGGCGGGCATCGCGGCCCAGCACCAGGCGGGCAATATCCCCCGGCAGCGCCTGCGTCATGGCGAAGACGATCATCGAGGTGAGCAGCAGCGTGAGGATGAGCAGCAGCACCCGCCGCACCAGATAACGTATCATCCGCTGCCTCCGGGTGTGCTTTGCAGGGTACGCAGGTCTGCCAGCGGAATGTGGCAGCGAATCTGGTGCCCGCCCTCGCCGATTTGCAGCGGGGGCACTTCGGCGGCGCAAATGGGCCCCAGGCGGCGCGGACAGCGCGTGTGGAAGGGGCAGCCGGCGGGCTTCTGGCGCGGTGAGGGGATGTCGCCCGTCAGCCGGATGCCCTGTGCCGGCTGCGTCAGGTCCACGGAGGGGCTGGCCGACAGCAGCGCTTCGGTGTAGGGATGCATGGGCGGCGCGGAAACCTGGTCTCTGGTGCCCTGTTCCACAATTTCGCCCAGGTACATCACCCCGATCCAGTCGGCCAGATAGCCGATCACTTCCAGATCATGCGAGATGAACAGGTACGATACGCCTTGATCCGCCCGCAGGTCTTTGAGCAAATTGAGGATCACCGCCTGCACAGACACATCCAGAGCGCTGGTAGGTTCATCGGCGATGATGAGCGCCGGACTGGCAGCGAAGGCGCGGGCGATGGCCACGCGCTGCTTTTCGCCCCCGCTGAGCTGTTCCGGGTAGCGCCCGGCATAAGCGGCCGTCAAACCGACCGCTTCCAGCAGCGCGGCCGTGCGCCGGGCGATCTCCTCCCGGCTGAATTGGCCGCGCCCGAACACCGACAGCGTGCGGCCCAGCGCCTGCCCGACGGTGTAATAGGGATTCAGCGTGTCGCCGGGATTCTGGAACACCATGCGAATGTTCCGCAGCGCTTCCGGGCTGCGCCGGTGCAGGGGCAGCGCCAGCGGCCGGTCGAGCAGTTCCAGGCGGCCGTCGTCGCCCACGGTTAGCCCGGCGATGACCCGCGCCAGGGTGGTTTTGCCGCTGCCACTTTCGCCCACCAGGCCAAAGGTCGCCTGGCGGTTAATCGTCAGCGATACGTCATCCAGCGCCTTCAGCGGGGCGCTGGCTTTGCCGGTCAGCCGGTCGAACAGGGAGGCATCATGGAAGGTCTTCCGCAATTTTTCCGCCCGCAGGATGGGCACTGCGTCTGCCGGCGCAGCGGCGGCGGGGCTGACGTGCGCCGGGCGGGCCGGGTTCACGCTGCCGGCGGCGATTTCCGGGCCGCGCCAGCAGCGCAGGCTGCGCCCGTCCGGCTGCTGTTCCAGCGGCGGCTTGTGCGTGCGGCACTGTGCGATCACCAGCGGGCAGCGTTCCGCAAAGACGCAGGCGGCCGGCCGGCCGGTGAGGGGAGCCGCGGTGCCGTCGATGGTGGCCAGGCGAGACTGCTGCCCGCCGGCCGCCCCCGGCAGGCTGGCCAGCAGCCCGATGGTATAGGGGTGCAGCGGCCGGCGAAACAGCGTTTGCACCGGGGCGTCCAGCACCAGCAGGCGCGGGCGCGTGCTGAGGGCCATGGCAATCATCACCCGCTGCTGCATCCCGCCGCTGAGCTGGTGCGGGTAGCGGCGCAGCACGGCTTCCGGCTCGGCGATGCGCGTCTGTTCCAGGGCCTGGCACGCCCGTTGATGAGCCGCCGCCCGCGACAGCCGCAAATGATAGCGCGTCACTTCCTGCAACTGCTCGCCGATGGTGAGCGACGGATTCAGCGCGTCCAGCGGGTTCTGCGGCACAAAGCCGATCAGCCGGCCGCGCAGGCGGGCCGCGTCCGCCGGGCTGAGGCGCGTCAGGTCTTTGTCGTCGAACAGGATGCTGCCACCGGCAAAACGGGCATTTTCCGGCAGGTAGCCCATCAGCCCCATGCCCAGGGTGGATTTGCCGCTGCCGCTTTCACCGACCAGCCCGTGAATCTGCTGCCGGTCAATGCTCAGCGTCACCCCGCGGATGGCATTCTGCCAGCCACCCTGAAGGCGATATTCCAGCGAAAGCTGCTGCGCGTGGATGACCGGGGTAGCCGTCATGCGAAGCTCTCCTGTTCATAACGCAGCACCCGCCGCAGTCCGTCGGTCATCACATTCACACTGATGATGAGCAGCGCAATGGCCACCACCGGCGACCAGAGCGCCCAGGGGGCGGTGGCATAATTGCTGCGGGCATCCAGCACCATGCGCCCCCATTCCGGTGAGGGCGGCTGGGCCCCCAGCCCCAGAAAGCCGAGCGATGTCACCAGAAAAATGGCATAGGAAAAGCGCAGCGAAGCCTCTACCAGCAGGGCGGGCAGCACACCGGGCAAAATTTCGCGCAGCAGGATATACCCCACGCTTTCGCCGCGCAGCCGGGCCGCTTCCACATAGCCCCGGTCGCGCAGGGCGAGCGCCGCGCTGCGAATGACGCGGGCGACGATGGGCGTATACAGCAGCGTAATCACCAGGATCAGCGCCAGCGGCACCGCCCCGAACACCTCTACCAGCACATTGCCGGACATATCCAGCGCCGGCACGATGGTCGCCAGCACCACCAGCGCCAGCACCAGCGCCGGGATGGCCAGCAGGCTGTCCAGCAGGCGCGAGACAATTTCATCCAGCCAGCCGCCATAATAGCCGGTGGTCAGCCCGATGAGCGTGCCCAGTACGACGGCGCTCAGGGCGGCCAGGGCGGGCAGGCCCATCGTTTCGCGTGCGCCATGCAGCAGCCGGCTGAGGACATCGCGGCCGTTGCGGTCGGTGCCCAGGGGGTGTGTGGCGGAGGGCGGCGCATTCTTCAGCGCGGCACAGCGCACAGCGCCATTGCTGCGGGTGAGGCAGTTCGTTGTATCGTCTACCACCTGGTCAAAGCGATAGGGCGCGAGCATGGCCCCACTGAGGGCCATGCCGATGAACAGCAGCACCATCAGCGTGGCGATGGCGGCCGCCGGGTAGCGGGTTAACGGGCGCAGCAGAGCAACAAAACGGGCCAATGGGTGCATGAAGTCACAATCAGCGGCGGGGCACAGCCGTACAGCCGCCCCGCCGGCAGTGGTTAACGGTTGACGGTGACAGTTCTCAGATCGGTGCTGCCGGGGAAGGGATGCATATCCAGCCCTGTCACACCGGGGGCGGTTACGCCCACAATGGGCGCGAAGAACGGCACAATGATGGGGCCGCGCTCGGCGAAGATGGCGGCAATCCGGGCATAGATGGCGGCCCGCGCTTCAATATCGGCCGTCACCGCCGCTTCGGCGACCAGGGCATCCAGTTCGGCATCGCTCCAGTGCGATTCATTGAAGGATGCGCCGGTGACGTAGGCCTCCACCAGATACTGCTGCGGAATCGGGCGCGACCCCCAGCCGGTGATGCCCAGGTCAACCGTCATCCATTCGGCGGTATCCATATCGCCGGCATAGTAATCGCCGGGGTTGCGCGGCAGCAGTTCCACGTTAATGCAGCCTTCGGCCCACTGTTCCTTCAGGAATTCGGCCATCTGCACATAATTGAACGAGTCGTCAATATACAGCATCAGCGGCTCATCGGCCCCCAGTCCATCCGGGTAGCCGGCTTCGGCCAGCAGGGCACAGGCCGCGGCCGGGTCATATTCCGGTTGGGCCAGCGTATCATCGTAGAAGGGGCCGTACAGCGGGCCAATGGGATCATTATTGCCGATGATGGCGTTGCCATCGAACAGATTCAGGTTGAGGATTTCGCGGTCGGTGGCCAGTTTAAAGGCCTGGCGCACGCGCACATCTTCGCC
This sequence comes from Anaerolineae bacterium, assembly GCA_025454495.1. Classification (GTDB taxonomy): domain Bacteria; phylum Chloroflexota; class Anaerolineae; order Aggregatilineales; family Phototrophicaceae; genus JALHOR01. Next base: position 6,311 of record JALOOI010000230.1, read on the forward strand.
CAGGAAGCCGGCATCGGAACGGATGCGGATCACCGGGTGCTGGTTGGTGGGCTTGATGATGACATTCAGCCCTTCGGCTTCCAGTTCGGCCACGCGGTCAAACGCCACTTTAAAGATAAAATCCACCGTGCCGCCGCGCAGCGCGTCGATCTGCGCCTGGGCATCGTCGATGTAGATGTGGGTGACGGTATCCAGCAGCGGCTGGCCGGCGATCCAGTAAGACGGATTTTTGACGAAGGTAGCGCTTTCGCCGGGGCGATAATCGCTGAGGATGAAGGCCCCGGTGCCGATGAAGCTGGCATAGGGGTCTGCGCCTTCTGCGATGACGTTGGGCGCGGTGGTGCCATCTTTAAGGATGAACGACCAGCGCGAGGCAATCCCGAACAGAAAATCGGCATTGGGCTGAGCCAGCGTAAAGATCACCGTGCCATCGTCCCCGGCCGCCACCACAAAATCACCGAGCAAATTGAGCGCGGGCGAGCCGGCTTCTTTGAGGTAATTGAACGAAAAGACCACATCCGCCGCCGTCAGCGGGCTGCCATCGCTGAAGGTAACGCCTGCGACCAGTGTCAGCGTGTAGGTGAGGCCATCCTCACTGATGCTGTAGCTGCTGGCAAGCTGGTTCACCAGCGAGCCATCCGGCGCGACATCCAGCAGATAATCATAAATCATGCGGTTGAACAGCGTTTCCGGGTCATTGGAGCCGGTGGCCGGGTTGAGATCGACCGGAGCCGGCACGCCCACGCGCAGTTCACTGCCCTGGGCCAACACGGCATTCACAGCCAGCAGGCACAGGCACACCAGCGCTGCCACTGCCACTTTTGTCCGATGAATAAGCATAGTGCCTCCACAAAAATCAGTCATTGGCGGCGGGTGCCGCTTACAAACTATGCCATCTACGGAAAAAATGTTCTGTAGTCAGGATTACAAAGGGGCATAATTGGCCCGGTCGCTCAGTCCTCTGGCTGGAGGGCCAGCAAAATCGCATCCTGCGCCACGGTATCGCCCGCCTGGTAATGCAGGGCGGTGATGGTACCGCTGTAGGGCGCTTCGATGCGGTGTTCCATCTTCATCGCTTCGATGATGAGCAGCAGCATCCCTTTGGCCACCGCCTGCCCGGTTGCCACCGCCACCCGAATCACCTGGCCCGGCATGGGCGCACGCAGCGACCCGGCGCTTTCGGCGCTGAGCGCGGGGGCCGGCAGCGGCGTTTGCCAGCGCAGATGATAGGCGGCTTCTGGCGTTTGCACCCACCAGTGATTATCCTCGGCCTCCAGCGCGGTCACTCGCTGCTGGTGCCCGTTCACCCGCAGAATCAGATCGCCGTCGTGGGCATGGCGCAGCACCACCACCGGATTCAGGTCGCCACAGCGGACGCGCAGCGTGCCATCCGGCTGCGGGGTGATGAGCACCTCATGGGGCGTGGTGCCATCCAGAAAAGTGTGTTTGACCGGGCGATGGGCATTGTTGCGCCAGTGCTGTGTATAGGACTGTTTCGCCACCGCCGCCGCGATGAGCGCCAGGGGCGGCACGGCGGCCGTTTCCACCAGCAGGTCGGCATGTTCGTCCAGAAACCGGGTGCTGATGATGCCCGCCAGATGCTCATGATTCAGCAGCACGCGGCGCAAAAACGCGATATTGTTCCGCAGCCCTAAAAGCTGCGTCTGTTGCAGCGCATACTCCAGCCGCCGGATGGCCTCGGTACGGGTTTCGCCATGGGCGATAATTTTGGCCACCAGCGGGTCATAATGGGTGGTGATGCTGTCGCCGGAGCGAATGCCCGCATCGGTGCGTACCAGCGGCGGGCTTTGCCAGCGCACAATGCGCCCGATGGCCGGCAGGAAATGCTGGGCCGGGTCTTCGGCATACACGCGCACTTCGATGGCATGGCCGGCGGGGTGCAGGGCAAATTCCATTGGATCCACCCCTTCCGGCAGCAGGCGGCGCAGCGGCACCCCCCGCGCCACTTCCATCTGCCAGCGCACCAGGTCAATGCCATAGATCATTTCCGTCACCGGGTGTTCCACCTGGAGGCGGGTATTCATCTCCATGAAGTAAAAACGGCCGTCCGTATCCAGCAAAAATTCCACCGTCCCGGCGTTGTAGTAGCCGATCTGCTGCCCAATGCTGATGGCCGCTGCGTACATGGCGCGGCGGGTGGCCGGGGTGAGGGCAGTGGAAGGCGCTTCTTCGATAATTTTCTGGTGGCGGCGCTGAATGCTGCATTCACGTTCCCCCAGGGCAATCACCGTGCCTTCGTGGTCGCCAAAGATTTGCACTTCGATGTGGCGCGGCTCGGTGAGGGCGCGTTCCAGCATCAGCATGTCATCGCCGAAGGCCTGGCGGGCTTCGCGCCGGGCGGCGGCCAGCGCCTCCAGCAGCGCCTCCGGCTGCGTTACCAGGCGCATCCCCTTGCCGCCGCCGCCGGCCGCGGCCTTAATCATGATGGGATAGCCGATTGCCTGCGCGGCGGCCGCCAGCGCCGTATCGCTCTGGTCATCGCCGGTATAGCCGGGCACATAGGGAATGCCGTGGAGGATCATTTTGGACACGCGCTTATCGCCCATGGCCTCGATCGCTTCGGGGGCAGGGCCAATGAAGCGCAGCCCGGAGGAACTGACCAGATAGGCGAAGCGGGCATTTTCCGCCAGGAAGCCATAGCCGGGGTGGATGGCATCGGCCCCGCTGCGGACCGCGGCCTCCAGAATTTTATGCATGTTCAGGTAGCTCTCGCCGGGGTCGCTTTCGCCCAGGTGGATGGCTTCGTCCGCCAGTTCGACGAACAGGGCCTTTTCGTCCGCGTCAGAAAAGACGGCCACGGTGGCGAAGCCCATCGCTTTACAGGTGCGAATAATGCGACAGGCGATTTCGCCCCGGTTGGCGACCAGCACTTTACGGATCATCGCGGCTCTCCTTGCCAGAAAAAACAAAGCAATCCATGCGGGCTTATGCGCCCCCGTCCACCCACGCCGGCGGGCGTTTTTGCAGGAAGGCCATCATGCCTTCCTGGGCTTCTGCGCCGCCGCGCAGGCGGTTGAGCAGATCGGCGCGATAGGCCACGCTGGCATCCAGCGGCACATCCTGCACCGCAAACAGCAGCGCTTTGATGGCGGCGATGGCCCCCGGCGCACACTGGCGCAGGTCGTCCAGGTGCTGCTGCACGCAGCTTTCCAGGTCGGCCGGGGGGCAGGCCTGGTGCACCAGCCCGATGCGCTGTGCTTCGGTGCCATCGAAGCGCCGCCCGGTGAGCATCAAGGCGCGGCTGCGCGTCAGCCCCAGGCGCTGGAGGACGAAGGGCGAAATGAACGCCGGCGCGATGCCGATGCGCACTTCTGGCAGCCCGAACTGCGCCGTGGTGCTGGCGATAGCGATATCCGAGCAGCACACCAGCCCGAAGCCGCCGCCCAGGGCCGCGCCCTCCACCCTGGCGATGACCACCTGGGCGGCTTCGTTGCAGGCCCGCAGCATCTTATCCAGATTTACGCCGCTTTCGTGGGCCGGCACCGGGTGATCGCGCATTTCTTTAATATCGCCCCCGGAGCAAAACGTGCCGTTGGCCCCGCTGAGGACGATCACGCGCACATCGCGCCGGTCGCGCAGGCCAGTGAAGATGGTGTACAGCTCCGCCACCATCTTAAAATTCATGGCGTTTTTCGTCTCCGGGCGGTTGAGCGTGACATGGGCCGCGAAGTCTTTGATCTCAAAGGTCAGTGTTTCAAACGCTGTTTGCACCCCGGAGTCCTTTGGCAGCAGGATAGGTGAATAAAGGCCGGTCAATGCACCGGTAGCAGCATGACCGGCGCAGCAGCAGCGGCAGTCAGGGGTGCAGACCGGCTCCCTGAAGTATCCAGAATGGATGTTGTTGGCCATCGCTTCACCTGGCAGAAGGTGTTCATTGATATTTCACCCTGTTGCCAGCATGGATGGCGGAATAAGTAGCGTTACGATATATTGTCATCCGGCAGTGTTTGCCTCCAGTTTTCACACCGCACGGGCAGCGCGTCAAAGTCATGGTCATGCGTCACGATGACTGCATTCAGACGGAACGCCAGTGCTGCTACCAGTAAATCTACGTCAGCAAGCTGTTTACCAGCGCTCCCTGCTTCTGCCCAAAATTGAGCTGCCTGTCGCCAGTCTGCATCTGTCAGCGCCAGCGGGGTTAGCTGTGGAACAAAATCCATCTCAAATATCTCTCGCTGGCTGTCTGCACGGAATTTCAGCAGACCACGCACGACCTCATATTCAACAGGTTTGCAGAGATACAGCACATCGCCATCCCGGATGGACTGATTAAGGCGGGTGGTGCTGGGCGCAAACTGCCTGATGTAGTCCGAAATGGCATTCGTATCCAGCATGTAAATCACAGCACCGGGAACCCATCGTCATCCACCGGCTCGATGGTTTCTGCGTTCATCGCCTGCTCGATTTC
>JALOOI010000041.1 GCA_025454495.1 Anaerolineae bacterium
CTGTCCCGCTTAAGAGAGCCAGCCATACCAGAAGAAGCCGATGCAGCGCCCGCCGGAGTCTGAAGCTGAAAACCGCCCACCGCCGTCACAATCCGCGCCCTCACCCCCGCCCCCTCTCCCGGACGGGCTGCGCCCTGGGCGAGGGGAGACAAAGCGCGGTCGCTGTGTCGGGACGTGAGGCAATCGCAGGGGCATGATGCCATCGTGCCATTGTGCCCCTGCCGGGGAGACACGCGCACTCGTGACCCTGCAAGTCCGCCCCCGGTGAATTGGATGCGATAGCCCACCCCTCGCCCCGCACTGCTGCTCGCCAGAATGCCCAAACAACGCTATAATGCGCCGCTAATCTGGCGCGGCGTGGGACGCTGCTTGAATGTCGCTTGACGGAGTTTCGGCCCTGTGCTAACCTCTGATACAGGACGGATTGCTCCAAACGTCACAAACGGAGAAACCGAATGGCTCTGCAAGAATTTGCGCCCGCCGGCGTAATGATTATTATCGCCATTGTGCTGGCCTTTATCATTCTGATGATTTCGCGCGTGTTTGGCCCGTTTCGCCCCAGCTTTCGCAAGAATTCGCCCTATGAAAGCGGGATGAAACCCATTGGCCCGGCCAACCGGCGGATGCCGATTAAGTTCTACCTGGTGGCGGTGCTGTTCATCATCTTCGATGTCGAAGTGATCTTTTTTCTGCCCTGGGCGGTCGCCATGCGCGATCTGTCCGTGTACGGGTTGATCGTGATGGGGGTGTTTACGTTGATCCTCGTGGTTGGCTTCATCTATGAGTGGAAGAAAGGGGCGTTGGAATGGGAGTAACCTCCAAACTGGGAAATCTGGGTATTGTGACCACCACGCTGGAAACGGCCGTCAACTGGGGACGCACCGGGGCCATGTGGCCGCTGCTGTTCGGGCTGGCCTGCTGCGCCATCGAAATGATGAGCGCCCAGGCTTCGGATTATGATCTGTCGCGCTTTGGCATGGAACTGAACCGCGCCAGCCCGCGCCAGAGTGATCTCATCATCGTGGCGGGCCGGGTGACGCGCAAAATGGCCCCCGTGCTGCGCCAGCTCTATGACCAGATGGCCGACCCCAAATGGGTCATCAGCATGGGCGACTGCGCTTCCTGCGGCGGCGTGTACAACAATTACGCCATCGTGCAGGGCGTGGATGAAATTATCCCGGTGGATGTGTACGTGGCCGGCTGCCCGCCGCGCCCGGAACAATTGATTCATGGCATCATGACCCTGCACGAAAAAATTAAAGCTGAACGCATCGTGCACTGGGCCAGCTAAAAGGACTCACCATGCACATACCCCCTCCGCTGGATGCCACCGACGCGCTGAAGCAGCATTTTGGCGCGGACGTGCTGTATAGCAAACAGTTTCGCGGCGAAACGACCATCGCCGTCAACCCGGCGAGCCTGGCCGAAATCATGCTGTTTTTACGCAACACGCCCGGCCTGGTCTTCAACTTCCTGTCCGATATTAGCGCGGTGGATTATTACCCGCACATCCCCTCGGACGAGCGCCCGGAACGCTTCGGCGTGGCCTATCATCTGTATTCCATGCTGTATAACCGCCGCCTGCGCGTGAAAGTGTTCGCCGCGGAAGAGACCCCGGTCGTCCCCACCATCATCGGCGTGTTCCCGGCAGCAGGCTGGCTGGAACGCGAGATTATGGACATGATGGGGGTGAAATTCGAGGGCAACCCGGATCAGCGCCGGCTGCTGATGCCGGATGACTGGGACGGGCACCCGCACCGGCGCGATTACCCCATGGGCAAGGAAACGGTGCAGTTTTCCTTTAATGTGGAAGAGATTCTCAAGCACAAGCCGTCTGCCAGCAAATAAGGGAGCAGCGGCGCTGTTCCCCGGATGCATTACGGAGAGTCACCGATGGTTACAGGAATACAATCCCGCGAGACCGGCACCAAAGCCGTGTGGGAAGGCAGCCTGGAAGAACTGCGCGGGCTGGTGACGGAACGCGCCATGACCGGCGAAACCATGCTGCTGAACATGGGGCCGCACCATCCCAGTACCCATGGCGTGCTGCGCCTGCTGCTGGAACTGGATGGCGAACAGATCGTCACCTGCCTGCCGGATATTGGCTTTTTGCACACCGGCATCGAAAAGAATATCGAAGACAAGACCTACGAAAAAGGCGTGCCACTGACCGACCGCATGGATTATCTGTCGCCCATGTCCAACAACATGGCGTTTTGCCTGGCGGTGGAAAAGCTGGCCGAGGTCGATGTGCCGGAACGCGCCCGCATCATTCGCGTCATCTGCCTGGAGCTGGCCCGCATCGCCAGCCATATGGTGTGGCTGGGCACCCACGCGCTGGACATGGGCGCGATGAGCGTCTTTTTGTACTGCTTCCGTGAACGTGAGCATATCCTGCGTATCTTCGAAATGATCAGCGGCCAGCGCATGATGGGCAGCTACCTGCGCCCCGGCGGGGTATGGCGTGATCTGCCGCCGGAATTTTACAAGGCCGTCACCGACTTCATCACCTACTTTGAGCCGAAAGTGGATGATTATGAAGCGCTGCTGACGCGCAACCCCATCTGGCTGGATCGCACGCAGGGCGTGGGCATCCTGGAGCCGGAGGTGGCGCTGGCCTGGGGCGTGACCGGCGCGTGCCTGCGCGGCAGCGGGGTCAACTGGGATGTGCGTAAAGCCATGCCCTACAGCGACTACGATACCTATGACTTTGATGTGCCCCTGGGCGAGCATGGCGATGTGTATGACCGCTTCCTGTGCCGCGTGCAGGAAGTGCGCCAGAGCGTGCGTATCCTGAAGCAGGCCATGAAACGCCTGCCGAAGAAAGGCCCGTTCCGGTCGGACAATCGTAAATTCGTGCCGCCGCCCCGCCGCGAACTGGGCCAGAGCATGGAAGCCGTCATCCACCATTTTAAGCTGTGGACGCACGGTTTTGATGCGCCGGACGAAGAAGTGTATGTGTCGCTGGAAAGCCCGCGCGGTGAGATCGGCTGTTACCTGCATGGCACGGGCGGCAACAAACCGCGCCGCGTGCATTTTAAAACGCCTTCATTCATGCACATCAGCGCTCTGCCGGTCATGTCCGAAGGCTACCTGCTGGCCGATATGATCGCCATCATCGGCAGCGTGGATATTGTGCTTGGCGATTGTGATCGATAGGCTGCGGGCGCTGCGCGGCCGGCCCCGGTCGGCCGCGCAGCCCCTGGCAGTTCTGTAGCCTTCAGGGATGGGCTGGCATGGCAATACTCAATAACCCCAAATACGAAGACCGCATCCAGTGGCACCTGAGCAAATACCCGGATAAGCGCTCGGCGGTGATGCCGCTGCTGTACATTGCCCAGGAAGAATATGGCTACGTCAGCCAGGAGGGCATCCTGGAAGTGGCGCAGTTGTGCGATATGGACCCGACGCAGGTGAAATCCATCGCCGGGTTTTACACCATGTATTCCGAGAAGCCCAAAGGCCGCTACTGGCTGCAAACCTGCACCGATCTGGCGTGTGCGCTGCGCGGGGCGGATGAATTTCATCATGACCTGCTGGCGTACCTGGAGATTGAAGAAGGCGGCACCACGGCGGATGGCCTGTTCACCGCCGAGCATGTGATGTGCCTGGCCGCCTGCGACAAAGCCCCCATGCTCCAGTGCAATTTCCACTTTATGGAAAACCTGGACCTGGCGAAGATGAAAGCGTGGATCGAAGAAAAACGCGCTGAGCTGGAAAAACAATCCAAATGAGGGAGACCCAGGCACCGCGTGCCTGTTGTGAGCGTTGTTCGGGGATGTTGTTACGGTCATAGTCCTGTCAACCACAGTCCAGAAGCGGGTAAAACACCATGGAAAAACACATTCTCTTACGCGGGAACGATGTCCCGAACATCCACCAGTACGATGTCTACGTTCAGCATGAGGGCTATGCCGGGCTGAAAAAAGCCCTCGGCATGACCCCGGAGCAGGTGATCGACGAGGTGAAAGCCTCCGGCCTGCGCGGGCGCGGCGGCGCGGGCTTCCCGGCCGGGGTGAAGTGGAGCTTCATCCCCAAAAATGAGCCGGTGAAATATGTGACGGTGAACGCCGACGAGAGCGAAACCGGCACCTTTAAAGACCGCCTCATCATGGAAACCAACCCGCACCAGTTGATCGAAGGGGCGCTCATCTGCGCCTATGCCATTCAGGCGAAGGCCGTTTACATTTACCTGCGCGGCGAGTTCTGGGATATTGCCCACCAACTGGATCAGTGCATCGAAGATGCGCGGCGGCATGGCTTTGTCGGGCAGAACATCGGCGGCAGCAGCTTTAGCTGCGAGGTGTACACCCACCTGGGCGCAGGGGCCTACATCTGCGGCGAAGAAAGCGCCCTGCTGAACAGCCTGGAAGGCAAGCTGGGGCAGCCGCGCGTGCGCCCGCCGTTCCCGGCGCAAAAAGGCGGCGGCCTCTATGGCGAGCCGACCGTGGTGAACAATGTGGAAACGCTGACCAATGTGCCGTGGATCATGGTGCATGGCGCGGCGGAATACAAAAAATTCGGCACCGAGCAGAGCGCCGGCACCAAGCTGTACTGCGTCAGCGGCCATGTGCAGAAACCGGGCGTGTATGAACTGCCCTTCAGCACCACCTTCCGCGAACTGCTGTACGACATCTGCGGCGGCCCGTCGGTAGAAGGCCGCAGCTTTAAAGCGCTGCTGCCTTCCGGCGGCTCCGGCCCGGTGGTGCCGCTGAACGATCAGGTGCTGGATACGCGCATGAGCTATGAAGATACGGCGAAGGTGGGCACCATCATCGGCTCGGCCTCGCTCATCGTCATGGATGACAGCGTGGATATGACCTGGGTCGCCAGCAAGGTGACGAAATTCTTTAAGCACGAAAGCTGCGGCAAATGCACCCCCTGCCGCGAAGGCACCTACTGGCTGGATAAAGTCATCGACCGCATCATGGCGGGCGAGGGGCGGCCCGAAGATGTGAAGCTGATCGAAAATGTGGCGAAGAACATGGCCGGCATCACGCTGTGCGCCCTGGGCGAATTCGCCGCCAACCCCATCATCCATACCATTCGCCAGTTCCCGGAAGATTTTAACCGGCACGTGGCCGCGAAGACCGAAACCCGGCCGGCCGCGGGCAAAAAGACGGCCCCGGCCGCCGGCGATTGACCGGCCACCCGGTGCGAAGCGCCAGGCAGGGTCGGTAGCCCTGCCTGATGGTTTAAAGGCTGCGCCATGACCGACGACCCCAACCGTGACTTTAACCGCGACCGCGACCGTGACAGCGACCACGACCGCGACGCTGATGGCTGGCCGCCGGTTGAGGAGTCCCCGGCCGGCACCGGCACCCTGACGGTGCCCGCGGAGCCGGCCCCGCGCCCCCGCGCGGTGCCCCCGCGCCTGGCAGAGCTGTCGCTGGCCATTGAGCTTTTCCCGCAGGCGGCCGTCAATTACCTGCTGCGCGGGGAATACTTTCTGGAAGATCGGCAGTTTATCCTGGCGCAGGCCGACTTTGAAACAGCGCTGACGCTGGCGCAGGCGCAGCTTGCAACGGATGCCTGGGGCATCGTCAACCAGATGGTGATCGACCGGGCCAGCCGCGGTTTGCAGCACCTGCGCTGAAGGAGTCACTGCCATGGGCCGCCTGCGTACCCGGTTTTTTCGCCCCGCCACCTGCCTGATCGTGCTGGTGGCCCTGGTGGGAGCCTGTGCGTGGTGCGGCCTGGGCGGCCTGAACCTGCTGGTGGAGGCCGTGCGGCTGACGCTGGTGGATACGCCGCGGGTGAACGATACCGGCGGTCAGTTTCTGGCCCGCCTGCGCGACGGGGATGGGCCCGGGGCCTTCGCCCTGCTCACCCCGGCCTTGCAGCAGCAGGTGGGCGATCCGCAGCGGCTGCTGGACTGGCTGCCGGTGCGCGTGGTGGACTGGCGCGTGCTGCGGGTGAACAGCGATGCCGATTCCGGCCGCGTGATTGCGGCGATTAGTTTTGACGATGGCAGCAATCGCCAGTTTGCGGTGCTGGTGGCGCAAAATGCCGATGGCTGGCGCGTCACCGATTTTACCGACGATGTACGGTCGCTCTCACAGATTGCGCCCGGTGGCTGAGGCCGGTCAGCGGCGGAAAGGTGCAGCATGATGGACAAACCCAAACGCAAACTGGCCCCGCCGCGCCCGGTGCGCTGGCTGTGGCTGGCGGTGCTGCTCGGCATCTGCACCGTGTGCACCTTCAGCGGGGCCGTCGTCTTCATTCAGGATATGCAGCCGATGAGCGATGCCGCCAGCCGCTTTCTGGAATACCGCCGCGACGATAATCCGGCCGCGGCCTTCGACCTGCTCAGCGAGGCGCTGCAAAGCGAGCTGGGCGGGCCGGAAAATGTGTATGTCCGGCTGCCCGTGCGCCCGCTGGACTGGCAGTTCAACTCGTTTCAGGTGAGCAATGGGGTGTGGGGGCAGGTGCGGGGCACGATAGAATGGGCCGATGGCCAGACCGAGAGCATCACCCTGCATCTGGTGAAGCAGGGCGGTGCCTGGCGCATCTCTGGTTTTTAGCCGCAATACGCTATACTGGTAACGCCTGGTAAAAACTTCCTGGATCATATTGGCTGAGGCTGCGATAACCACCCGCCCCTGACGGGGGGACTGGACGCGGAGGATATGTATGGTAGAAGCACCCAAACAGGTTACGATTGTCATTGACGGCAAGAGCTATGCGATGCCCGCCGGCAGTAATCTGGTGGATGTCGCCAAATGGCACGCCGGCAATGATATTCCGGTCTTTTGTTATCACCCCAAGATGGAGCCGGTGGGCATGTGCCGCATGTGCGTCGTCGAAATGGGGACCGAAGAAGTAGACCGCGCCACCGGCCAGCCGGTGCTGGATGAGCAGGGGCAGCCGAAGGTGCGCTGGATGCCCAAATTGCAAACCGCCTGCACGCAGCGCGTCAGCGCCGGGATGCACATCCGCACCAGCACCCCGCAGGTGACGGCCGCCCGCCAGAACGTGATTGAGTTTCTGCTCACCAGCCACCCGCTGGATTGCCCCATCTGCGATAAGGGCGGCGAATGCCCGCTGCAAAACCTGACCATGGCGCACGGCCCCGGCGGCAGCCGCATGGCCTTCAGCGATAAACTGAAGCTGGATAAGCATGTGCCCCTGGGCGACCTCATCTACCTGGATGAAGAACGCTGCATTCAGTGTGCCCGCTGCGTGCGCTTTCAGGAAGAGATCGTCGGCGATGATGTGCTGGCCTTCCATGAGCGCGGCCGCACCCTGCAAATCATCACCAACAGCGACCCCGGCTTTGACACCTATTTCAGCGGCAACACCACCGATATTTGCCCGGTGGGGGCCCTCACCACGGCCGATTTCCGCTTTGGGGCGCGGCCCTGGGAACTGACGGAAGTGCCGAGCATCTGCCCGCACGATGCCGCCGGTTCCAACATCAGCCTGTCCACCCGGCTGGATCGTGATTTTGGCGGCAAAGCGCTCATCAAACGGGTGATGCCGCGCCAGAATGAATACGTCAATGAAATCTGGATCAGCGATAAAACGCGCTTCGGGCATCATTTCACCCGCAGCGAAGACCGGCTGCTGTACCCCCTGGCCCGGCGCGGTGACGCGCTCAAACAATCGGTGTGGAAAGAAATTTTCCCGCAGATTGCCGACGTGCTGAAGGGCGCACAGGGCAGCATCGCCGCGCTGGCCGGCGGGGCCATCACCACGGAAGACCTGTGGGAACTGCGCGGGCTGGTGCAGGGCCTGGGCGGCACGCGCCTGGGGGCCTGGCCGCCCACCCATGCCGGGGCGGATCTCATCGCGCAGGTGGGCGTGGGCAAAGGGACGAACCTGGGCAGCCTGGGCAGGGGCGATGCCGTGCTGGTGATCGCCAGTGACCTGGAAGAAGAAGTGCCCATGTGGCGGCTGCGCCTGAAGCAGGCGCAGGATCGCGGGGCGTACCTGGTGGTGGCCGGGGCCCGGCCCACCCGCCTGGAAGATTTTGCCGCCCGCAAAGATTTTCATGGTAAACCCGTCAGCGGGGCCGTGCTGCGCTATGCCCCCGGCGCAGCGGCCCATGTGCTGCACGAACTGGACAGCCGCTACCCCGAAATCGCGCAGAAGCTGGCCGGCGCGACCAATCTGGTCATCGTGGCCGGGGCGGACGGGCTGACGCTGGACGGCAGCCGCGCCCTGATGCAGGCGGCGGCCAATTTCCTCATCAACACCGGGCATGTGGGCAAGCCCAACAACGGCCTGCTGTCGCCGCTGCCGGGGCCCAATGGCCTGGGGCTGCATTACCTGGGCTACACGCCCGAAGCCACGCAGGACATCATCGCTAACCCGCCCCGCGTGCTGATCGTGGCGCAGGCGGAACCGGCGGAAGATGACCCGGCCGCGGCGGAGTGGCTGAGCCAGGTGGAAACGGTGATTACGCTCAGCCTGTTCCCGGATAAAACCACCGACTATGCCCGCTTTGCGCTGCCCATTCAGAGCTTCGCCGAGCGCGATGGCACGTTCATCAACGGGGAACGCCGGGTGCAGCGCTTTTACACCGCGCAGGGCCCCCTGGGCGAAGCCCTGCCGGCGTGGAAAGTGATCGCCGGCCTGCGCGAAGCCCTGGGCCAGCGCCGTGCGCCGCTGTCGGCAGCCGCGGTGATGCTGGAAGTGTCGCAGCAGGTGAGCGCTTTCGCCGGCATCACCTACAAAGAACTGGCGAAGATCGAAAAGCAGTTCCCGGATGTGGGCGGGGCCGACCTGTACTATGGCGGCACGGCCTACCAGAATAAGGGCGGGGTGGGGGTGCAGCTTGCCACCGCCGCCGACCAGGGCGACACGGTGGCCGTGGGCGCGGTGACGCTGCCGGCGCTGCCGACGGCGGCCGAAGGGCACCTGCTGGCCCTGCCGGCCACGCGCCTGTACAACCGCCAGAATGTGTTTAAACCGAGCGCTCTGGTGCATCCGCGGGTGCTGGTGCCGTATGTCACCCTGCATGAAGCCGATGCGCAGCGCCTGGGCATCGCGCACGGGGATGTGGTGGCCGTGGCTTTTGCGGGCGGTTCCGTCCGCGTGCGGGCCAGCGTCCATGACGCGGTGCCGGCCGGCACGGTGATCCTGCCGCGCCACCTGACCGCCACCCCCACACCGCTGGCCCCGGTCAGTGTGACGATCCAGAAAGTGCTGGAGCCGGTGCTGGCCTGATTGAATGTATCGGGGGCGGGCCGCCTGCCCCCGATTGTGAGTGATAAAGGTGAAGCGTGATGAACAGACGGGTTCTCATCGGGGGCGGTATCGCCGTAGCAGTCCTGCTGCTGCTGGGACTGGTTGTCAGCAACATCCAGAATATCATCAACTGGCTGGGCGGCGCGATTGATTTTATCCTCAATCCGCAGGCACGCATCCAGACCGTGATTTTGTGTTCTCAGTCGGACGGCTGCCGCCTGCTGCATCCGATTCTTTTCGGCATCATCTTTGTGCTGGTCATCGTCACCGGCTTTGCCTATACCACCCTGCTGGAACGCAAGCTGATCGCCTGGTTTCAGCAGCGCACGGGGCCCAATCGCGTGGGGCCGGGTGGTTTTATGCAGCCGGCGGCCGATGCGGTGAAGCTGATCTTCAAAGAAGACATCATCCCGGACAAAGTGGATAAATTCGTCTACTACCTGGCCCCGATGATGAAAGTGGTGCCGGTGCTGATCGTGCTGGCGGTGGTGCCCCTGGGGCCGGATATTATCATCCCCTGGTTCGATGGCAACTGGTACCAGGTGCCGCTGGGCCTGGCCGATGTGAACGTGGGCATTCTGTGGCTGCTGGGCATCACCAGCCTGGCGACCTATGGCATCGTGCTGGCCGGCTGGTCGAGCAATAACAAATATGCCATGCTCGGCGGGCTGCGGGCCTCGGCGCAGATGATTAGCTACGAGCTGAGCCTGGGGCTGACCATGGCCGTGCCGGTGATGATCGTGGGCAGCATGAGCCTGGGCGACATCATCAACGCGCAGCGCAATGTGTGGGACTGGTTCGTGTTCCAGAACCCGCTGGCGGCGGGCGTGCTCATCATCGCCCTCTTTGCCGAAGTCAGCCGGTCGCCCTTTGACCTGCCGGAAGCCGAGCAGGAACTGACCGCCGGCTTCATGACGGAATACAGCGGCATGAAATTCGCCATGTTCATGATGGCCGAATACATCGGCATGATTGGCGTAGGCGTGATCGCCTCGGCGCTGTTCTTCGGCGGTTTCCACATCATCCCGGTGGATGGCGTGCCCATCCTGGGGCCGCTGTTCATGATCCTGAAAGTGGTCGTCTTCCTGGCGATCTTCATCTGGGTGCGGGCCACGCTGCCGCGCATTCGCTATGACCGGCTGATGCAGTTCGGCTGGAAAGTGCTGCTGCCGCTGGCGCTGCTCTCGGTGGCGTGGACGGCCGTGGCGGTGGTGATTGGCGATGTTTCTGGCAGCCCCATCGTGTATGGCGTGGTGTCCGGCATTTTCTTCCTGCTGGTGGTGGTGGGTGGCTACTTCTTCCTGCGCAGCAGCGGCGACCCGGTGGCCCCGGCCGAACCTGACCTGGCCGATGACCCCATCATCACCGGGGAACGGCGCGGCGCGGCCTGGGTGGCGCTGAACATGGTCGGCGGGCTGGTCTCCATCCCCTTCACGCTGGTGAGTGGCATCAACAATGCGCTGAAGGGCGCGGAACAACTGGCACAGCCCGGCAGCGACAGCCGGGCCATTGAACCTGTCACCGGGCAATCTGTCACCCGCGGCAGCGGCGATTAAGCGATCTGGCTGGCACACGGACTGAGGAGACAATGGGATGAATATCATCAGGGGTTTTAGCACCACCTTCAAACATCTGCTGGAAGAATCGGTGACGATGCAGTACCCGGAGCAGATGCGCCCGTTCCAGACGCGCTTTAAGGGGCGGCATCACCTGCGCCGCTATGACAACGGCATGGAAAAATGCATCGGCTGTGCCCTGTGCGCCGCCGCCTGCCCGGCCGATGCCATCTGGGTGGAGGCCGCCGAGAACAAGGATGAGGCGCGGTACAGCCCCGGCGAGCGTTACGCCAAAACCTATGAAATCAACATGCTGCGCTGCATCTTTTGCGGCTACTGCGAAGATGCCTGCCCCACCCAGGCCATTGAACTGGGGCACGAGCATGAACTGAGCTTCACCGACCGGCGCGATGCCATCTTCACCAAAGAGATGCTCATTGACCCGGTGCCGGCCGGCGGGCAAGACACCCCGCAGCAGGTGGAGCCGCATACGTTTGACCGGGCCATCCCGGATATGCCGGATCCGAAATAGCCGTTAGCAGTCACAGACCGGGGGGGAACAGCGGGGGCGCAGCGAACTGCGCCCTTTTGGTGCCTTCTGCGCTTTTTTGCCCCGCCTGCTACCGCGATGATGAATCGTTTTGAAGTCTGACCGGCTTTGTGCTAAACTTCACGTGCTTCATTTTCTGAGAACGATAGGACTGGACTGATGGGAGTGGACGTTCTCCTTTTCCTCGTAGTGGGGGCGCTGGCAGTTGGCTGTGCCATTGGGATGCTCATCAGCGACAATGCCGTCCACAGTGCGCTGTTCCTGATTGCGAACTTTGGCTGTGTGGCCTTCATGTACCTGATGCTGGATGCACCCTTTATTGCCATGGTGCAAATTGCGGTGTATGCCGGCGCGATTATGGTGTTGTTCCTGTTCGTGATTATGCTGCTGGGCGCGGAACAATCCCACGATACCACCACCGTCACTTTTCGCTGGCTGACGGGCGCGGCGACCATCCTGGGCGCGTCGCTGCTGTTTGCCCTGGGGCTGCCGCTGGTCATTGGTGGCTTTCAACTGCCGGAGACGGCCGGGCGCGCGCCGCTGCTGCGCGTGGTGAATGCCGGCGTATCGCTGGTACGCACCCAGGAGATCGCCCCGGCGGAGCCGGCCGCGGCCGCCACGGCCGATCCCGCCGCCACTGCCGAAGCCCCGGCCGCCGCGCCGGCGGAGGTGGTGCGCTTCTCCGGCGAGGTGCAGGTGACGCTCACCGGCGGCAGCCTCAGCGAGCCGCTGGTGCTGAACAATGTGCCCTTTGGCGAGGCGACCGATTTCTTCGATGTGCCGGCGGGCGATTACACCGTGCAACTGCTGCGCCAGGAAGATGGCCAGATCATGGCGGCTCCTTACCCGCTGACGCTGGCCGCGGACAGCGTGACCACGCTCACCCTGTTCGGGGAATATGATTTTGAAGCGCGTAAACTGCTGAAGCTGGTGCCGGTGGCCAACAGCCTGGCGCAGGTGGGCAACGATGAAGGCCGCTTCATCCTCTTTAACGCCTACACGCCGCAAACGCTCAGCTTCATTGATCTGGGGCCGGATCAGGCGATCAATACCACCACCCGCGACGGCGCAACGGTGCTGCTGGATACGGTCATCGCGGCGGACATCGCCTTTGAAGGCGCGCCGGTGACGGGCACCTACCGCGAAGGCACCTACAGCCTGGCGCTCATCAACAGTGATCTGGAAATCATCCACCGGCTGGATAATTACACCATCACGGCCGATACCGAAAAGACGCTGCTGCTGATGCCCGATGGCGAACAGCCGGTGCCGGCCGATGCCGACCCCGACAGCGGCGGTATACAGTTCCCGGCTGGCTTCACCTTCCGGTCAACCGTTTTACCGGGGCTGGTGTTCGATACCGAGCCGAGCTTTGGCAGCCCCCTGGGGATCGGGCGTATCCTGTTCACGGTGTATTTGCTGCCGGTGAACCTGGTGGGGCTGCTGCTGCTGGTGGCGCTGGTGGGGGTCATTGTCATCAGCCGGCCCTCCGGCGAAAAGCAGGAACGGCGGGCCAACATACGCCGCCGTGTGAGTCGTCCGCTGGTGAATGTGATCGCTCAGCAAACCGGCGGCGAAGTAACCACAGAAACGCCAAAATTGGGTTCGGGTGACGGGTCATAAGCTGCGTCTGCCGGGCGATGTGTGGGCCCCGGCAGGAAGGGAGATTGTATGAATGTTCCGGTAGAAGCCTTCGTCATCCTCAGCATGGTGCTGTTCACCCTGGGGGCGATGGGCGTGATGCTGCGGAAAAATGCCATCCTGGTCTTTATGTCGGTGGAGCTGATGTTGAATGCCGCCAACCTGGCGCTGGTGGCGTTTGCAAAACAGTGGAACGACATCGGCGGGCATACCTTTGTCTTTTTCGTCATGACGGTGGCCGCCGCCGAAGTGGCCATCGGGCTGGCGCTGATTGTGGCGATCTTCCGTCATAAACAGAGCATCAATATTGACGATCTGCACCAGATGGAAGGCTAGGCGATGCATACGGAAA
Source organism: Anaerolineae bacterium (assembly GCA_025454495.1). GTDB lineage: Bacteria > Chloroflexota > Anaerolineae > Aggregatilineales > Phototrophicaceae > JALHOR01. Next base: position 13,292 of record JALOOI010000041.1, read on the forward strand.
CCTATCCGCAACTCATCCCCCTGGTGATTTTGATCCCGGCCCTCGGGGCCTTCATCAATATCTTCTGGGGGAGCAAACTCACGGAGCGCGTCTCCGGGCTGATCGGGATTACGGCGGCTGTCCTCACCTTCATCATCTCGGTGTTGATCTTCAGTCATTTGAACGGTCATCATGGCACGGGCAGCGTCATCAACCCGGTCATCTTCCAGACGTGGCTGAGGATCGATTCCATCGGGCTGGATATTCCCTGGCAGTTCCGCGTGGATCCGCTGACGGCGGTGATGCTGCTGGTGGTGACGGGCGTGGGGTCGCTCATCCACATCTATTCGATGGGCTACATGCACGGGGATAAGAAATTCTCGCGCTTCTTCGCCTACCTCAACCTGTTCATGATGTTCATGCTGCTGCTGGTCACATCCAACAACTTCCTGATGCTGTTCGTGGGCTGGGAAGGCGTGGGCGTGATGTCCTACCTGTTGATCGGCTTCAACTGGGATAAGGGCGGGGCCCTGGGCTGGAAGAATTCCAACGCTGCCCGCAAAGCCATGATCGTGAACCGCGTGGGCGATTTTGGCGTGTTGATGGCCATCTTCATGATCTTCTGGACGTTTGGCACGCTGACCTTTTACCAGCCGGGCGAAACGGCCAATGTGTGCTACGCCCGCGAGGTGAATAACCTGGGCGCGTGCGCCGAAGAAAGCCACAGCGAAGGCGAAGCTGCTGCCGCTGAAGGCGAAACCGCGGCTGCTGAAGGCGATCACAGCGAAGGCGAAACTGTCGCTGAAGCAGAAGGCGATCACAGCGAAGGCGAAGCTGCTGCTGCTGAAGGCGAAACTGTCGCTGAAGCAGAAGGCGACCACAGCGAAGGCGAAACCGCTGAGGGCGAAGGCGACCACAGCGAAGGCGAAACCGCGGCTGCGGAAGGCGACCACAGCGAAGGCGAAACCGCTGAAGGCGAAGGCGGCCATGGCGGCGAGCCGGTGGTGCTGGCCGATGTGGATAACAGCAAATTCGCCAGCTACACAGACCTGGGCGTATTCGGGCAGACGGCGCATTACATGAGCCTGGAAGAAGGCAGCCCGGAACGCCTGGTGCAGTTTGGCACGCTCGCGCTGGATTTTAAAACGGTGCTGTTCATCATTGTGCTGTTCCTGCTGCTCGGTGTGGCGGGTAAATCGGCCCAAATTCCGCTGTTTGTGTGGCTGCCAGACGCGATGGCCGGCCCCACGCCCGTCAGCGCCCTCATGCACGCCGCGACGATGGTCACGGCCGGCGTATTCCTGCTCATTCGCTCCAACGTGTTTCTGGATTATGTGCCCGAAGCGCGGCTGGTGATCGCCATCATTGGCTCGGTAACGGCGCTGATGGCCGGGTTCATCGCTCTGGGGCAGTGGGATATCAAGCGCGTGCTGGCGTTCTCCACCGTGTCGCAACTGGGCTTTATGGTGGCGGCGGTGGGGCTGGGCGCGTATGTGGCGGCGCTGTTCCACCTGGCCACGCACGCCGTCTTTAAGGCGCTGCTGTTCCTGGGCAGCGGCTCGGTCATCCACGGCGTGGAACACGGGCACCACCACGTGCACGCACACGGGAACGGGCCTGGTCACGGTCACGGGAACGGGCCTGATGACCACCACGACGCGCACGATGAGCACGTGGATGAAGCGTTTGACCCGCAGGATATGCGGAATATGGGCGGGCTGGCCAGCCGAATGCCCATCACCTACTGGACGTACCTGTTCGGCACGTTTGCGCTGGCCGGGCTGCCGTTCTTCGCCGGGTTCTGGTCCAAGGATGAAATTCTGGCGGATGCCTTCCATGAAGCGCTGGAAGGCCACCTGCTGCTGGATAACCTGGCCGGCTATATCGTGCTGGGGCTGCTGCTGGTGGCGGCGGGCTTCACCGCCTTCTACATGTGGCGGCAGGTGCAAATGGTGTTCCATGGTGACCCGCGCACCGAAGCGGCCGCCAGCGCCCCGGAGAGCAGCGCCTGGATGACCATCCCGCTGCTGGTGCTGGCCTTCTTCAGCTTCACCGTCGGCTTCGTCAATGTGCCCAAATATACGCCCATCTTCAGCGGCTTTATGGGCATCCAGGATTATGAATTTAAACACTTCCTGGAATCGGCCATTCCGTCCGTCACGCTCAAAGAATCGCTGGCGTTCAACACGCCGCTGGCGCTGCTGGCGGTGGTGATTGCCTTTAGCGCCATTGCGCTGTCGCATTCCATCTATGGCGGCAACAAAGCCGTGCAGGGCCGGCGCGACCCGCTGCACGTCAACCGGTCAACCCGGCAGATGTGGAGCCTGGCCAACGCCCGCCTGTACTGGGATGAAATTTACTTCCGGCTGATCGAAAACCCGTACAACCGCCTGAGTAAATTCCTGTACGAAGTGGTGGACTGGCGCTTCCTGCACGATTACTTCCATGACAGTGTGCTGAAGGCGGGCTACGATAGCATGGGGAAACTGCTGGCCAAACCGTTTGACCTGGGCATCATTGATGGCACGGTGAACGGGGTGGGGGCGCTGGTGCGCCTGCTCAGCGGGCGCGTGCGCGTCGTCCAGACCGGCTATGTTCGGGTGTACGCTGTCATCCTGCTGCTGGGGGTGGTGGCCGTGCTGCTGATTATGCTGCTGCCGTTGTTGCAGGTGCAGGCAGGATCATAAGGGAGATGGTGTGCCCGGCCGCCGGTGGCTGGTCGGGCGCATCCGGGCTGATTTTATACCGCACAAGGAGACAGAGACGAGATTATGTTTGAAGGTCTCTCACTAACCACGATTGTCCTTTTCCTGCCGATGGTCGGCTTCACCATTCTGTTGTTCCTGAACCAGGAAACTCAGAAAGAACAGATTAAGTGGACGGCTTTTGGCACCACCATGGTGACGTTTTTCGCGTCACTCATCCTGTGGGCCGGCTTCGACCCGAACAACCCGGCGCTGCAAATGGTGCATCGCTTCACCTGGCTGAATGTGCAGGTGGGCAACGTCGCCATCAACAGCGATTATTACGTGGGGGTGGACGGCCTGAGCCTGCTGCTGGTGCTGCTGACCACCTTCATCATGCCCATCGCCACGCTGGCCTCGTTCAGTTCCGGCGTGCTGGCGGAACGCGGCCGCGAAAAGCTGTATTATGCCTTCCTGCTGCTGCTGGAATGGGCCATGATCGGCGTGTTCGTGGTGCAGGATTTGATCGTCTTCTACGTCTTCTGGGAAGTGACGCTGGTGCCGATGTACTTCCTGGTGGGCATCTGGGGCGGCGAGCAGCGGGTGTATGCCGCGGTGAAATTCTTCCTGTATACCATGGCCGGCTCCATCCTGATGTTGATCGCCATTTTGTACGTGGGCAACGTGGCCGGCACCTTTGTGCTGCCGGATGTGGTCGCCCGCGTCACCGCGCCCGATTTTAGCTGGACGGCGACAACGGCCGCTTCCGCGTCGGACATCACCGGGGCGCTGCTGTTCTTCGGCTTTTTCATCGCCTTTGCCATCAAAGTGCCGGTGTTCCCCTTCCATTCGTGGCTGCCAGATGCCCACGTGCAGGCCCCCACGGCCGGCTCGGTCATCCTGGCGGGCGTGCTGCTGAAGATGGGCACCTACGGCCTGGTGCGCTTTAACCTGCAAATGTTCCCGGCGGAGAGCATCCAGTTTGCCCCGCTCATCGGGGTGCTGGCGGTGATCGGCATCATTTACGGGGCCTGGGTGAGCTACGCCCAGACCGACGTGAAGAAGCTGGTGGCCTATTCCTCCGTCAGCCACCTGGGGTTTGTGGTGCTGGGCATCTTCTCGCTGAATGCCCAGGGCATTCAGGGGGCCACGCTCCAGATGGTCAATCACGGCATCAGCACCGGCGGGCTGTTCCTGCTGGTGGGGATGCTGTATGAACGCTACCATACCAAAGATATGGCCGCTTACGGCGGCATCTGGAGCAAAGCGCCGTGGTTTGGCGCGGTGGCGCTGGTGGTGGCGCTCAGCAGCATGGGCCTGCCGGGGCTGAATGGCTTCGTGGGCGAATTTACCATCCTGCTCGGCTCGGTGGGCAGCAAATACCTGGGCTTCTTCTTCACCCTGTTTGCCACCCTGGGCGTGATTATGGCCGCCGTGTACATCCTGTACATGTTCCAGCGCGTCTTCATGGGCGATTATAAAGCCCCCGGCGGCCACGATGGTCATGGCCACGGTCACGGGCACGACGCGCACAGCGACGACAACCCGCTGAAGCTGCACTGGAATGAAGTGGTGGTGCTCATCCCCATCCTCATCCTCATCTTCTGGATCGGGTTACAGCCGGGCGGCTTCTTTGATACGATGGACGCAGCCACCAACCAGCTCGTCGCCCATGTGGAAGCGGCGAATGAGACCACCGTGGCCGGGGCGCTGGAACAAAATGGGCTGACGGTGGGGACGGGCACGACGACGACGGAAGTCGCGTCTAACCCCGGCAATTAGCCCCGGTACACAGGAGATCGCCATCCCATGTTCGAAACCCCAACGCTCGATACCCTCATCGGGTATAACCTGAATGTCGCGCTGCCGGCCATCGCGCTGGCGCTCGGCACGATGATCCTGCTGCTGGTGGATTTATTTCTGCCGGACGAGCGCAAACACTGGACACCGATCCTGGCGCTGGCGGGCCTTAGCGCCAGCTTCGTCATGACGCTGTTCAACCTGAACCCGGCCGAAACGGAGGCCTTTGGCGGCATGTTCGTCGCCGATGGCTTCACCGGCTTCCTGAATATGGTGGTGCTGGCGACGGCCTTCCTGACGGTGCTGCTGAGTACGGATTACCTGCGGCGGACGAATACGCAGCACGGCGAATACTACACCCTGCTGCTCATGTCCACCACCGGCACCATGTTCATGATCGGCGCGAATGACCTGGTGGTGATCTTCGTGGCGCTGGAACTGCTCAGCATTCCGCTGTATGTGCTGGCGGCCTTCCGGGTGACGGATGGCACGCGCCAGGCGTGGGTGCTGCGCTCGGAAGAAAGCGGCATCAAGTATTTCATCCTGGGGGCGTTCTCCAGTGCCTTTTTCGTCTATGGGGCGGCGCTGCTGTATGGCGCAACCGGCACGACGAACCTGGAAGGCATCTTCGCGGCGGTGCAGGCCATCGTGGCCGGCAGCGACGCATCCGCCAAATTCCTGCTGCTGGCCGGCACGGCGCTGGCGCTGGTGGGGCTGGGCTTTAAGGTGGCCGTGGTGCCTTTCCACACCTGGACCCCGGATGTGTACGAAGGTGCGCCCACGCCCGTTACCGCGTTCATGAGCGTGGCGGCTAAAATTGGCGGTTTTGCCTCGCTCATGCGCCTCATGGTGGTTGGCCTGTCCGTGCTGACGCTGGCGCAGGGCCTGCCGGCGGCCTGGCAGCAGGTGGTGCAGGTCATCGCCGCGCTCACGCTGATCCTGGGGAACCTGGTGGCGGTGGCGCAAACCAGCGTAAAGCGGCTGCTGGCCTATTCTTCCATCGCCCACGCCGGCTACCTGATGATGGCCGTGGCGGCGGTGGGCAGCGAAGCCTTCGTGCCGGGCGTGGCCAACGCAGCCGCGCAGGGGATGCTGGTGTACCTGCTGGCCTACATGTTCACCAACATGGGCGCGTTTGCGGTGGTGACAGCGCTGGAAAAAGACGATGGCACCGGCGTAAACCTGGACGATTTCATCGGCCTGTACAACACCCGGCCGGGGCTGGCGGTGGCCATGGGCATCTTTGCCCTCAGCCTCATCGGCATCCCGCTGACGGGCGGCTTTATGGGCAAATGGCTGGTCTTCGGCGCGACGGTGCAGGCCGGGCTGATCCCGCTGGCGGTGATCGGCGTGCTGACCAGCGTCATCAGCGCGTTTTACTACGTGCGGCTGATCGTGAATATGTTCCTGCTCGGCGACAAAGACTCCGGCAATGCTGCCGTGGGTGGCAGCCTGCCCGTGCGGGCGACCGTGTATGCCTCGCTGGCCGGGGTGCTGGTGGTGGGGATTGCCGTGCCGCTGGTGACGGGCCTGGTGAACCTCGTCCGTTTGATCTAACGATGGCACCGGGCGGGCACCCCCGCCTGGTGTCTTTTCCGCGCTGTCTAATCACCCGGCCGCATCGGAGATGCTCTGTGTCTGCCAGACGAAGTGGGTTTCTGCTGGTTTTGTTAGCGGCCGGCTGCTTCGGCTTTTTGCCTGTCACCCTCCGCAGCATTTATGCCACCTCCAATTTTGAGCCGATTGATGTGGCGGTGTGGCGCTATGTGCTGGCCATCCCGCTGGTGCTGGCGTTCATCGCCTGGCAGCGGGCGCGGGCCGGCGCGGCCAGCGCGGCGCTGCCCCCGGCCGGGCGCACTGTGCCGGTGGGCCACCTGCTGATCCTGGGGGTGAGCTATGCTGCCTCGGTGGTGCTGGCCTTCTTCGGGCTGGAACGGCTGCCGGTGGCGGTGTTCATGCTGCTGTTTTACACCTACCCGGCGCTGGTGGCGCTGCTGTCGCTGGCGGGCGGGGTGCCCTTAAGCCGCGCCGGCTGGCTGGCGCTGGCGCTCACGCTGTGCGGGGCCGTCCTCACCATCAGCGATTTTAACGCCGTCAACGGCATCGACCCGGTGGGCATCGCTATCGGGATCGTTCATGCTTTCAGCGTGGCCATCTATTTCCTGCTCAGCGGGCGGCTGCTGCGCCATGCCCACGACAACAGCCGTAACACCGGCTGGATTCTGGTGGGCACGCTGCTCACGCTGCTGCTGTTCGTCCCCTTCTTCGGCCTCAAACTGCCGCAGCAGGCGGGCACCTGGGCCGGGCTGCTGGTGCTGGCCGGCATTTGCACCGGGCTGCCCATCTTCGCCATCAATGCCGGCATTCAGCGCATCGGCCCGGCCCAGGCGGCCATCGTGGGTTCACTGGAGCCGGTCTTTTCCATGACGCTGGCTTTTGTGCTCCTGGGGGAGGCTATCCTGCCGCTGCAAATCGTCGGTACGGCCCTCATCATCGCCGCGGTGATTTTGCTCCAGGCGCGGCCCGGCCGCCCGGCGAAAAAGCCCGCGCCGGAAATTGCTCCAGTGTGAGATATTCCCCTGGCAGATTATCGCAGATGTGACTTTTGTTACTGAAAATATTGCGTATTATTGGATAAACTGTCTTAACAGCGTATGCCGGCATTTATTAAAATGTCCTAAAGTCATGTACGGGTTGTATTAAAAAGACAGAGAGTTGATTTACTCATACCGTATTCACTATCTGCTCATTGAATAACCGTGTACTTGCCTTTAAGCGGCATCCGGGCGGGAGAACCCTGATACTGTCCAAACGGTCAAACTGGAAGGATGTAATGGTCGAGAAAAGTGTAAGCACCCTGCGTTTTAATGGTTCAGTCTGGTGCAATCTGGATGTGGCACTGCGTAATGTTGATCAGATTTTTCGCCGGGCCATTCGCCCGCTGGAGCTTACGGTCATCGAATGGTATATTTTGCGGGCGCTGTATGACCAGGACGGCCAGCACGCTTCGGAACTGGCGCGGGCGGTGGGTCGGGCAGCGACATCGTTCACCCCCAACCTGGATAAACTTCAGGAAAAAGGCTATATTGAGCGCCGGTCTGACCCCGGTGATCGCCGGGCGGTACGCATCTTCCTCACCGACAGCGCGCAAGCCTGCCGGGAACAGGTGCAGGAGATGTCCGATCAGGTTGATGCCCAGATTCTGGCGGCCTTCCCGGAGGCAGATTATCAGACGTTTCTGGAAGTGCTGGCCGCGCTGCAAACCATGCTGCCAGAGTAGACCGGCACCTGACAGACAGGAACTGTGATGCAACCATTGACCCCCGAAGCGGTGGGAGCCGTGCTGGCAGCGTTTGACCCATCGCTGAAGATCATGTTTTTTGAGGTGTCCACCGCCACCAGCGAGCTGGCGGCGGCCGCCATTGGCTGCCAGGTGGGGCAGATCGCCAAGAGCATTTGCTTTATGGTGGAGGGCCAGCCGCTGATCGTCGTCACCAGCGGCGACCGGCAGGTGGATGACCGTAAAGTGGCGGCGCTGCTGAACGTGGGGCGTAAAAAGGTGAAGATGGCGACACCGGACGAATGCCTGCGCATTTTTGGCTATGTGCCGGGCAGCGTGCCGCCGGTGGCGCATCGCACGGCGGGCATTAAGCTGCTGCTGGATGCCACGCTACAGCGGCATACCATGGTGTATCCGGCGGCGGGGTCGGCCAGTGCCTGCTTCGGGCTGACGGTGACGCAGCTTGCCGCGCTCACCGGCGGCACCTTCGCCGATGTGGTGCGCGACTCCGGTGGCGAGACGGCCGAAGCCTGAGCGGGCTGGTGATGGGGTGCCGGGCCGCTCAGGGCAGCGTCTGCTCATTCAGCCAGTCATCCAGCCCGTGCCAGCCGTACACCTGCAAATCCACCAGGCCGGCGGCGTTAAACGGCACCCCTTCCTGCTCCAGCCGGTGGCGCTGCTCCAGCGCGGGGGCGCTGCCGGCCGGCAGGCTGATGCCGCCCCTGCTGTTGATGACGCGCCACCAGGGAAGCTGCGGGCCCACATTGCGCAGGGCCGCCCCCACCCACCGCGCCCCCAGGCGGCGATACTGGTCGGCATCGTCGCCGTCGGGCACTGGCAGCGCGGCCGCCAGTTGCCCGTAACTGACCACCTGGCCGGCCGGAATATGGCGCACGATGAACCAGACGCGGGCGTTATACTGTTTGGGGTTGGGTGGCGACCACATCCGGTAACTCCTCAGCGAATTTTGAGCTGCACCAGTTCCAGCGCGTCGAAGCCCAGGGCGGCGTAAAAGGCCCGCGCCTGGTCATTGGCCCGCTGGCGATTGACCCACAGCGCCCGCAGATGCAGCGCTCTGGCGCGTTTAAGGACGCTTTCCAGCAGTTCTGCGCCCACGCCGCGCCGCTGGTACGCCGGCAGCACCGCCATATTGTCGATCACGCCCACGCTGTCCGTCAGCCCGCGCAGGATGGCCAGCGACACAAAGCCGATAATCAGCGGCACCGGGTCGCCGGTGCAGGCCACGAACACCTCCACAAACGGCGATTCCAGCATTCGCAAATGGACGCGCTGCCAGTCGGCTTCCGTCAACTGGCGGTGCGCCGGGATGAGCGCCAGCAGGGCCAGCACCTCATCGGCATCGGCCGGCAGGAAGGGGCGAATGAGCAGGGCGGGCTTTTCGGGCGGCGGCTGGCTGGCGGGCTGTGTGGTGTGCTGTTCCAGCCAGCGGGCGATCATCTCGCGGTGGGTGCGAAACGGCAGGCGCGGCAGTTCGTGCGGGGCGAACACGCGCACGGCGGCCGCATCATCGCCCGCCCGCAGCACCCCGCCCACCGGCCGGGCGCGGTAGAAGATCATAATCCCGCTGACGGGCGGGCCTTCCGGGAAGGAATTGAGCATCGCCAGTTCCACAATGTCAATCTTGAGGCCGGTTTCTTCTTCGGCTTCGCGCATGGCGGCTTCTTCGGCGCTTTCGTCCGCTTCCACAAAGCCGCCCGGCAGCGCCCACTCGCCTTTGTGCGGCGGATTCCCGCGCTGCACCAGCACCACGCCGCCCGCCATCTCGATCACCACGCCCACGCCCGGCACCGGGTTCACATAATGCACATAGCCGCAGTTCTCGCAGGCGGGGCGAATGCGCCCTCAGCGGCTGCCCGCAGATGGGGCAGTAACGGAGTCGGCGTGCTGGCATGAGATTACCGCCATTCGGCGGCGCTACATCTCCAGATAATCGCGTAGCTGGCGGCTGCGGGTGGGGTGGCGCAGTTTACGCAGCGCTTTCGCCTCAATCTGCCGGATGCGCTCACGGGTGACACCAAAATGCTTGCCCACTTCTTCCAGTGTGTGATCCTGCCCGTCCTGCAACCCAAAACGCATTTGCAGCACTTCGCGCTCGCGGTCGCTGAGCACTCCCAGGGCGGAGCGAATCTGCTCCTTCAAAAGCTGGCGGCTGGCAGCATCCACCGGGCCCGGCATATTCTCATCCGGGATAAAATCGCCAAGCTGGCTGCTGTCCTCCTGACCAATGGGCATGTCCAGGCTCATCGGCTCCTGGCTGATGCGCATAATCTTGCGCACTTTCTGGGCCGCGCGGCGTAATTTGCGCGTCAGCGCCGCATCCAGATGCGCCCCTTCGCGCCGCAGCAGCTTGATGGCATCGCGCTCTTCTTTGGTCAGAAAATCCATCTCCAGGGCGATCTGCTCGGTACTGGGTTCTGCCCCCAGTTTCTGGATCAATTCGCGCTGAATCCGCATCAGCCGGTTAATCGTCTCCACCATGTGCACCGGAATACGAATGGTGCGGGCCTGGTCGGCGATGGAACGGCTGATCGCCTGGCGAATCCACCAGGTGGCATAGGTGCTGAACTTGTAACCCTTGGTATGGTCAAATTTGGCCACTGCCCGCAGCAGCCCGATGTTGCCTTCCTGAATTAAATCCAGAAAGCTGATGCCGCGGCCCATATAGCGCTTGGCCACGCTGACCACCAGACGCAGGTTGGCGCGGGTGAGCGCTTCGATGGCCGCTTCGGAACGCTGTTCCACCATCTCATGGGTATGCCGGGCTTCGTCTTCCGGGTCGTCCATGCTCTCCAGCGCGGTGGTAAAATCCGCCAGCGGCGGAATCTCTTTCTGCTCGCGGAAGTGCCCGCGCACAAACATCTGAGCATCAAACGGGATCAGGCACAGGCCATGAATAATATCGAAGATTTTGGCGGCGTAGCCCGTCCAGGCATCATCGCGCCCCCATTCACGATCCCGGAAATAGGCCCGCAGCAGCGATTTCTGGTCGGCATCCCAGTTGCTGTTGAACATCTGCACTTCGTCCACCAGGTCGCGGAAGTTGGGCGGTTCCACCTTCAGCTTTTTGGCCATGCGCTGCGCTTCCTGCCATTCCCGCCCGATATACTGGTAGGCGTGGCGGGTAATGTCCAGGTGGCCGGGCAGGGGCTGCGTTTCGCCGGCCACCTGGTCCAGGCGGGCCAGCTCATCGGTGAGCGTTTCCAGCAGCCGCCCGGCAGCGATCTGGGCGCTGAGCCACATTTCGCGGTTGGTATCCAGCAGCGGCACCTGGCCGATCTCTTTCAGGTACATCCGCACCGGGTCATCGGCCGGGGCGGCCGCCGCGTAATCTTCTTCCTCTTCTTCAAAATCGTCGTCGCCCAGGTCTTCCTCTTCGTCCACATCCAGGAAGACATCATCGGTTTCTTCCGGCAGCACATCATCGGGCAAATCTTTTAGCCGTGCTGGCAGAAAATCATCGTCGTCGTCGCTGCTTTCAAAGTCGTCCAGCTCGTTCTTGATGTCGTCGTTGCTCATAGGCTGCGATTACCTGCCTGGCTGATGCCGGTCGCTGAGGTCTCAAGGATACAGGATTTAACAGGGATATGCTATGTACACTGCCCGCCAGGCTGAATCAGATGCTGTGCAGGCTGTTCTGGAGCAGGCGCAGGGCCGTACTGGCGGCGCTGACCTGGCGATGATACTGCGACTGCGCCTCCGGCTCGCTGCTCTCAGCGCTGTGGCGGGCTTCTTGCAGCAGAAAATAACGTTCCTGCTGTTCGCGGTGCAGCCGGTGCAGCCGCACCTGGAGCAGGCGTTTTAAAAAGTCGCGCAGCGTTTCGGCGGCCGGGCGTGGCTGCGCTTTCCCTTTCTTCAAAATATCGTTCATTTCGGCGCTGTAGCGCCCGTTCACGCTGTTCTGGATGTGCGCGTCATCGTCCAGCAGGAGCTGCTCCAGCGCCTCGTGCAGGGCGCTCTCCAGCGACTGGCGCAGGTAATCCAGCGGCTCGGCATCGTCCTGTTCCACGGCCCGCAGCAGCGCCGCGAACAGCAGCCGGTAATCATGCTGGCTAAAATCTTCCTCGCACAGGTCGGCCAGCGGTGCGCCGGGCAACTGCGGGTGATCCTGGCCGATCTCGCGCAGTTTGCGGTTGGCGGCATACAGCGCAGCCGGGTTTTGCAGCAGCATCCGCAGGCAGTAGCCTTCGGCGGCGCGGCTGGCATGGCGTGATGGCAGCGCCGCCCCCCCGGCCGGGAATGCAGCGGGGGATGGGCCCGGGCCCGGGCGCAGCGGTGCCGCGGGCCGGCCGCCGGGGAAGGGCCCCAGGTAAAAATCGTCGTCTTCCGGCGGCGGCGGGCTGTCGCTGTCCGGGAAGTAGGGCGGCAGATGGTCCGGCGGGGGGGCGCTGCTGCCGGTGTAGGCCAGCCCCTCGGACGAAAGCTGCTCATTGGCCGGCGGCCGCGGCGGGGCCGCCCGGCGGCGTTGATCGGCGGCGGTGCGCTGGCGCAGTGTTTCGCCCCAGGCCAGCACGTCGGCTTCGGGCAGGCGCAGCCGCACGGCAAGCTGCTGCAAATTGTCGCGCCGGTACAGGTTATCCTGGGTGGCGATGAGCAGCGGCAGCAGGCGCTGCGCCACGGCCTGCCGTTCCTGAATGGACGCGCCGGCCGGCAGGGTGGCCGTCTCCAGATCAATGAGGAAGGTGGCCGCGGGCCGGGCGGCTGCCACCAGCGCCGGCCAGGCCGCCGGCGTTTCCCGCAGGATGTCGTCCGGGTCTTTGGCATCTTCGAGGTGCAAAATGCGAATATCGACCCCGTGCTGGCCGGTGTAATCGGTGGCCAGGGTGGTGCGGGCCACTTCCAGGCTGCGGCGGGTGGCGTTTTGCCCGGCGGCATCGGCATCCAGCGCCATGATGATTTTTTTGGTGTAGCGCGGCACCAGCTTTTTAAGCTGCGTTTCGGTGAGGGCGGTGCCCATCTGCGCCACCACGTTGGCGTAGCCGGCCTGGTGCGCCTGGATGGCATCCATATAGCCTTCGACGATGACCACCAGGCCGCTGCTTTCGATGGCGGCGCGGGCGCGATCCAGCCCGAACAGCGTTTTGCTCTTATCGAACAGGGCCGACTGCGGCGAATTGAGGTATTTGGGCGTGTCGTCCGGGTGCAGCGCCCGCGCCCCAAAGCCGGTCACGCGGCCGCGCTCATCCCGGATGGGGATCATCAGCCGGTGGCGAAAGCGATCATACACGCGCCCGGACTCGCTGCGGGTGGCCAGCCCGGCTTCCAGGATGTCTGCTTCGCTGTAGCCGGTTTGCTTCAGCGCGTCCAGCAGCTTCGTCCAGCCTTCCGGGGCGCAGCCCAGGCCAAACTGGCGGATGGTTTCGTCGCTGAAGCCGCGCTGTTCGCGGGTGTAGCGCAGCGCCGCCTGCGCCTGCGGTTCGGCGCTCAGCAGGTGCTGATGATAATAATCGGCGGCGGTTTGCAGCAGCCCGCGCAGCCGTTCCAGGCGGGCATCCTGCTCCTTCTGGGCGGGGGTTTGCGGGCGCACTTCCACGCCGGCCAGCTTCCCCAGTTCCAGCAGCGTTTCGCCAAAGCTCCAGTTGTGCAGCTTCTGGGCGAACTTCAGCACGTCGCCGCCTTCGGCACAGGCCCCAAAGCAGCGCCAGGTTTGCGTGACCGGGTTAACGACAAACGAGGGCGTTTTTTCGCCGTGAAACGGGCAGCAGGCTTTGTACAGCCGGCCGGCCTTCTTCAAATCTGGCACGTGTCGCCCGATATAATCGACAATATCCAGACGCTCTTTAATGCGTTCCGTAATGGATGACATGATGATTTCTCGCCGGTTGTAGCAGGATTATAGGGGGGAGCGGGGCGTGGTGCAATTGAGCGCCGGTGCGGGGATGGTTAAGAAAAAAAACCGGGGTGCTGTTTGCACCCCGGCAGATGGTGTTTTACTGCCCGGCCGTCGCCACGAACACCAGGCGCGTGCCGTCGTCGGCGGACAGGTACAGCCGCCCGGCGATCAGTTCCAGGCGGGTGCTGGCGGCCAGCGCCGCAAAGTAAGCGCTCTCCACCGCCAGCACCGGCTCCGCACAGGCCATGCGGGTGCTGACCACCGGCCCGAAGGCGATGTCCGCGCCCGTCAGTGACCACGGGCTGCTGTACTGGTTGCAGCCGCCGCTGCCGTTGACGGTCAGGCTGTCGGCTGCGTCAAAATTCAGCGTGATGCTGCTGCCTGCGTCCACCGGGGCAGCGTTCAGGCTCTCCAGCCGCCAGGTGGTGCCGGGCAGGTTGAACTCGCGTTCAAAGACCAGCGTTGCGCCTGCCGTGCCGTAGAAGATCGTCAGCACAGGGCCGTCGATGCGATACCCGGTGGCCGCCGCCAGCGCGTTGAGATAAGCGGTTTCCTGCGCCATGACCGCGTCATCCATGCAGGCCATTTCGGTACGCACCGGCGCGGTGAAGGTCAGCCCGCCGCTATCGGTGGTGTAGCTGCTGCCGTAGCTGTTGCAGCCGCCGCTGCCGGTGGCCGCGCCATCGACGGCAAAGCTCAGGGTGATGTCGCTGCCGGCTGCCAGATCCGCCCCGTTCAGGCTCACCAGCCGCCAGGTGGTATCCGGCAGCGTCAGCCGCGGGTCGAACACCAGCGTGTCGCCGGTGCTATCGGTCAGGATAAGCTGCCCGCCGACCAGGCGATAGCCGGTGGCCGCCTGGAGCGCGGCGAAATAGGCCGCTTCCTGCTCCATGATGTCCGGCGCACAGGCCATCATGGTGCTAAACAGATCGCTGAAGGCGATGCCCGCGCTGCCGCTGCGGGTGACGGTGCTGCCGTAGCTGTTGCAACTGCCGGTGCCGCCGGCGCTGTTCTGTGCGCCAAAGCTGAGCGTGATGCTGGTGTCGGCGATGAGGGGCTGGCCCCCCAGGCGCACCAGTTGCCAGTGGGTGCCGATCATATGGTCTGCCTCCTGGGCCTGCGCCAGCGGTAACGGTACGAGCATGAGCAGCGCCAGCAGGAGCAGGCTAATGGAACGAAAACGCATGATACAGGGTCTCCTTACACTCTTCGGGTTGTGCTGACCGGCCCCCGCGGGGCCGGTGTTGTGTGTTGTGGGATAAGACGGCCGGGCTGCGTGTTTTGTTCCCGGCCGGTGTAAAAAGAGTGCAAAAAGGGGATGTAAGCGGCGGTCCGGCCCGGCATTCCGCTGGCCCGCCGCGGGGAAACTGCCCTAAAAGCCGCTGAGTTCGCTCAGGTCGGCGCGGCCGTCCTGGAGGGCGCTGAGCGTTTGCAGCAGCGCCAGCCGATTCTGGCGCACGGCCGGGTCTTCGGCATGAACCAGCACCGCATCGAAGAAGGCCTGAATGGCGGGCACGATGGGCGCGAAGGCGTGCAGAAAATCGTCCACGCTGCTGGCCGGGGTGATCTGCGCCGTCACCTGCTGGCAGGCGGCATACAGCGCCTGCTCCTGCGGCTCCACCAGCGCCGCCGGCTGAAGGGCATAGCGCTGTTTTTCCGGCCGGGTGATGCGCACGCAGCGGGCGAAATTGTCCAGGATCAGCGCCCAGTCGCTGCGCTGCACCCAGGCCGCAAGCTGCCCGATGTAGCGGTAGGCGCGGGCCGGATTGGTGCCCTGGGCGGCCAGCACGGCCCGCACCACATCCCGCGGGGCGGTGGTTTCTTCTTCCAGCCAGGCATCCAGCCGCCCGGTGATAAATTCCAGCAGCAGTTCGATGGTCTTCCCGTCCACCGGGATGGGCTGCACGGCCGCGGCGGCGGCCAGCGCCGGCTTCAGGTCAACATCAAGCTGCTGCCGCACCAAAATTTGCACCACGCCCAGGGCCGCCCGCCGCAGCCCGTAAGGATCGGAGGTGGCTTTGGGGGCCAGGCCGGCCGCGAACAACCCGGTCAGGCTGTCCAGCTTATCCGCCAGGGCCAGCAGGGTACCGGCGCGGCTGGCGGGCAGGGCATCGCCGGCGCTGCGCGGCAGCCAGTGTTCAAAGATGGCGCTGGCCACGGCGGCCGGGTAGCCTTCGCGCCGGGCATATTCCCGCCCCATGATGCCCTGGAGCGCGGTCATCTCCACCACCATGCTGGTGGCCAGATCGGCTTTGGCCAGCGGGGCGGCCTGCTGGGCCGTGGCGATGTCGTCGGCGGTGAGGCCGGGCAGCAGTGCCGCCAGCGGAGCCACCAGCCGGGCCACGCGCTCATTTTTATCCAGCATACTGCCCAGCTTCTCCTGAAAGGTGAGCGTCGCCAGGCGTGGCAGGCGGTCTTGCAGCCGCTTTTTGATGTCCTGCTCAAAGAAATAACGGGCATCGGAGAAGCGGGCCGTCAGCACATGCTCGTTGCCGTGGATCACTTTGTCCAGGTGTTCGGCATCGCCATTACGCACGGCGATAAAACAGGGCAGCAGGTTGCCGGCGGCATCCTGCACCGGGAAATAGCGCTGATGCTTACGCATGACCGTGACCAGCACTTCCCGCGGCAGCCGCAGGTAATCCGGGTGGAAGGTGCCGCGCAGGGCCATGGGCGCTTCGACCAGGTTCACCACCTCATCCAGCAGGCCGGGGTCAGCGGGGATGAAGCCATCGACTTCTTTGGCCAGCCCTTCGATCTGGTCGAGGATGATTTCGCGGCGCGTTTCGCGGCTGAGGTAGATGCTGTGCTGCGCCAGCGCCCCGAAATAGGCATCCGGCGAGCTGACGGCCAGCTCCGGCGAGCCATAGGGGCGCAGCCCGCGGGTGACGTTGCTGCTGGTCAGCCCGGCATACTGGAACGGGATCACCGCTGCGCCATACAGCGCCACCAGCCAGCGAATGGGGCGGGAGAAGGTGACGGCCGTCTCGTTCCAGCGCATGGATTTGCCGAATTTGATGCCGGCGATCAGTTCCGGCAGCGCCTGGCTGAGGACGGTGGTCGCCGGCTGGCCGGCATTGCGGACGCTGGCCACCACATAATCGCCGCCGTCGATGTGTTCCACCCGCAGCGCACTAACATCC
Organism: Anaerolineae bacterium; assembly: GCA_025454495.1. Classification (GTDB taxonomy): domain Bacteria; phylum Chloroflexota; class Anaerolineae; order Aggregatilineales; family Phototrophicaceae; genus JALHOR01. The sequence continues at coordinate 30,029 of JALOOI010000041.1, forward strand.
AGCCCGCGGCCCCGGGCGAAGCCTTCGGCGGCGCGGGTGGGCTGGCCGGCGGCATCAAAAGCGCGGGCGGCCGGCGGCCCCTTCACCACCAGGTCTTCATCTGGCTGGCGCGGGGCCACCTGGCGGGCATGAACGACGATGCGGCGCGGCGTGGCGTGGACGTGCAGCTCCTCATGTGCCAGCCGCAGCCCGGCGAACCACTCCGGCACCGTGCGCCGAAGCTGGCTGAGGACTTCATCCACATCGTGCGCCGGCAGTTCTTCCACGCCGATCTCCAGCAGCACATCGGCCGCCGCCGTGGGAACCACCGGGTCAGCCGCGGCCGCGGCGCTCTGCGGCGCAGCCCACTGCGGCTGCATCTTCAGCAGCGGGAAGCCCAGCGACTCGCGTTTATCCAGGTAGGCCCGGGCCACCGTGCGCGTCATGTCGCGCATTCGGCGGAAATAACCGGCGCGTTCCGTCACCCCGATGGCCCCGCGCGTATCCAGCACATTGAACAGGTGGCTGCATTTCAGCACATAATCATAAGCGCTGATGGTGGCATCGCCTTCCAGCGCCCGGCCCATCTCGCGCTCATAAGTATCGTAAACCTGCTTCAGCGCTGCCACATCGGCAATATCGAAGTAGTAGCGGCAGTGTTCCACTTCTTCGTTAAAAATGATGTCGGCATACGTCAGCCCCGGCAGCCAGTCAATTTGCCACGCCGAGTCCTTGTTTTGCAGCGCCAGCACAATGCGCTCCACGCCATAGGTGATCTCCACCGAGACCGGGTTCAGTTCCAGCCCGCCCGCCTGCTGAAAATAGGTAAACTGGGTGATCTCCTGGCCATCCAGCCACACTTCCCACCCCAGGCCCCAGGCTCCCAGGGCCGGCGATTCCCAGTTGTCCTCCACGAAGCGAATATCATGCTCGCGCGGGTTAATGCCCAGGGCTTCCAGCGACTGCAAATACAGTTCCTGCGGGTTGCCGGGGTCGGGCTTCAGGATGACCTGATACTGATAATATTTCTGCATCCGGTTGGGGTTTTCGCCATAGCGGCCGTCGTCCGGGCGCACACTGGGTTCCACATAGGCCACGCGCCAGGGTTCCGGGCCCAGCACGCGCAGCAGCGTGGCCGGGTTGCCGGTGCCCGCGCCCACCTGCACATTGTACGGCTCCCAGATCACACAGCCCTGGTCGGCCCAGAACTGGTGTAATTTTAAAATCACCTGCTGAAAATTCAGGGGTTGTGCCATGAGCATCCTGCTTTATCGGTGTCCGTGCGGTAAACAACAGGCTCTATTATAAGAGACAGCGGCTTTATCTGGCGAGGCAGGGTTATTTCTAAAAAAGCGTTAAGTCCATTAAGGTTGTGTGCCAGGCGGAATCGGGTAAAATAAGCACTACATTGCAGGATTACATCGTCGCCAGCTCAGGAGCATAACCCGGTGAATGTGATTGCGCCCATGTCCCTGTGTCGTTATACGCTGCTGGAACAGGGAATTCATCATTTTGTGCTGCTGGAAGGCAGCAAAGAAGCCCTGGAAGCCTTCTTTGAAAGTTACGCGGTGGTGTATGCGGCCCACACCGGCAGCGACCCCCTGCGGGTGCTGATGGAACTGCGGGGCGATGCCCTGCCGGCCGCGGAATTTCGCCGGCAGTCGGCGGATTTCTTCAGCCGCCACCCGCAGCGCCCGCTGCTGCGCGTGGCCTACCTGTACGATGGCGGCAAAGTGTCCATGCTGCGGACGTTTCTGGAACTGCTGCGGCTGCCGGCGCAGCGCCGCTTCTTCAGCCGCTATGAACAAAAACAGGCCCTCGACTGGCTGCTGGAATAAGCTGCCCCCCGCACTTTAATAAAACGCATCCGGGAAGGTGCTGCGGGCGTTGAACTGGAACAGCCACAGCAGGGCAAAGCCGGTGACAATGGCCGGCGAAACCAGCACGAACAGCCCCGGCAGCAGCGTCAGCAGCAGCCCGCCGGTGGCAAAGCTGATGATGAGGCTGTACAGCACCAGCCCGGCCACGATGTTGGCCAGCACCCAGGTCCATGCCCCCACCACATAGCGCCGCAGCACGAACCAGCGGGCGATGCTCATGCCCACCATGGGCAGCAGCACCGGCATGATGCCGTAAAACAGCAGTTCCGGCGCGGCCGGCAGGCGCAGCGTGACCAGCATTCGGGTCAGCGGCAGGTTCAGCGCCAGGGCCGCCAGCAGCATCCCGGCGCTGCCCCCGATCACACTCAGCCAGCGCCAGCCGCGAAATTGCGCCTGGTATTTTTGCCGCAGCACCGCCTGTTGCAGGCTGCCATCGCTCAGACCGATCACCGCGCCCGTCACGGCGAAGGCCAGCAGCACGCTGGCCTGCACCAGCGGCGCGGTGCCCGTCCCGCCGGTGAGCAGGCTGATGCTGACCACGATGCTCACCAGCGCCAGCATCAGCCCGGCCGTCAGGATCGCCACGCCGATGGTGATGAGGCTGCCGGCCAGCCACAGCAGCATAAAACGCATTCCGGTCATCACCTGGTAGATCATGCCGCACCTCGCCATTTGCCTGTGACCAGTGTAGCATATTTTAGCGCAGCACCAGTTTAACGTCTCCAGAACAGGCAGGGCCCATGACCGGCGACCCCACCGCCCTCACCCGCATCACCGACGATATTTACCAGGCGCGGCTGCCGCTGCCCTTTGCGCTCCGCAGCGTCAATGTGTATCTGCTGCGCGGGGCGCACGGCTGGACGCTGGTCGATACCGGCATTCACACGCCGGAGGCCGTCGCCACCTGGCACGGCATTCTGGCGGAACTGGGGCTGCGCGTGACCGATTTTGAGCAAATCGTCCTCACCCACGTCCACCCGGATCATTTTGGCCTGGCCGGCTGGTGGCAGGCGCAGGCGGCCGCGGCCGGGCACACCCTGCCGGTGCTCCTGTCCCCGCGGGAACTCACGCAGGTGGGGCTGGTGTGGCGCAACCCGGCCGCCAGCCACGAATTCGCCGGCTGGTTGCAGCAGGCGGGCATGACGGCGGCCATGGCGCACAGCGTCAATATCCGCATGGACGATACCCACAGCATGACCCTGCCACACCCGGACGCGGCCGCGCTGACGACGATCCTGCCGGGGGCCACGCTGCGCCTGGGCCGGCGCGAGTTTCGCGCCATCCTGGCCCCGGGCCACAGCGATGGCCAGCTTCTTTTTTACGATGAGAGCGATGCCCTGCTGCTGTGTGGCGACCACGTGTTGATGAAGATTACGCCCAATATTGGTCTGTGGGCCGGCAGCGACCCCGACCCGCTGCACGCTTTTCTGGAATCGCTGGCGGAACTGCGGGCGCTGCCGGTGCGCCTGGCGCTGCCGGGGCACAAAACGCCGGTGCTGGACTGGCGCGGGCGCATTGATGAACTGGTGCAGCATCACCATGACCGGCTGCACCGGGTGGAGGCGGCGCTGGCGCAGGGCGCGGCCACCCCTTACGAGATCAGCCGCTATCTGTTTGACAGTGCGCGTTTTACCCCGCACGAATGGCGCTTTGCGCTGGCGGAGACGCTGGCCCATGTGGAATATCTGCGCCGGCGCGGCCGGGCGCAGACCGTGGCGGAAGCCCCGGTGCGGCGTTTTGCCCGTGCCTGAGCCGACCCGCGTTACGTCATCCAGGCGGGGGGCAGGGCGGGCGGTGGGGCCGGCAGAAAAAGGTGCTGGAGGATGGGCGCGATCATTTGCAGCAGCAGCGCCGCGATGACCAGCCCGGCGATGAGCACCAGCGCCAGCCGCGACCATGACCATGTCCACGACCCGGCCACCGGCGCGGCGGCCGGCAGGTCATCTTCCGGCAGGTAGTAGCCCTCCGGGTCGTCTGTATCCAGCAGCACCGGCTGCGAATCGTGGTACCAGCCGTCAATCGGGGACAGGGCCGCGTCGTCGGCCGCGTCCCGCGCCATGATCGGGCTGTCGTCGTCAGTGAAGGAATCCGGGTGAGGTCTCATAGTGCCAGTATAACAAAGTCTGCGGCCAGAATCCTGACAGAATGATGAACAGATGCCGCCCGTTAGCAGCGGCCTGAGCGCCGGTCAAAAATCCAGCAGCAGCCGGTCGCCCAGGGGGGTGCCGGCCGCCGCGGTGATGGGCAGCCGGGCAAAATCGGCCGGGCGATACAGCCCCACCGCCAGCCGCACGATGGGCACCGCGCCCTGTTCCAGCCGCACACAGCCGCGGACGACTTCGCCGGCGGGCCAGGCATCGGTGGGGTAGTGTTCGCGCGGGGCCACATCCACCTGGCGCACAATAACATCCTCCGCGGACAGGCCATGCACGAACAGGGTATAGCCGGTGGCCATGGGCCGCAGCGCCAGCCACGTCAGGCACAGCCGCAGCGCATCGCCTGTTACTGTCAGCGCCGGCGCGGCCAGCCCGATCTCATCGCCAAAACGATAGGCCAGCGGCGGGGCAGCCTCTGGCGCGCCAGGGATCACCAGGCGGCCGATCTGCGGCGTGACGGTCTGGCCGCCGGCACTGGTAACGGCCAGGCGGGGGCCAGCCGGCGCGGCATACAGCCCGGCCACCAGCGGATACACGCGCTGGCGTTCTGCGTCCGCCGGGATGGGCAGCCAGTAGCTTTCGGCCCAGGTTTCGCCCGGCAGCCAGTCCCCGGCCGGGCGTTTGCCGGTGGCCGGCAGGCTGTCGCGGCGGATTAAGGGGCTGTCCTGGCTGTGCAGGTAAACGTGCAAATCCACCGGCGAGGGGGCCAGCGCCCGCCAGTACAGCGTCAATTGGGCTGTGTCCCCCGGCGCGGCCGTCAGGCTCACCGCCGAGGTGCCGATGAGTTCAGCCACGTCACCGTGGCGCAGGCTCAGCGGGTGGGGGAGGCGTTCCGGCACCGGCTGCACCTGGTAAGCGGGCAGGAAGAAGCCGCCGAAAGCCACCAGCGCCACGCCGGCCCAGGCCCCACAGGCGGCGCAAACGGCCCCCGGCAGCCACCGGCGCGGCAGCGGGGCCGTCAGCCCGGCGGCCACCAGCAGCGCCCAGGCAGCGATCCCCGGCAGCAGGTAGCGCCCCTGATTGCCCGACCACGCGATGCCGGCCAGGTACACCGCGGCCAGCAGCCAGGCGGCCGCAAAAGCCAGCACGATCCACCAGGGGCCGGCCGGGCGGCCGCGCCGCCGGGCCCGCACCCCCTGCCACACCAGCCCGGCCAGCGCCGCCAGTGTGACCAGGTGAAACACGCTGTAAAAATCGCCCAGGGTGATGGCCCCGCTGCCAAAACGCCCCCAGAAGGTGAGATACACATAGGGCAGGTTGTGCAGCGCCACCGGCAGCACAAAGCCCCCCCCGCTGACGACATCAAAGCTCCAGGTGGTCTGCCAGGCGCTCAGCAGCGTCAGGTCGCCGTACAGCAGCCCGTTGCGGGCGTAGTAACCCCCGGCCACGGCCAGCGCCGCCAGCACGATCACCGGCAGCCGCCGCCACCAGCCAGGATTGAGCAGCAGCGCCACGCCCACCGGCAGCGCCAGAAAAATCGCGCTGCTCTTGGTGAGCACGGCCGCCCCGCACAGCCCGCCGAACAGGGCCGCCTGGCGCAGGCTGACCGCCCGCCCATGATGATGCAGCAGCCACGCCAGCATGAGCGTGGCCAGCAGGGTGAGCAAATTATCATTGTTGAGCTGGCCGGAGAGGTAAACAAACTGCGGCATGGCCGCCACGAAGCCGGTGGCCAGCCAGCGCCGGGCATCTGCCGGCCACAGCCGCCGGGCGATCCACCAGCAGGCCAGCAGCGTGGCCGCGCCCAGGGCGATGTTCAGCAGGCGCAGCGTGTGCACGGTGCGGGCGATGGGCTGGCTGAGCGCGGGGAACAGTTCGGCGCGGCGGTGGACGTATTCGTTTTTGTTATCGCCCCCTGGCAGGTCGAAGCGGAAACCGTAGAAGGGATTTTTGCGCTCCGCGAAGTCGTCCTGGGCGGGGTCGTTCAGCAGGGCCAGCAGCGGCGCGTGCAGCAGGTAATACAGCGGCGGCTGGTGCGACTGGCCGCGCGGCGGCTGCGCCGGGTCGGGCAGGGCCCCGGTGGCCACCAGCGTTTGCATGTAGCGAAAATGGGCCAGCTCGTCCGGCCCTTCAAAGATGGGGCCGGTCAGGCTGAAGGCCAGCGCCAGCCCGGTATACAGCAGCAGCAGCGCCGGCAGCAACAGGCGGGCCATCGGCTCAGCGCGGCAGCAGCACGGGCTGGCCGTCCACTGCTTCGATCACCCAGCCTTCCACGCCGCCGGGCGTGCGTACCCGCCACCAGGCCGCGCCGCCCACCCTGACCGGGCCTTCCAGCAGCGTGACTTCGATGCCGCTGTTGAGGCGGGTGAGGATGCTGGCCGTGCGCGAGGGCGTGACGTGCAGGAACAGGGCCGCTGTCGCGGGCGGGCGAATGCGGGCCGCGCCGTCCACGGCCAGCCCGGCCGCGCTCACGGCGGCATCGGTGGCGGCCCCGCCGCTGACCGGCAGCGCCAGCACGCGCCAGGGACGATACACGGCGGGCCGGGCGGCGTAACCGGCCCACACCAGTTGCGGCCGGCCGGTGCGTTCAATGCTCCACACCTCCACGCCGGCATCCAGCGCCTGGCGCGTGTTGACGTACTGCACGCGCACGCGGGCCACATCCTGCGGCAGGTAGATGAAGCCGTCGCCGGTGCCGGCCGCATCCAGCACGTCATCGGCCAGCGGCAGCAGCCCGGCCTGTTCGCCATCGCGCTCCAGCACCACCTGGCCGATGAATGCCCCCGAAGGATCCACCCCGCCGGAGAGCAGGCGCTCGCCATTCTGGATGAACAGCGGGCGATACAGCCATAACTGCGGCGAAACATAGAACGGGTAGCGCGTGTTGGTGGCCGGGTCATACACATGCAGCGCGTTCAACTGCCCGTACAGGAAGCGATCATCGATGGAGGGCAGGCGCTCATCCCGCAGCGACATGATGACCTCGCCGGTGGGGGCCCAGGTATCCGTCTGCGGGCTGGCATAGATGGCCGTGGGATTCACGGTATCCGCGGACGTATCCCACACGAAAGAGGCATAGGGCGGCAGCAGCGCCCCCGGCGGCTGGACGGTGAAATGCACCCGCCCGCCGGCCACTTTCTGGATCACCGGCACCGTGCCGAACGCAGTCGCCGTGTTCAGCGCCAGCATGGCCGGGCTGTCGTGGCGCAGGCTGGCCGTGGCGGTGCCGTCGGCGAGGTCGATGAGGTCAATTTGCCAGCCGTCGCCGGTGCCATAGCCAAAGGCCAGCGCTGTGGCCGCCTCAGTGAACAGATTGGCCTGCGGGGCGCGTTCAATGGTGTGGGCCAGCGCCGTGCTGGCCGCCACCGGCACGCGATACGACAGCAGCAGCGTATCGCGCCGGGTGTGGTACACATACAGCCGCGCAGTATCTGCCACGCGCAGCACATACGCCAGTAGCGTGCCATCTGCCGAGGCGGTGAGGCGGGCCGGCGGGGCCGCCGGCGGGCTGCTGAGGGGGATTTCATCCACATCCAGCGCCGTGCCGTCCTGGTCAATGCGGATGGCCAGCCCGTCATCCTGGTAAATCCACGCCTGCCAGGCGCTGCCATCGCCCGCAACGGCGGCGGCCGGCGTGGCGGTGGGCTGCGCGGCCACCTGGCCGATAAAACGCCACGGCACATACTCACCGGCGCTGAGGCTGCTGTCCTGCAACCACACGATGCGCGGCCGGGTGTTCACCGGGGCGCTGAACAGCCGTTCCCCCGCATCCAGCGCCGCCGCTAAATCGACGGTGTAGAGGTCTGTGCCGCGGGTTTCGTCCGCGCTGATGGAATCCACCGTATAGGCGAAGCCGGTGGCCGTGCCACGCAGGCTGCCGATGATGGCGGCTGCGCCGGTGGCCCACGTGCCATATACCTGCCCATCGCGCCCGATGAGCCGGAACGAGGGCCGGCCGTCGGCATCATAAGCGCCCACCAGCAGCGCCGCGCCATTTTGCACAAAGCGCGGGAAGAATAAACGCTGCTCCGGCGCGGCCAGCAGCGGCTGCGGTGCCACCGCCGGCCCGGTGGCGATCATCAAACGGCTGCCATCGGCATCGGTGGCCACGGACACCGTTTCGCCGGTGGGCCCGAAAGTATCACTGTCCAGCGAGGCATAGGCCGGCGTGGCCGTCACCCGGCCGGCACTGATGTCCCAGGTGTAACTGCCGCGCTCCGCCCCCGGCTGGCCCAGGTCGCCGGCCTGCACCAGCGTAAACACCACCTGGCCGCCGTCAAAGAAGCGGATCACCGGCGTGATGCCGGTCGCGGCGGGCAGTTCCGCGGCCGGCCCCGCGCCACCGCGCAGGATGAGCGTGGCCAGCCCGCTGTTCAGGTCAATGATGGGGATGTGCCAGCCGCCCTCACGCAGGCTGTAACCGATGGCCAGCGCAGTATCGCCGGCGTTGAACAGGTAGCTGTCGTCGCCCTCCAGCCCCATGCCTTCGGCGAACAGCGGCGGCAGCGGGTAACGCAGCCGCACATCACGGAAGCCGGGGCGCGGGTCATACACGATCAATTCCTGGGCTTCGGCGCTGCTGAGGATGTAGGCCACGCGCCGGCCGCTGGCCGCGATGGCCACTTCATAGGGGTAAAAGTCATAGCCCGCGGGCAGCGGCAGCGTGGCCTGGCCCAGAATGCCCCCCGTGCCATCCACCAGCGCCAGGCTGCCGTTGGCCGGGTCATACAGCCACGCCTGCCAGGGGGCAGCCTGCCCGGCAGCGGTGAGCGTGACCAGGGCGAACATGAGGCACAGCCAGAAACGGCGCATGGTGGGCAACCTGTCGTCAGGGCAGCGGCGTTTTAAAATCGTAAATGCCATCACGGATGGCCCAGCGCGTGCCGGCCGGATTCACCAGCGTATCCCCGTCGCGGCGCAGCGGTGCGCCCGTCTGCGGGCAGGCGAATAAATCGGCCGGCAGCGCGGCCGGGCTGCCCCCGGCGCGGTTGAGCGTGAACACCGCTGGCGTAACCAGCCAGCCGGTTTGCTGAAGTGCCCGATCCACCCCGGCCAGCAGCGGCGCGGGCAGGGTACGCTTGAGCAGCCCCAGGCGCAGGAAAGAAACCGGGATGCGCTGCTGCGTGGTCAAATCCGCCTGTTGCAGCGCCGCGGCGATGTAGGCGGGGTGAAAATTGAAGTTCAGTTCCACCGGCTCCACCGGCTCCGGGGTGAAGGGACTCCAGTCCTGCCGCCCCAGGCGATAGCGCAGCATGGCTTTCAGGTGGCGTTTGCTGGCATATTCCAGGATGAAGTGCCCGCCGCCGGCCAGCACCCGGCGGATGCCCGTCAGCACCTCTGGCACGCGCTCAAAATGGTGCAGCACGCGGATCATGGTAGCGACATCGAATGCGCCGGGGGCGAAGGGCAGGTTGTAAGCATCCGCCGCCACGTAGATAAACCGGCCATCCCCCAGTTGCTGGCGGGCATAGGCAAGCTGCGAGAAAGAATAATCCAGCAGCACCACCCGGTCATACATGGCGTATTCCGCGGTCAGCCGGCCGAAGCCCGCGCCAATTTCCAGCAGGCGCTGGCCGCCGGCCGGCAGCAGCCGGCGCAGTACCTGGCGCTCCACCAGGTCTTCATAAGTGCGTCCCTGCCCCTCCCAGAAACGGGTGCGATAATCCGAACCTTCATAATCGCAAATGCGGGGCGCTGGCGT
>JALOOI010000231.1 GCA_025454495.1 Anaerolineae bacterium
GGGATGGCGGTGGGCACGGGCGGCGGTGGCGCTGCCTGGCTGCTGCTCAGCAGCAGCACGGCCAGCCCGGTGACGAGCACCCCCAGTCCCATGCCGGCCGCCAGCAGCAGCGCCCCGTGCCGGGGGTTAACGGGCAATCCCTTGCGTTTCGGTTTTTCCATCGTGGCGTACTCCCTCAGTGATTGATCCTGCTGATAAAGACCGCCAGCACCGGCGCAAAGTTCCCCTTTGCCGCGCCGTTAATGCCCCCGGCTGACGATGGTGCTGAGCAGGGGCGAGGGCAGCCAGATGGTGAACGTGGTGCCGCGGCCTTCGCCGGGGCTGGCCACGGTGATGGTGCCGCCGTGCGCCTGCACAATCTCGCGGACGATGGCCAGGCCCAGCCCGGTGCCGCGTTCCGGCCCGCGCACTTTGTCCACCTGGTAAAAACGCTCAAAGATGCGCGGTAAATCCGCCGCCGGGATGCCCACGCCGGTATCCTGCACGCTCACTTCCACGCCGCCGTTGTTCACCGCCGTCCGCACCAGCACCGTGCCGCCGGTGGGCGTAAATTTAATGGCATTGCTGATGAGATTCGTCAGCACCTGGGCCATCCGGTCGCCATCGCCGGCGATGGGCGGCATGGGGGCGGTCTTCAGCTTCAGCGACACCTGTTTTTTGCGGGCCACCACCGCCAGCCGCTGGCCGATGGCCGCGGCAATCTCGCCCATGTCCAGCGCTTCAGATTTCATGGACAGCCGGCCGGACTGCATCCGCACCAGGTCGGTGAGTTCCACCACCAGGCGGTTCAGCCGGGCGGCTTCATCGTAAATGATGCGGGCGGAGCCGGAGGGGTCTTTGTCGGGAAAATCCATAATGGCCTGGGCGTAACCCTGGATGGAGGTGAGGGGCGTTTTGAGATCGTGCGAGACGTTGGCCATAAAATCGCGCTGAGATTGGCCGGCGCTCTTCACTTCGCCGCGCATTCGGTTGAACGCGCCGGCCAGCCCGCGAATTTCGGCCGGGCCGATTTCGGGCACGTGGTATTCATAATCGCCCCGGGCCACCGCCCGCGCCCCGGCCGCCAGCAGGTGCAGCGGCCGCACCAGCCCCTGGCTGATGAGAAAGGCCATGATGATGGCGACCACCAGCCCCACCACCCCCGCCTGAAAGATGGGCGGCAGCAGGGCGCTGCTCAGGTCGCTCAGCGTTTCCTGGAGCGAGACCCGCCCGCGCTGCTCCGCCAGCAGCAGGATGAAGGGCACCGCCCCGCGCCGGGTGACAATTTCGGAGGCGACCCCGCCGGCCAGCCATTCGGTGTTATCCTGCGGGTCAATAAAACTGCCGTACACCTGGCGCAGGCCCCGCGCCAGCGAGGATTGCAACTGGCTGCTGGCATAGGGCATCGTCCGCAGCAGCATCGGCTCCAGGCTGGTGAACACGCCGGCGCTGTCGTAGGCCACCAGGGTGCTGTTATTGTCCAGCACGGTGAGCACCAGCACGCGCACGCCCCAGGTGCCGCTGAATTCCGCCAGATCATCCCGCATGGGGCCGGTGGCGCTGCCCGGCACATTCCGCAGCGGCACGGTAAAACTCAGGATGGTCTCGCGGTTGTTTAGCCCTTTCATCAGCGCCGCCAGCCGCTGATAGGTGGGTTCCACCGGGGCCGGCAGGGTGGCCAGCGAAATCAGCAGGGCCACGATGATCGTCCCCAGGGAAATCCCCAGCAGCAGCACATACGAAATCAACAGTTGCAGGCGTAAACTCAGACGGGCGAACACGGGGCATACCTCCAGCATACCTGACACAACCATAAACCGGGCGGCTGGCGGGTGCCGGGCATGGGGCCGGGCTAATCCACCACCAGCTTGTAGCCCACCCCCCACACGGTCTCCACCTGCGGCGACATCTGGCGCAGTTTGTGGCGCAGGTGGGCCACATGCACATCCACGGTGCGGGTCTCTCCGGCGAAGTTGTAGCCCCACACCACATCCAGCAGGCGCTCACGGCTGAACACGATGCCGGGGTTCTCCGCCAGCATCAGCAGCAGGTCAAATTCTTTCATGCGTAAATCGACCGTGACCCCATCCACCTGCACCAGGCGCTGCTCCGGGTTAATCAGCAGGTTGCCCAGGGTGAGGGGTTTGGCTTCGGGGGCGGCTTTGCGCTCGCTGCGGCGCAAAATGGCCTTAATGCGGGCCACCAGCTCGCGCGGGTTAAAGGGCTTGGTCAGGTAATCATCCGCGCCCAGTTCCAGCCCCACGATCTTATCAATATCATCGCTGCGGGCGGTGAGCATGATGATGGGCAGGTCGGACTGGGTACGCACGCGGCGGCAAATTTCCAGCCCGTCCATGCCCGGCAGCATCAAATCCAGCACCACCAGCGCCGGCTTATCGTTCAGGATTTTTTGCAGGGCTTCGCGGCCGTCGGTGCTGCTGGCCACGGCGAAGCCCTCATTTTCGATATACATGCGGGCCAGGTCAATAATGCGCTGTTCGTCGTCCACCACCAGGATGGTTTCGGGCATGGCGTTCCTCCGGGCGGGGCGTTAGCGGCGCAGCCAGCCGCGGGCCGGGCGGGTATGGATGCCGTAGCGCAGCAGCAGCGGTGGCAGCCGGTCCGCAGCGATCCCCAGGGCCGGCAGCCAGCGCGTCAGCGTCCGGCGGTCGGTCATCAGCTTAAAGAACAGGTCATAGGGCAGCACGGCCCGGCCGCTGCGCCCGGCGATGCCTTCGGCATCGGTGATGAGCAGTTGCGCGGCGTAGGAGCGTTCCGGCGCTTTGCCCGTCTCCAGCGGCGGCACCGGCAGCGTCTGGATGAGGCGGCGCAACTGCGCTTCCTGAAGGGACAGGTCGCCCAGGGTTTGCCGCAGCGGGGCAAATTCCAGCAGCCACAGCGCCAGCAGCAGGTGCTCCGGCTCCAGGCGGCTGTGGCGGGCTTCTTCTGCCACCTGAATGGCCTGGCGCACCACGCCGGCGAAAGCCCCGCTCTCTACCGTCTCCATGGCGGTGCTGCGCGGCAGGGATTGCAGCACCCGCTGCACCCGCCGCATGACCACATCCGGCGTGGTGCCGGCATCGCGGATCATGGACAGTACACCATACTTCGACTGCTGCATGACGGCCAGCAGCAGGTGTTCGGTGCCCACAAAGGGGTTGCCCATGCCGGCGGCGGTCTCCTGCGCCAGGTGCAGCGCCTCCTCGGTCGCGCCGGACATGGGCAGCATTTCGCCGGGGTCGCCGGCGGTGCCCGGCCGGGCCGGCATCCGCCCCAGCAGCAGCGTCCGCAGCATGGCCGAAGTGATGTTCAGCTCCTGCAAAGCCGCCTGCGAAATGCTGCCTTTTTCCAGCGCCAGCCCCACCAGCACATGTTCCGGCTCCAGCGTGCGATGCCCGGCCGCCGTGGCGACATCGACCGCCAGCCACAGCACCCGCCGCGCCCGCCGGGTAAAGCGCTCCAGATATTTTTCCTGCTGAAGCGAGTGGTGTAAGGATGTTGACATGCGTCCTCATTCCTTTGATGGTGTACCGCCGTCTGCTGCCGGTCGCCGGCCTTCTTCCAGACAGGAAGATGGGGCTGCTGCACAGAAGACGATGCGCCTGCTTCTACAATAACACCAGAAAGCGTAAGACTGTGTAAAGTTTCGGTAAATTGTATTGTACGACAGGGGCCGGTCTGAAGCCAACCGCCGACGGTTGGCAGGGGGCTGGAAAGTGGTTTCAAGATCGTTCAAAAATTGTAGCGCATGTGCCACACCGTGCGCTCCGGCTGAAAGCGCAGGCGATACAGCAGGTGGCTGATGCTGGTATCGTCGTAGGGATGCTCCAGGCTGAAGGCCGCGCCGCGAAAACGCCGCAGGATATTACCGAGCAGCGCTTCGGCCGCGCTGGCTTCGCCGGGCTGTGCCAGCAGGGTGATGCGCGTGCGGCTGGCGGCGAAAGTGTTCTCCACCCAGGCCACCGCCCGCAACTGCCGGTCGTCGTCACTGCGAATCACCAGGCGCTCCATGCTGCTCAGCGTGAGCGCGTCCCACAGGCGCTGCCACAGCGGCCGGTGAAACAGGCTGACGTGCAGCGGGCGCAGCCAGCCCACCCCCCCCTGATCGGCCGGGCGGGTGTGCTGGGCCAAAGTGTATTCCTGCTGCCATTCCGCCGGGCGGCGGCGCGTTAAAAACAGATCGCCGCTCTGCGGCGGCGGCGCGGCCCCGCTGCTGCGGGCCCAGGTGGTGAAGGCCCGCTCCTGCACAAAGCCCAGGCGCAAATACAGCTCAATGGCCGGGGTATTCTCATAATCCACCTGGAGCAGCGCCTGCTGCCCGCCTTTCTCGGCGATCATGTGCAGCGCCGCCCGCATCAGTTGATAGGCGATGCCGCGCCGCTGGTATTCCGGGTGCACCCCCACGTTGGCGATGATCCACGCTTTGCCCGCGCCGGGCGGGTAATTGGCCGGGTAAATGGACACATTGCCCACCAGCCGGCCATCGGCGATCCACACATACCCCAGGCTGATGCCCAGCATGAGATCATTCAGCCGGCCCAGCAGCCCCAGCGCCGATCCCATCCGGCTCATGGTACGCATCTCCTGAATGGCCGCCCGGCCGCTGTCGTCCATGGTGCTGGCGAACACCAGTTCGATCAAATCTGCCAGCGGGGCCAGATCCGTCCGTAAATTCACCGGGCGCAGGCCCTCGCGGGCCGACAGCGTATCGGGGGCAGGCAGGGTGATGATCACACGTCGCTACTTTCGCTTGTCTTCTCAGATTAACTGTCCGGGGGAATACTGTCAAGCAGGCGGCCGCGGCGCAGCCGGGGCCTGGCATAACCTTTTGTTGCGATCTTTATACATTCTTTCCGTTATATAAATTTTTATTGTGTGTGACCAAAGTCCTGTGGTATGCTATGCGCAGGGAGTAAGCTGTGTTCATCTTTGATTCTTATTGCAGTTACTCCAACTCATATCCTTCACGGAGGTCTCATCATGTTGTATCGTCCGCGTGACGAAGAAGGTCAGGGGCTGGTGGAATATGCGCTGATCCTGGTGCTGGTGGCGGTGGTGGTCATCGTCATTCTGGCGCTGCTGGGCCCCACGATCGGCAATATCTTCTCCAATCTCATTGTGGGGCTGCGCTACTACCAGCGCTAAACCCCGCCCGCACCTGTGACCTGCCAGAAGCGCCCCGACGGGCGCTTTTTGGTTGGCCGGCGGGCGTTTGCCCGGCGGTGCGATAACCTCATCTTGCGCGTTTGCCCATCATGCTTTAGAACTGTACTGCCCGGCGCGGCCGGGCCCGCCCCGGCCCGGGATTCTGGCTGGTTCAGGCAGGATAGAACCAGCCGCGCGACACAATGACCGTAACACCCGGCGCGGCGGTCAGTTGAGGAGAGATGTATGGGACAATATGGCAAACTGGGCAAACGGCGCAGCAGTGGACGCTGGCAGTGGGCAATCGTGGGGTTTTTCCCCGGTTTATTATGCGGCGCAACGGTGGTGCTGAGCCTGTTTTTAAGCGGGCTGCTGAACAGCTTTAGCACGGCCGCCCCGGCCACCCCGGTGGTGATTACCCAGGTGGTCGCGGTGGTGTACAGCCCCACGCCGGATGCCAGCCAGCCCACAGCCACGCCCATCGTGGTGACGGCCACGCCGGATGCCGCCGCGCCGGTGCAGCAGGTGCAGGTGATCGCCCCCAGCAGCACGCCCACCCCGCAAACCATCGTCTCGCCCACGGTGGCGCTGGTGGCTTCTACGCCGGGTGCGCCGGCCGGCAACCTCACCTCGCCGGGGTCGGTGGAGGCGACGGTCGCCACCCAGAACAATGTGCTGCCCACCGCGCCGGTGGCCGCCGGCAGCAGCGTACCGGCCGCGCTGCAACCCATCCTCAGCCAGCTTGTCACGGTGCAGGGCGGCGAATTTACCATGGGCACCACCCCCGATGAAGTGCTGCGGGCGGTGGATTTCTGCGTGAATGTGCATGGCGGCAACTGCCAGGAAGTCTACGGTGCCGATTCCAGCCCCACGTTTCGCGTCCGGCTGGACACATTCCAGATGGAAGCCACCGAAGTTACGTTTGAGCAGTACGTGGCCTTCCTCAATTATTTGCGTTCGCAGGGGCGCAGCCACCGCGATGGCTGCCAGGGGTTTGTGTGCGTCCAGACGGTGAACGAAAACCCCACCGAAGCGGTCATCACCTTTGACAGCGCCAATTACAACGCCCCGGCCGGGCTGCTGCGGCACCCGGTGTACGCCGTCACCTGGTACGGCGCGGCCACCTACTGCGAAACCATCGGCCGCCGCCTGCCCACCGAAGCCGAATGGGAATATGCCGCCCGGGGCGTGGATGGGCGCATTTACCCCTGGGGTAATGACTGGAACGATACGCTGTCCAAAACGCGCTTCCCGCGGGATTTGCCGCCCGGCACCGTGCCGGTGGGGTCGTATAACGGCGGGGCCAGCCCCTTCCTGGTGCAGGATATGGCCGGTAACGTGGCCGAATGGGTGAGCGACTGGTATACCGAAACGTGGTACAGCGAAGAAGCGGCCCAGCCGCAGCCGGTGGTTGATCCGCAGGGGCCGCCCATCGGGCTGCAAAAAGTGCTGCGCGGCGGCTCGTGGGATGCGCTGCCGTTCTTCGCCCGCACGGTGCATCGCCAGTCGGCGCAGCCCGCGCCAGAAACGCTGGCCGCGTCTTTCCCGCGCTCCATCGGCTTTCGCTGCGCGGCGGAGGTGAATGCCAGCGCCCCGCAAACGGGCAGCAGCAGCACCACCACCACCGCCACGCGCTGCTGACGATCACCGTGCCCCCGGCCGGCTCTGCCCCGCCGGAAGCCGCCACGCCGCCGGCCGGCAACAATCCCGGCTAAAAGTGGGAAAAAGCGCACGCCGGGCGATCAGAAGATCGCCCGGTGTTTATTTGCGGCTGCTGGGGA
>JALOOI010000042.1 GCA_025454495.1 Anaerolineae bacterium
ACACAGAGGCACGGAGAAAGAACCATTTGCATACGGAGACTGGTGATGCGTGGACATTTGGCCCCGGAAAACACCCTGACCGGCAACATCATTGATGCGGCGCTGACGGTGCATAAAACCCTGGGCGGCCCCGGACTGCTGGAAAGTATTTATGAAGAAGCCCTGGCGCTGGAATTAAAGCAGCGCGGGCTGCGGGTCGATTGCCAGAAAGCCATCCCGGTTTATTATAAAAATGTTCCCCTCAGCACAGCGCTGCGCCTGGATATGCTCATTGAAGATCGTGTGATTGTGGAATGCCAGGCGGTACGGGAACTGCATCCTGTCTTTCTGGCGCAAACCCTCACTTATTTACGTGTTACCGGATTACATCTGGCGCTGCTCATCAATTTTGGCGAAAAGTTATTGAAACATGGTATTCATCGCGTCATCAACGGGTCTACAGCCGGAGATTAGCCGTACTCACGCGCTCTGTGTCTCTGTGCCTCTGTGTTTATATCCGGTAATGACCCATCATCTTCCGGCCGCAGGTGTGTGATACTGAGGAAGCAGGCCCACCCATGACGTTACTGCTACCGCCGGCGCTGCTGGCCGGGCTGCTGGCGCTCCCCATTGTGCTGTTGTATATGCTGCGCCTGCGCCGCCGCGACGTGCCGGTGAGCAGCCATTTTTTGTGGCAGCAGGTGTTGCAGGATACCGAAGCCAGCACCCCCTGGCAGCGGCTGCGGCGCAATGCCCTGCTGCTGCTGCAACTGTTGATCCTGGCGCTGCTGGTGCTGGCGCTGGCCCGCCCCGCCCAGGTGGTCGAAACCCTCAGCGCCGGGCGCACCGTGCTGCTGCTGGATGCCACCGCCAGCATGAACGCCACCGATGTCAGCGGCGGCAGCCGCTTTGAAGCCGCCCGCCAGCAGGCCCGCCAGGTGATCGATGCGCTGGGGGCAGGCGATGAACTGGCCCTCATCCGCGTCAGCGATACCACCGGGGCGCTCACCCCCTATACCGGCGATACCGCCCTGCTGCGGGCGGCGCTGGCCGCGGCCCGTCCCGGCCAGGGTGGCGGCGACTGGCAAACCGCGCTCACGCTGGCGGCCGCCGCGGCCGAAGGCGCAGAACAGTTCAATATCATCATCATCAGCGATGGCAACCTGCCCCCCGACCTGACCCGCCTGCCGGACACGCTGCCGCAGCCCATTTTTATCCCGGTGGGGCAATCCGGCGACAACCTGGCGATTACCGCCCTGGCCACCCGCGCCCTGCCGGGCCAGCCGCCGCAGTTGTTCGCCAGCGTCAGCAACAGCAGCGGCCGGGCGGCGGCTGTGTCGCTGGTCATCCGGCTGGATGGCGAACTGTGGGAATCGGCGGCGCAGAGCATCGCGGCCGGCAGCCAGCGCTCCTTTGTCTTCGCGGTGGATCGTCCCTTTCAGACGCTGACGGCGGAACTGGTCTACGACGATAGCGTGACCGATTATCTGGCGCTGGATAACCGCGCCTTTGCCACCGCCGCCACCGACCGCACGCGGCGGGTGCTGCTGCTGTCGGCGGCCGGCAATCGCTTTGTGGAGCAGGCCCTGGGCAGCCTGCCCCAGGTGCAAACCTTCCGCGGCGACATCACGCGGCGGCTGCCGGAACAGCCCTACGATGTGTCTATTTTGGATGGCTGGCTGCCGGACGCGCTGCCCGCCGGCGACCTGCTCATCATCAACCCGCCGCAGAGCAGCGCCCTGTTCACCGTGGGCGAGCCGGCCCCGGTGCCGGGGCCGCTGTTCACCGTCGCCCGCGGCCATCCGCTGCTCACCTATGTGGATTTTCGCACGGTGAATTTACGCCAGGCGCGGCCGATACAGGCGGACTGGGCGCAGCCGCTGGTCGCCAGTGGCGGTCAGGCGCTGCTGCTGGCCGGCGAAACCGGCGGCCGCCAGGTGGTGATCCTGCCGTTTGACCTGCGCGACAGCGATTTGCCGCTGCAAATCACCTTTCCCATTTTGATGGCCAATGTGCTGGAATGGTTCACGCCGGCCAGCGTCATCAGCGTTCCTGCCAGCCTGCGCGTGGGCGACCCGCTGCCGCTGACGCTGCCGTTCACCACCCGCAGCGCGGCCGTCACCCTGCCGGATGGCACGGTGCAGCCGGTGGCGCTGGCCGCGGCCGCCCCCATCTTTACCGATACGCACCGGCCGGGGCTGTACACGCTCAGCGTTAGCGATGACAGCGGCACGCAAACCTACCCCTTCGCCGTGACGCTGTTCGGCAGCGGCGAAAGCGACATCACCCCGCAGCCGGCGCTGAACCTGGGCGGCAGCCCGCGCCCGGCCAGCGCCGCCGCCCGCCCCGGATTGCGTGAGTTCGGGGCGCTGCTGGCCCTGCTGGCCCTGCTGGTGCTGCTGCTGGAGTGGTGGTGGTATCATCGCCGGCTCAGCCTGCCCGCCCCGCTGCGTTCACGCGCACAGCCCCGGTCAGGGTCGGGGTCGGGGTCAGGGCCGGGGTCGGGGTCACAGTCAGGGTCACGGTTACGATTATGGTCACGGTTACGGTTATGGCCGGGCGGGGGCCGGGGGCGCAGATGAAGAATCGCTATTTGCCGGGCGCTGGTTTATCATGGGGCGGCCCGGGGCCGCGCTCAGCCGGCCCGTGTGTGTTATCGCAGGACATATTATGACCTTTGGCCTGCCCGCTGCGCTGCTGCTGCTGCTGGTGTTACCGCCGGTGTGGTACATCGGCCGGCCGCGCCATGCCTTTCGCCGCCGGCGCGATGAGGCCAGCCGGCTGCTGCGGACGCTCATCCTGCTGCTGCTGATCCTGGCGCTGGCGGGGTTGCAGGTGGTGCGCCCGGTGGAGCGCCTGGCGGTCATTTTTCTGGTGGATGCCTCGGACAGCATGGGGCCGGCCGCCCGCGCCGCCCAACTGGACTATCTTCAGCAGGCGGTGGCCGCCCGCCCGGTCGATGATCTGTGGGGGGTGGTGGTCTTCGGCGAAACCGTGTCCATCGACCAGCCGCTGACGGCCCTGCCGGCCGTCGCGCCCATTCGCTCCGCGGTGCTGCCGGGCCAGACCGCCCTGGCGGAAGCACTCCAGGCGGCGCTGTCGCTGTTCCCGGCGGATACGGTGCGGCGCATTGTGCTGCTGAGCGATGGTCAGGAGACGGTGGGCAATGCCCGCACGCGGGCGCAGTTCGCCGCCGCCGCCGGGGTGGAGATCAGCTATGTGCCTTTCCGCCGCCCGCCGCTGCCGGATGTGCGCGTGACCACCCTCGAAGCCCCGGCCCGCGTCATCGAAGGGCAGGAATTTGACCTGAGCGTGACCATCGAAGCCGGCGCGGCCACGCCCGCCACGCTGCTCATCTTCGCCGGCGGCCGCCTGGTCAGCGAGACGGCGCTGCAATTGCAGCCGGGCAGCAACGGCTACACCCTGCTGCAAACCGCCCAGGACAGCGGCTTTCTGGATTTTTCGGCGCGGGTGGTGGTGCCGCAGGACGGCATCAGCCAGAATAACGATCTGGCCGCCTTCACCCAGGTGATCGGTGCGCCGCGGGTGCTGCTGGTGGCCGCCAGCCTGGATGACATCGTGCATCTGCGCCCGGCGCTGACGGCCGCCGGCTTTGCCGTGGATGTGCGTACCCCCGCCAGCCTGCCGCCGGATACCGGGCTGCTGGCGGATTACCAGAGCATTGTGCTGGTGAATACCCCGGCCACGGCCCTCTCCGGCGAGCAGATGCTGCGCCTGCAAAGCTACGTCCGCGACCTGGGCGGCGGGCTGGTGGTCATCGGCGGGCCGCAGGCCTATGGCCCCGGCGGCTACTACCAGACCCCGCTGGCAGACACCCTGCCGCTGGACATGCAAATCCGCGATCAACAGCGGATGCCACAGCTCACCATCGCCTATTTGATCGACCGTTCCGGCAGCATGGCCGCCACCGATGCCAGCGGCATCCCCAACCTGGAACTGGCCAAGCGGGCCATTGGCCTCTCCATTGATTTTTTGCAGCCCACCGATCGCGTGGGGATTGGCTCGTTTGATACCGGCGGGGCGTGGGTGGTGCCGGTGCAGCCGGTGGCCGACCGGCGCGAATTGCAGCGGCTGGTGGGCACGCTGCGCCCCGGCGGCGGCACCGATATTCTGGCCGGGATGCGCCTGGTGGAGCGCGATCTGGTCGGCGACCCGTCGCAGCGCAAACACATTATGCTGCTCACCGACGGCGGTTCCAGCGCCCTGGGCCTGGTGGAACTGGCACAGCAGTTGCACGATGACTACGACATCACCACCTCGGTGATCGCGGTGGGGGCCCGCCCGCCGGCCTTCCTGGCGCAGATGGCCACCGCCGGCGGCGGCAATTATCACCCGGTGCAGGACATCAGCCAGATTCCCAACATTTTCGCCCTGGAAACCGCGCTGGCCACGCGCACCTACATCAGCGAAGGCACCTTTAGCCTGGTGCAAACCGCGGCCAGCCCCATCCTGAACGGGCTGCCGGCGCTGCCGCCCCTGCGTGGTTACGTCGTCACCGGGGCCAAAAGCACGGCGCAGGTGGTGCTGCGCGGCCCGGCCCCCTTCAACGATCCGCTGCTGGCACAGTGGCAGTATGGCCTGGGCCGGGCCGTCGCCTTCACCTCGGATGCGACCGCGCGGTGGGCCGCCGACTGGGTGACGTGGGCGGATTATGCCCGCTTCTGGAGCCAGGCGGTGGGCTGGACGATCACCACCGGCGCACAGACCGCCCTGGAAACCCGCGTCGTCATGCAGGAGGGGCGGGCGCGGCTGGTGGTGGATGCCCGCACGCCGGACGGGGCCTTCCTGAACAACCTGGCGTTGCAGGTGCGCCTGCTGACCCCGCAAAACGCAGCCCGCACACTGGCGCTGGCCCAGGTGGCCCCCGGCCGCTATGAAGCGGAGTTTACGCCGGAGGGCGAAGGGGCCTATTTTCTGGCGCTCAGCGGCCAATCGGCTGATCCGGCCGCGCCGCCGCTGCGCGAGGTAAATGGCTGGGTGATGGGCTATTCGGCCGAATATCGCCAGGCAGAGCCGAACCTGGCGCTGCTGGCCGACCTGGCCACGCTGACCGGCGGCCGTGACCTGAGCGCAGATCCGGCGGCGGCCTTTGCCCGCACGGCCGCGCTGCGAACGGCCGCCACGCCGGTGATGCCCTGGCTGCTGCTGCTGGCGGCCCTGCTGCTGCCGCTGGATATTGCCGTGCGCCGGCTCATTATCACCCGCAGCGACTGGCAGCGCCTGCGCCAGGCCCTGGGCCGCGGCGCGAGTGCCAGCCCGGAACATACCGAACGCCTGGCCACGCTGAAGGATGTTCGCAACCGCGCCCGTGAACGCACCGCCGGGGTCGCCGGGGACAACCCGGCTCCGGGGCCGGCCACCCCGGAGCGCCCGCCTGCGCCAGGCGCACCCGCTGCGCCGGCCGGCCCCGCCGGCCGCCTGGAAGAAACGCTGTACACCCCCGCCGACCCGCCGCGGCCCGCAGCCGGCGAAGCCAGCACCGTGGGGGCCCTGCTAAAGCGCCGCAAACGCGAGGATGATCCCCCGGCATGAGCCTCATCACCAGCCGCAGCAACCCGGCCATTGTGCGCTTACGCAGCCTGCACGAGCGCAAAGCCCGCCAGGCGCAGGGTGTGTTCCTGGCGGAGGGCATTCGCATTGTCACGGAAGCGCTGCACACCGGCGCAGACATTGAACAGCTCATCGTCGCGCCGGAACGCCTGGTGAGCGCGGTGGGGCAGCAGACGGTGGCCGCCGCGCAGCAGGCCGGTATCCCGGTGCTGCTCACCAGCGCCTATGTGTTCGAGAGCATCGCCGGCAAAGAGCATCCGCAGGGGCTGGCGGCGGTCATTCGCCAGCGTTACACCCCGCTGGCCGCCGTGGCCGACCGGGGCGGGGTGTGGGTGGCGCTGCTGGAAGTGCAGGACCCCGGCAACCTGGGCACCATCCTCCGCACGGCCGATGCCACCGGTGCCGCCGGCGTGATCCTGATCGGCCCGTGTACCGACCCCGGCCACCCCACCGCGCTGCGGGCCAGCATGGGGGCGCTGTTCGCGCTGTCCATCGTCACGACGACGTTTGACGCGCTGGCCGCCTGGCAGGCGGCCACCGGCTTCACCATCATCGGCGCGGCCGGCAGCGGCCACACCCACTACCGCCAGGCCACCTACACCCGGCCGCTGATCCTGCTCATGGGCAGCGAACAGCATGGCCTGTCCCCGGCGCAGCAGGCGCTGTGCCAGCAGATGGTGTTTTTGCCCATGCAGGGCCGCAGCGATTCGTTAAATCTGGCGGTGGCGACGGGCGTGCTGCTGTACGAAATTCTGCACGCCACCGGGGCACCTTAGTCGGGGGTATCCAGCCGGGCCAGGCAGGTTTCGCCGCCGCGCACGCGCTGTTCCAGCGCCACGGTCACGCGGGCAGTCAGCGGTAAAAAGACATCGCAGCGCGACCCAAATTTGATGAAGCCCAGTTCCTGCCCCGCCTGCACCGCCTGCCCGGCCTGCACATAGGTCACGATGCGCCGCGCCAGCAGCCCGGCGATCTGGCGTACCAGCAGCGCCCGCCCGCGCTCATCTTCCAGCACGATGCTGGCGCGTTCATTGAGCGTGGAGGCTTTGGGGTGGAAGGCCACCAGGTAGCGCCCCGGATGATAGCGGGCATAGCGCACCGTGCCGGTGATGGGCACCCGGTTGAGATGCACATTCAGCGCGGACATATAAATCGAGATTTTCAGGCGTTCAGCGTGAAAATATTCGTCCTCCGGCACGCGCTCAATGGCGACGATGGTGCCATCCGCCGGGGCCAACACGGCATCGGCATCCAGCGGGGTGGTGCGCGGCGGGTTGCGGAAGAACTGCACGAAGAAACCCAGCAGCAGCGCCGACAGCGGCAGCGTGAGCAGCAGCACGCCCGGCGCAACCAGCCCGGCCAGCAGCGCATTGAACAGCAGCAGCGCCGCGCTCACAGTGAGGATGGAGGGATAACCTTCGCGGTGGATGGGCATCGTCACCTTACACCGGGGTTGAGGTTACAGGTTTCAGGAACAGCGCCCGGTGTGCTGGCGGCCATTATACCGGATGCGCCGCCCGCTGCGCGATTTGCAGTTTCATCTCGCTGGCCGCCAGGGCATAACCGCCGTCCGCGCCATCCACAAAATGCACCTGCCGCCCGAAGCGGTCAAACACGATGCACGTCATCAGCGCCCGTGACGAGACATGCGTGCCATACACCACCTGCCCGGCCCGGTACAGTGCGTCCAGGTAGGCCCGCAGGGCTGCGCGCTGCTGCGCCGTGCCGGACATAATCATCCGCAGCGTATCATCAAATTTTTCATGGTCGGTGGCCGCCCGCACCACCGCCCGGTAACGATCCCAGATGCCATCTTTGTAGCGCCACAGCACATACCCCGCCATGGCGTACAGCATCAGCTTCAGGCGGTTGGACAGGCGGGTATCGCCCTGGCGAATGCCCGTCTCCACGCGAAACTTTTGCGGGTCGGTGGCCACGCGCATCCCCTCCAGGGCGATGGGATGGCGGTGGCTGGCATCACCGTAGATGGCCTCAATTTTGCGGATGACCTCGCGGTAAATGTCGTTATCCTGCGTGCTGTCGCCGGTGATGGCCTGCACCATCAGGCTGATCGTTTCGCCGTGCGGGCCCGGCATTTCGCTCCAGCGGCATTCAAAGCCGCTAAAATCGCCCTGCACCTCGCCGCCAAAATCCTCCACGGCATAGGCCAGCCCCTGTTCCGGGTCTTTCAGCAGCTTTTCGGCATAGTTCAGGCCGCCGCCGGTGAAGATGGCCTGCTGAAAATTTTCCGACATGTGCAGTTTGGTCACGCGCACAGCATAACCGCCGGCCAGCACCGCCTGCACCGGCACCACGCCAATCCGCAGCTCCAGTTGAAATTGCTCGCGGGCCATGCGCTGCGCCGCCACCAGCGCCCGCTTGGCCGCCGGCACCACCTGCGGCGGAATGAGCACCGTGGCCCCATCGCCGCCGAACACAAACGGAATATCAATTTTGGGCAGGCTGTTCAGCAGCGCGGTGATGGTCGCCGCCGAGACTCCGTTGACCTCTTTGTAACGCCCGGCGGCAATCGCTTTCGTGGAACCGCGGACATCGGTGAGGGCGATATGCCAGTCCGGTGGCACATCGTGGTAGTGTTCCGGGCGGGTGATGTCGCCCAGATGATAAATGGCGGGCAGATCGTGGTAAAAACGAACATCGCTCACGGGTCAGGTTCCTTCCTCATCACAGCAGCACAGCGCATCCTGTCTACCTAACGCCGGGGCCGCCCGGGCTGGATTGGCCCGCGGCCATTTTGTTCGTGGCGGCGCGGCCCTCTGCTTCAGTGTACCGCAGAATGCGCCGGGGCGGGGGTGCCGGGCCCGCCCCTGCCCGGCATCTCACATCTGTTCTATAATCAGGCCATCATCTATCGTCACCCCCGGGCGATGCTGCATCGCCCCTGAACGGCTGTGAGAGTGTGTTATGCTGCCGCTGCGCCTGGAACTGCGAAATTTTTTGCCCTACCGCGCCCCCGACCCGATCGTGCTGGAAGGCATTCACCTGGCCTGCCTCACCGGCGATAACGGCGCGGGCAAATCGTCCCTGCTGGATGCCATCACCTGGGCGCTGTGGGGCCGGGCCCGCGCCCGCACCGAAGGCGAACTGATCCACCTGGGCACCCAGGAAATGTCCGTCCAGCTCGATTTTGAGCAGGAAGGGCTGCCCTACCGCGTCATCCGGCGGCGGCGCGGCAGCAAAAAAGGCAGCGGCACGCTGGATTTATGGGTGCTGCGGCCGGATGGCACACCGCAGCTAATCAATGAACCCTCCATGCTGCACACCCAGGAGAAAATCAATAAGTTGCTGCGGCTCACTTACGATACCTTCGTGCATTCGGCCTTCCTTCAGCAGGGCAAGGCGGATGCCTTCACCCGCAAAAAACCCGCCGAGCGCAAGCAAATTCTGGGGGAAATCCTGGGGCTGGAGACGTGGGCCGTCTACGAAGACCGGGCCAAAGAGCGGATTAAACAGCGCGACCTCGACATCCGCGTGATTGAGCGCACGCTGAGCGAGATTGACGAGGAACTGCGCCAGGAGCCGCAGCGCCGGCAGGAACAGCAGACCGCCGCCGCCGCCGTGGAGGAAGCCAGCCGCAGCCTGCAACTGGCCGAAGACCGCCGCCAGGCCGTCGCCCATGCCGAAACCGACCTCAAGCGCGATAAAGAAGCCCTGGCCGATCATGAACGCCGCCAGCGCGAATATGCCGCCGACATGGACAGCCTGCTGGTGGACGTGGCGGAACGCCGCCAGCGCATCGCCGATTATGACACCATCCTCCAGGACAGCGATCTCATCCAGTCCGGCTATGCGGCGCTGCAACAGGCCCGCCAGGTCGATGAATCGCTCAGCGGCAAACTGCTCACCCTCAACGATTTGCAGGGCCGCCTGAACAAAGTGGAACAGGAGTTGCAGGCCGCCCGCGCCCGGCTGGAACAGCAGCAGCACGGCTACCAGACGCTCATTGACCAGCCGGACAGCCGCCGGCCGGACGAGGTGGCCGGCGAACTGGCCCGCGTGCGCGACGAAATCGCCCGGCTGGAAGCCCGCGAGGCGGAGCGCGACGCGCTCTATGCCCGCATGAACGCCCTGCGCGAAGAACGCTCCGGCCACGAAACCAGCCTCAAGCTGCTGAAGACCGAAGGCACCGACTTGAATGAGCGCATTGAACGCCTGCAACAGGCGGGCGGCGCAGCCTGCCCCCTGTGCGGCCAGCCGCTGACGGCCGATCACCGGGAGACGCTGACGCAGCAGCTTATCACCGACCGCGACCGCCGCCGGGTGGACTATGCCGCGCAAAAAGAGCGCAACCGGGCCATTACGGCGGAACTGGAGACGCTGGACGGCCAGATGAACGCGCTGGCCGATGACCTGAAACGGCTGCCGGCCCTGAACAGCCGCGCCGGGGCCCTGGACAGCGAGCAGAAAGAAGCCCGCGCCCGCCAGGCCCAGCGCGATGCCGCCGCCGTCAGCCTCAACCTCATCCGCGCGGCGCTGGCCGAAGAACGTTTTGGCGAGGAACTGCGCCGCCAGCGCGACGAGCTTCAGGCACAGCTCGACGAAATCGGCTATGACCGCGGCACGCACCATTCCGCCCGCGACAGCCTGAAAGAGTACCAGCACTACGAAGGGCAGCATCACCGGCTGCAACTGGCGCACCATGCCCTGCCCGGTGAACGGCTGGCGCTGGACAATGCCCTGGCCCGCCAGGAACGCCTGCAAACCAGCCTCACCCGCGAGGCGGAACGCAGCGCCGCGCTGAAGGAGCAAATCGCCGCGCTGGAACTGCTGGTGCAGGAATTGCACCGCCGGGAGGAAGATGTGCGCCGCGAGCGCCTGCGCGAAATTCAGGCCCGGGAGCGCCTGACCACCGCCAGCCAGGCGCTGGCCGCGCTGGCCGACCGGCGTAAACAGCGCCAGGAGAAAGAAGCCCGCCGCGAGGTGCTAAAAGCCGAAAGCGCCCTCTATGATGACCTGCGCCGCGCCTTTAGCAAAGATGGCGTGCCCGCCATGATGATCGAAACGGCCATCCCGGAACTGGAGACGACCGCCAATGACCTGCTGGCCCGCATGACCGACGGGCGAATGCACCTCAAAATGACCACCCAGCGCGAAAAAGTGACCGGCGGCATCACCGAAACGCTGGATATTGAAATCGCCGATGACCTGGGCACCCGCGCCTACGAAATGTACAGCGGCGGCGAAGCCTTTCGCATCGACTTCGCCATCCGCATCGCCCTCTCGAAGATGCTGGCCCGCCGCGCCGGGGCCCACCTGCGGACCCTGTTCATGGATGAGGGCTTCGGCACGCAGGACGAAGACGGGCGCTCGCGCCTGGTGGAAGCCATCAACACCATTCAGGACGATTTCGATCTCATCCTGGTCATCACCCATATTGATGACCTGCGCGACAGCTTCCCGGCGCACATCATGGTAGAAAAAACGCCCGCCGGCAGCCGCGTCAGCGTGCGTTAGCTACACCAGCAGCTTATCGTACAGCAGTTCCTGGCTGAGGCTGTGCAGCACCGTATCGCGGCTTTGCAGCGTCAGCGCGGCGGCCGTCACCCCCAGGCGCATGGCTTCATCCAGGTCAACATCGTTCAGCAGCCCGAAGATGATGGCCGCGGTGAGCGCATCGCCCGCGCCGGTGGCATCCAGCACGCGGGTTTTGAGCGCCCGGATGAAGCCGCCCCCGCTGCGATCGGCATAGGCCAGGCCCAGTTCGCCCATCGTCACCACCGCGATGGCCGCGCCCAGGGCCACCAGGCCGCGGGCGGCGGCAATGGCCGTATCCAGATCGGTGGCCGCGCGGGGCAGCCCGCACAGCGCGGAGGTTTCGCCGGCGTTGGGCGTAATCAAATACAGCCGGTCGATGTAGGGGCACAGTTTGCCCGCCAGCGAGGGCGTGGTGGGGTCGGCACACACGCGCACGCCATACCGCGCCGCCAGGTCAAACACGGTGGCCAGCGCTTCATCGCTCAGCGTGGCATCCAGCACCACCAGGGCCGCTTCGGCGAACAGCCCGGCGTGGTCACGCAGCCAGGCACTGTCCAGGTGCTGCATCACTTCAAAATCGGTCAGCGCCACATCCAGTTCACCATTCTGGCGCAAAAAAGCCAGATACGTCCCGGTGCGGCTCTCCGGGATGATCTGCACGCTGTCACAGTCGATGCCGGCCGCGCGGCATTCATCCAGCACGCGCAGCCCGCCGGTATCATCACCCAGGGCGGTCAGCAGCACCACCGGCATCTCCAGCCGGGCCAAATTTTCGGCGATATTGCGGGCCACGCCGCCCACGCTGTTACGCACCCGGCCGGGGTTGGGCTGCCCCGGCTGGAGGGGGCTGTCCGGGCGACCTTTAATATCGATTCCGGCCGAACCGATCACCAGCACATAGCCTTCATCCATTGCCCGCCTCCTGCGGCTCACCTGCGTTAGTGCTTATTGTAACGCGCCGGCGGCCGGGCCGGTCAATCCAGTTGCAGCCACCGGCCAAGAATGCTGGATGACGGGGAAAAAGGGTTCTGTTCGTCGTGGGGCGGCGGGCGGCGGGCGCTACAGCCGGTGCAGCACGTCCGGGGGCAGGGTGTGGCGCAGCCGCGCTTCCAGGTCGCCCAGGATGACGGCCGTTGCGCCCCACACCTTATGCTCCTGCACGCGATAATAGGGCACCACCACGCTGTAACCCATGATCTGGCGCAGTTCTTCCTGGCGCGTGGCCGGGCGCAGCAGGTCATCCAGCGCCAGCGCCAGCACCTGGGCCACTTCGCTGCCGGAGGGCTTCAGCAGCGGCTGCACATCCACCGGCACCGCCGCCACCACCGGATGCACTTCATAATGGGTGGGCGGGATGTAACAGGTCGCCAGTTCACCCAGCAGCGCCAGCCCCGGCAGATGGCACAATCCCAGTTCTTCGCAGGTTTCGCGCAGGGCGGTCGCCGCCCACGAGGCATCATCGTCATCGCGGCTGCCACCGGGAAAGCTGATCTGCCCGCTGTGCTTTTTAAGCGTTTCGGTGCGCCGGGTGAGGATGATCTGCCAGTCGTCCGGGCGGGCGGGGTACAGCAGCACCAGGACGGCGGCCTGGCGCGGCGGCGTATCGGCCAGTGCCGGGGGCGGAAACCCGCGCGGCAGCGGCGACATGGCGGCTGCGTCATCCAGCGGCGGCCCCGCCAGCGCGGCCCGCACATGCTCCGGGGTGAGGTACATACGACGCGCCCCTACAGCGCCAGCCAGGCGTGCAGCACATGGTCACGGCGGCGATACAGCTTGCCCTGGTCTACCCGTGCCGGGGCCTCCGCCAGCGGGATCAGCCGCAGCCGCAGGGCCCGCATATCCGGCCGCTGCGCCGCGTTCCAGCGATCCAGCAGTTCCTGCATGGTGAGGAAGGCTTCGGCCCCGCCATAACAATGGGTGGTGCCGCGGGTGTGGTAGGGGGCAAAGGTGGCGCTGCCGCGCGTGATGAGCGCCAGCCCGCGCCCGTCCATGCCATAGGCCTGCTGGCCTTCGATGACCAGAAAGAGGGCAAAAATATACTGCGGCGGTTCGTTCAGCATGGCATACAGTTGAAAGCCATTCCAGAAGTCCACCGTCGCCAGCGGCGATTCCAGGTGGCACAGGTCATGGTCATGGCTCAGCAGCAGGTGCAGCGCCGCGCCGTCAATGCGGTTCAGGTCATCGCTGAGGATGAACAGCGAACTGCTGCCAATTTGCTGGCGAATGGGCGGGGCCGCGCTTTCGCCGCGCACATACACAAAATAACAGGGGCGATTATCCACGCTGAGATAGCTGCCATCCGGCTGGCGGCTGAAGCTGGCGCTCACCTGCACGCCATCCACCCAGATGGGCGCAATCAGGCGGCCTTCCGGCTTCATCTGGGCCAGCCAGGCCCGCGGCACATCCCAGATGCCCACCGCCGACAGGATGCGATCATAGGCCGCGCGGGGCGCGTAGCCCTGGCTGCCATCGCCCGGCACCACCCGCACCTGGGCCAGCCCCGCCTGCTGCAAATGCAGCACCGCCTGTTTGGCCAGGTCGGCTTCCAGTTCCAGGCTGGTGACGTGCCCCTGCGGCCCCACAATGTGCTGCATGAGGGCGGCATTGTAGCCGCTGGCCGTGCCGATCTCCAGCACATTATGGCCCGGCGCAAGCTGCGCCTGGTCCAGCATGATGGCCATCATGGTGGGCTGGCTGGCCGAACTGATGAGCAGCCCGCCGGCATCATACTTCAGCGGGACACTTTCATCCGCATAGGCCCGGTCCAGGGGGAACTGCGGCAAAAACAAGTGGCGTGGCACGGCCCGAAAGGCCGCTTCCACGCCTGGCGCAGTCATCACCCCCTGCTGCCGCAGCGACTCCAGCAGCCTCTGCCGCAGCAGGTCGGGCATGACCTTATCGGCCATACCACGCCCGACGTTTACGGAGCGATACGCCGGCATTGGGGCCGCTGCGGCTGGCCGTCCGCACGCGCCCGCGGGCATCAATGTGCACCTGGCCGGCCTTTTGCAGCCGGGCGAATTCTTCCGGCGTAATCACCGGCGCGGGTTCGCCCCCCAGGCGTTCCAGCCGGCCATCCATGTTCTCTTCATCCACCGGCCGCGACGCAGGGCGCTCGTCGATGATTTCTTCGTTGTCATCCAGCGGCAGGTTATTGTTACGGGCATTTTTGTCTTCAGCCATAGTGCTCCCGGCGGCTTACCGCGCTTCCCTTTCGTGCTGTATCCCAACAACCACTGTTCTCATGATACAGTATAATGCATTAGAAAAGCATGATACTGCCCGCTGCGCGGCCGAATTGACGGCCCGGCTTATTCGACACTGTCTTCCTCAAAGACAATATCGCCGCCCAGGTCTTGCAGCGACAGCGCCGCGTGGCGTTCGTCGGTGAGGCGCATTTTGTCGCCGCACACCAGGCATTCCGGGTTGCGGGCAATGTCGATCCACAGGCCCGTATGCGGGTCGGTGATTTCGCCGTCCACAATTTCCATGCTGTTGTTGGCGATCACGATGGTATTGGCCGGCATGTCTTCGCTGACGCTGGTGCCGCGCAGCAGTTCATTCAGCACCACATCGGCCTGAATGCTGGCGACTTTGGTCACATGCAGCCACAGCGCCGGCTCGGCTTCCAGGGTGCCTTCCTCGCCGATCATGCCATAGTCCAGTTCCGCGCCGGTGCCGGGGCGCGGCTGCATCACCCCCTGGCGCAGTTCGTCCGCCCAGCAGGCATAACAGGGGCCATCGTAGGGGCGAATGATGACGACATCGCCGCCTTCGCCGCGCTCATACACCCCGGCATAGACGGCCGTCAGCCGTTTTTCCAGGCACGCCTGGTTGATGATGAATTTGGCATTTTCGCCATCCACGCCCACCACCAGCACATCCAGCGCGTCCAGCGCGTCCATATGCGCTTCGATGCGCCCCTCCCGCACCTCAATCTGCGCGGCCGGGTTGCGGTGGCGGATAAGATCGGCCACGGCGGCGGCCTTGTTCTGCCCCACATACCGCAAATCGCACACATGGCGCACCACATTGCCGGCTTCCAGCACATCGCTGTCCACCAGCACAAAATGCTGCACGCCGCTCATCGCCAGGCTGAGGGCCACAAAGCCCCCGCCGGAACCCAGTCCCACCACGCCGACGCGCTTTGCTGCCAGAAGTTGCAGGTTGTCTGTGCCGAGCCACTGCTCGACGCGCTGCCAGGTCATTCGTCATCCTCCGCCTGTGCCGGTGTCTCGCGCCGGACGGGTTTGGCCGTGTTTTTGCGGGCCGGTTTCTTCGCGGGCCCTGCCTCATCCCGTTCCACCGGGATCGAAATATTCTTAGCAGTCTGTACGCGGCGGCGGGCGGGCGGGTTGCGCGTGGCGCTGCGCGTGCCGGCGGCCACTTCCAGCGCGGCGATCATATCCACCAGGTGCAGCGCGGGCTGCCAGCGAAATTCCGGCGGCAGCGCGGCCGGCTGCGAGTGTTCCCACAACTGCTCAAAAATATCGAACATGTACATGGACGGGTCGATGCCGGTGAAGGGCGCGGTACGCACGCGCGGCGGCCGTCCGGGGTAGTCCCAGTCCGTTTCCACCAGAAACACCTGCTGCCCGTTGCCCCGCGCCACGATGAAGCAAATCTCCAGCGGCAGGTCGCCATCCGCCTCCCACAGAATATTGCTGGAGCCGATCAGGATGAGGCCGTCGTCCTCCAGCAGGGCGACTTCTTCCTCCAGCCGTTCCTGGTTGAGGATGTGCCAGGGGTAGGGCGTGAGGGCCGGCAGTTCATCCCGCGGGACGATGTGCGGGGTGATGGGCTGGAAGATGCGGACATCGCGGTGAATGTACCACCAGTCCATCCGCAGGCTGCTGTCATCGTCCATGGGGATGGTGAAATAATTGACGGATGCGCCTTCTTCGCTGGTCACGCTGTCGTGCCCCAGGGTGACGATGGGCACCAGCAGAAAATCAAAATCGTTTTCTTCATCATCCATGATGCGTAAGGCCGTCATCAGGTCGCCGCCACTGGGCTGGATCATGAAACCGGGCTGTTTGTGCCAGTCCCCCAGGTGGCGCAGCCCGGTTTGCCATTGCGGGCGGATGGCGCGGCCCTGCTGGTCTTTGCCCAGGTCGCGGCAGGCTTCCCAGTTTTCGGACAGCCACACAAAAATATCGCCCTGAAGCTCGTCGCCCTGTTCAAACATGTGGGAACGGCGGATGACGGATTCATCCGGGGCGATGGTATCCAGCACGCACAGGGTGGGCATGGCCTCCGGGCTGCTTTCGGCCGGTTCGATGACCAGGCCCACCATCGTTTCGCCGGTTTCGTCCGCCAGGAAGTGCCGGGCGGCTTCGGTCACGCGGTCTACCATGCGCTGCGAAATCACCAGGTTGGGAACAATGCCGCGTGCAATCATCGCCATACCTCTCAAGCGTCGTCGCAAAAGATCCAGTTCAAAGCGCACAAATTCCAGGAAATCATTCATAGAGGCGGCTTATCTCCGGCGGCGGCGCGGCAGGGGCGTATCCGGGCGAATACGTTCCTCGGTGCCGGGCCATTCGCCGGTGGAGCGCCAGGTGTAGTAGGCATACATCCACTGCACCGCCCACCCCGCCACCGTGACGGCGGTCGATTTGCCGGGGTTCCAGCCGTACTGTTCGCCATCTTTGGGGTTAAACAGGCACAACTGACCATCTTCGTACTGGTGTTTTTCGCTGTAGATGCGCGGCTTCAGGCAGTAGGCTTCGGCCGGGCGGTTGGGGTATTCCTTGGGATACACGATCTTCAGCGTGTGTTCCGGGGTCTCCAGGATCGACAGGTTAATATCGACCGTGCCCTGCCAGTACAGCAGACCGCCAAACGGCGGCACCACCAGCTTAAAGGTCGCGCCGAAGGTGGCTTTCATGGCTTCCACTTCCCACACCAGCCGGGGTGAAACTTCTTTACGGGTGCCCCACCAGTTCGACATAGGCTCTCCATCGTGCCGTTAGTTGCCGCGTCAACACTTCTAAATTTATGACGAAACCCGCATAATGTCCAGCGTCTTACCCTGCCTGCTGCCCGCCGATGAGTCGCTGTATGCTGCGTCGCCTGCCTGTTCTCTGGATGCTCCGCGAAGCCGGAATGTTACTGGCTTACCTGCTGCTGGCGCTGCTCGTCACCTGGCCCATCGGCCAGCATACCGGCCGCACTGGCTGGCTGGCGGATTCGGTCAATGACCCGGATGCCTTCATCAAGCTGTGGGATGCCTGGTACCTGGAGAAGCTGCTGCGGGGGGAACAGAGCTTCTTCCACACGGATTTATTGTTCGCCCCCCACGGGCTGGATTTAACCTACCACACGTTTAACGTGCCGCATATGCTGGCCCTGCACCTGCTGCGCCCGCTGACGGGCAGCCTGATCGGCGCGTTTAACCTGGCGACGCTGCTCATGATCGCGCTGACGGCTTACAGCGGTGCGCTGCTGCTGCGGGCCGTGCTGCGCGACCTGGCCCCGGCCCCGGCGGCCCGCGGCGCGGCCGACCTGGCCGCTTTTTATGGCGGCGCGGTCTTCGGCCTGTCGCAGTGGGTGGTGCACAATGCCCGCCACCCGGACCTGGCGCTGCTGGTGACGCTGGCGCTGGCGCTGCTGCTGTTCCGGCGGGCGCTGCACACGGGCGGCCCGGCGGCCGCGGCCGGCGCAGGAATCATGATCGGGCTGACGGCCTACATTGGCCTGTATATTGTCGTCGTCCTGGGGCTGCTGCTGGCCGCGCTGACGCTGGTGCATCTGGCGGGGCCGGGCCGCGGTCGCGGTCACGGTCGCGGACGCGGGCACGGGTGGCCCGCCTGGCGGGCGCTGCTGCGGACGCTGCTGCTGTGCGGCACCGTGGCCGCGCTCATCGCCCTGCCGCGCCTGCTGCCCATGTTGCAGGGCAACCTGGCCTTTGTGCTGGAAGACAAATACAGCGTCTATTATGCCTGGATGAGCATTGACCTGGTGAATTTTTTCGTCCCGGCGGATCATCCGGTGCTGGGGGGCTGGTTTAGCCTGCCGGCGGCGGCGCAGCGCTACCATATGTTTTACCTGGGCTGGCTGCCGCTGCTGCTGGCCGGGGTGGCCCTGCTGGCGCGGCGCACCCGCCGCACGGCCGCGCTGTGGGCGCTGCTGCTGCTGGCCTTCCTGTGGCTGGGACTGGGCCCCCGGCTGAATGTGAACGGCCACAGCTACCCGGACGTGCCCATGCTGAAGACGCTGCTGGATCGTTTGCCGGTGATCGTGCAGGCGTTTGGCCGCCCGGATAATTTTCAGATCGGGGTGGTGCTGCCGCTGGCGCTGCTGGCGGCGGCCGGGCTGCTGGCGCTGCTGCTGCGGCTGCCGGCCGCCGGGCGGATCAGCGTGCTGGCGCTGGCCCTGGGGGGCACGCTGTGGGAACTGAGCGTGGGCCCGTACCCGGGCCGCGATGTGCAGGCGCAGGTCAGCCCCTATTATACGGCGCTGGCGGCGGAGCCGGACGATTTCGCCCTCATTCAACTGCCCATGGGCCGCAACCCCGGCAAAACGTATCTGTATGAGCAGATCATCCACGGCAAACGCATCGTGGAGGGGCTGGCCTCGCGCACGCCGGCCGGCGCGTATGACTTCATCCGCGGCAATGCGCTGCTGAACGCCTGGTATGAGCGCCGCGAACCCGGCTGCCCCGATACGCGCCCGGCGCTGGCCGCGGCCCGGGCCGCCCTGCTGGCCGCCGGCTTCCGCGAGGTGGCCATCCAGCAGCAGTTACGCAGTACCGCGCTGTTTGAAGCCTATTTTGCCGGGCAGCCGCCGGCCTATGCGGATGAACGTTTGCGCGTGTATCGCCTGGCGGACTGGCAGCCCTGCCGCTGAACGGCTTCAGGCGCGGGCGGGCTGGCCCACCGGCAGATGAATGATGAAGGTGGTACCCTGCTGCGGGACGCTGTGTACCTCGATGCGGCCGTTGTGGCGCAGCACGCATTCCTGCACGATGTTCAGCCCCAGCCCGGTGCCAGGGATGCCGGCCACCACCGGCGACCGATAGAACGGCTCGAACAAATGCGCCTGATCGTCAGTGCTCATGCCGATGCCCTCATCGCTGACGCGCAGGACGACCTCGGCCGGGCGGGCTTCCAGCCACAGCCGGATGGTGCTGCCGGCCGGCGAATATTTCACCGCGTTGGAGAGCAAATTGAGCAGAATGCGGCTGATGAGCCGTTCATCCAGCGCGACAGCGCCGGTGTCGCCGCTGCTTTCCAGCACCAGGTGATGCCCCGCGCCGATGGTGCCGGCAATTTCGTTCACGCTGGCGCGGCAAAGCTGCTCCAGGTTCATGGGGGCCGGCTGAAAATCGCTGTGCTGGAAGGTCAGCCGCACGCTGTCCATCATTTCATCCAGCAGCCCGCTGAGATGGCGAATTTGCCCGCGGATGATCTCCAGCTTGCGATGACGGTCTTCCATGCTCAGGCGGTAGGTATAACGCTCGATCAAATCGGCCGCATTCTGGATGATGGTCAGCGGCGTGCGAAATTCATGCGAGATCGTCCGCAGCAGCCGGTTCTGGAGCGTGCTGAGGCGCTGTTCCTGCTGGAGCAGCGCTTCTAAATGCTGTTGATCGTGCACGGCTTTTTGTGCCAGTTGCAGGGCGATCTCGGTTTCTTTTTGCGGGGTGATGTCAATGGCGATGCCGCTCCACAGGGTGCTGCCGTCCGGCTGCGGATCGGGCTGGCCTTCCCAGCGCATCCAGCGCTGGCCGCCGGGGGTCTTAAAACGGCCTTCCCACAAAAAGGGCTGGCCCGTGCGGGCGGATTCGCGCAGGGCCAGGTACACCGGGCGGGCATCGGCGGCGGCGATTTGCGCCGTCAGGCAGCGCACGTCCTGCGTCACCTGGTCGGCCGTCAGGTGGTGCCAGTCCTGCACGCGCGGGCTGATGTAATCGAACTGAAAGGTATAATCCGCTTTGTGGCGAAGCTGGAAGACCATGGCCGGGATGCGCCGGGCCAGGTCATCGTAGCGGGCGTTGCTGCGGCGCAGCGCTTCTTCGGCCAGTTTACGGTCGGTGATGTCGTTAAAGCTGACCACCACACTGTCGTTCAGGCGCACCACTGACAGCACGATCCACGACGGCGGCGCGGGCTGCGGGAAATACATTTCCCGCGTGGCCGGGATGCCGGTTTCCACCACCTGCGCGTACAGGTCAAAAATGCCATTGGTGCGGTCAGCCGGGTAGATGTCCAGCATCCGCCGGCCCAGATAATCGCTCATGGGGCGGCGGAAGATAGCACAGGCCACCTGGTTCAGCAGCAGCCATTCAAAATCCACGATGCGGCCATCGTCCGCCCGCACCGCCCGCAGCACCAGCTTACCGCTGAGCGAGCTTTCCAGCACGCCGGCCAGCAGCGTTTCTTTTTCCTGGCGGGCCGTCTCCAGCGTTTTGATGCTGGTCACATCCAGCAAATAGCCCCGCGCCACTTCTTCGGGGTCATCGTACATCAGGATGGTATGGTCATAAATCCAGCGCACGCTGCCATCGGCACAGTGCAGGCGGTAATGCTGCTCCAGCGATTCCTGGCGGGCGGCCAGCGCGGCCTGCATTTCCTGGATGATGCGCGGGCGGTCATCGGCATGGATGATGTCGATCCAGGCCCGCTGGCCGCTGAGAAAATCCTGCGGTGTGTAGCCAAACTGGCTCACCGTGGGCGAGACATATTTTTCCCGCAGCGGGATTTCCGGCGACAGGTAGCCCCATTCCAGCACCACCACCGGCCCCTCCTGGAACAGCCGCGCCTGGCGGGCGACGTGCAGTTCATCATGGCGATAGCGGGTGATGTCGTGCTGCATCCCGGCGTAATACAGCAGCCGCTGCTGCTCATCGGTGATGGGCACCAGGTGCAGCTCATTCCAGAACAGCGTGCCATCTTTGCGATAATTGCGTAAGCGCACCAGGCAGGGGCGCTGCTGGCGAATGGCCGCCCGCAGTTCGTGCAAACCGGGTTGATCGTGGTCATCGCGCTGCATAAAACGGCAGTTGCGGCCCACCACCTCGGCGGCGCTGTAGCCGGTGAGGCGCTCAAAGGCCGGGTTCACGTACACCACCGGCATGTCTGGCCGGGTGGCATCGGCCATCAGCAGGCTCAGGTTCAGGCTGTCCAGCGCTTCCGTCGCCACCTGCGACAGGGTACTGAGCGCCGGGACGGCCGGCGGCGCAATTGGGGCCATCGGGGACGCAACCACCGCGGCCGGCGGCGCAACCGGAGCCGCCGGGGCCACCGCCAGCCACTGCCGCAGCAGCGCCGCCGGCGTGGTGCCATACTCCCGCGCACGCTGTGCCAGTTTCTCCAGCAGGTCATCGTCCAGAATTGGGGCAGTCAAGGCAGGCTCACTTGATCCAACTGCCATCAGGCTTCATGGCGCATTCAAAGCATTACCAATTATTCTAACACCACAATCAACGATAAAAAGATTGAGAAATGGTATAAATGATGAACAACCTTTTAAGAAATGGCCCGGGCGGGCCGGCGCGCCAGGGACTCAACCACTGCTCAGGATTCCAGGGTATCATAGTCCCAATCGTAGCCAGGAGGAAACCAGCATGGGACTCTTTGATGATCTGTTGCAGCGCCGCAAGCGCGAAGAAGAAGGCCTCAGCCAGAAGCGCCTGCCGCCGGGCCAATCGCTGACGGAGAAATTCCCCGTCCTCACCTACGGCCCCAACCCCCGGTTTGACCCCGCCACCTGGGATTTGCGCGTCTTTGGCGAAGTGGAGCGCGAAATGCGCTGGTCCTGGGCAGAATTTACCGCCCTGCCCACCGTCACGCTCACCTGCGATATTCACTGCGTCACCCGGTGGAGCAAGTTCGATACCACCTGGGAAGGGGTGCCCTTCAAGGCTTTTATCGCCCTGTTCGGCATGAAGCCGACGACGAAATACGTCATCGCCCACTGCGATTATGGCTACACCACCAACCTGCCGGTGGAAGCCATGCTGGAAGATGATGTGCTGCTGGCCTACAAATATGATGGCCAACTGCTGGAGCCAGACCACGGCGCACCGCTGCGGACGCTGGTGCCCAAACGCTACTTCTGGAAGAGCGCCAAATTTTTGCGGGCGCTGGAATTCAGCACCACCGATAAGCCGGGCTTCTGGGAACAGGCAGGCTACCATAACGATGGCGACCCCTGGACCGAAGAACGCTACGGCCGGCGCGGCTTCTTTTAAAACCGGCGCGGCCCGGCTGCGTACAGGGATGTTAGTGATCCGATGATGGGTGAAGGAGAAATGCGATGAGCAAAGGCAAGCACGGGCTAATTTTGACCACCACCAGCACGCTGGACGGCATGAAGATCAAAGAATATCTGGGCATCGTCACCGGCGAAACCATCATGGGCGCGAACATCATGCGCGATTTTATGGCCAGCATCACCGACATTATCGGCGGGCGCTCCAGCGCTTACGAAAAATCGTTGATCGAAGCCAAGCAAATTGCCATGGAAGAAATGATGTCCGACGCGCACAGCCGCGGGGCCAATGCCATCATCGGCATCGACCTGGATTATGAGACGGTGGGCCAGGGCAGCATGATGATGGTCAGCGTCAGCGGGACGGCCGTGCTGGTGGACATAGCCTGACCCGGTGTCGGGGCCCACCCCAGCGCCCCGGCCTGTTTTTTCGCCCCATAATGTTATAAACCCCACACATAACTGCACAACACGCGAAAAGATCTGGATGAACGCGAGAATTACATTTTTCAGATTGCGCTGGTGCTGGAACGGCACAGCCGCCCGAACACGGCCGCGCCGGAACTGTACGACGAGAATCTGTCACGGGCGCTGCTGCGGCTGACGCTGGACGACGAGCGCCAGCGGGCCGCGGCGCACTACCTGGCCACGCTGGCCCAGAATCACCCGGAATCTGCCGCGAGCTATGTGTATGCCCTGGGGCGCTGCCCGCCGGAGCCGATGATTGAGCCGCTGCTGCGGCTGCTGGCGGAACAGGGCCACCGGCTGGATTCGGAAGCGGCCTACCAGGCGGTGGTGGCGCTGGAAACCTGCGTGAAAACGGGCAGCGCGGCCGTGCTGGCGGCCCTGCGCGCCCGTGACCCCGCGCCCATCCTGGCCCGCTGGGCCGACGGCGATGAGGATGACCTGGGCGACCGCGCCGACCGCGTGCTGGAGCAGGTGGAGAAGATCGTGGGGGGCAATGGATAAGCCGGGACTTTTTGGCCTGCGGCACTGCAATCATGACTTTTTGAAGAAAAGTGCCTGGGGCAAAAACATCTTTGCCAGCACTTTTCCGGTTGCACTGGGCTGTTACATGCACGACCGGCACATTCAGCCTGTTTACCTGCAAATGGATGCCGATGGGCAATTGATCCAGACCGGTATCACAGTGCAGGAGCTTTACGGGATGGATCCTTTGTCGGAGGATATTTTCTTCGCGTTTGAAACTGCGCTGCCCAGGTATCAGCCGCTGGTGGTGGGTAAATTGCCCGGTACCGATGTCGTTATCATGACGCGCTCTGGCGAGAGCCTGGCCGGGCTGGAAATTAAGCTCACAGCCCTGCCCGATAATTCCACCTGTGATCTGAATGAAACAGCGTATGGCTGCGAAATTGTCACCCGACCGGATACCATCGTCTATCTGGCCCTCAGTATTGCACTGGTGTTTCAGGAACAACGCCCGGTTTTGCGTGAGTGGCTGTCCCCCTTTTTAGCCATTGAAAACTGGCGTGATCCGCAGGATGTGATCCCCTTTTTGGCTGAAATGGCACAGGTGTTGCAGCGCCTGATGCGTGCCCACGTCCAGCAACAACAACCGCTGGTCATGCAGCCCATCTGGAAGACTGAGGGTAAAAGCCTGACGTTGCATCAGAATGCCTTTGATATGTTTGTGTGGAGCAATTTTGCTTTTACCCGCTTATTTATCCGGGCCGGGTCCACCACCACCACCAGCGCCAGCATTGACCGCCCGTCCAGAGCACTCATCTGGTTGATTAAAATGCTGCTGGACTTTGCCACGGAAGGGCAAATTCAGCATCGCCGCGTCATTGATGGGCTGTCCTATGATACCCGTAATGACAAAGCCTTTTCAGTCAGCGGGCGCATCACGCAGCCTTTCATGGCCTCTGATGCTCTGCGCCGGCCACGTATTGAACGCCAGTCCGTCAAAGCACTGATCCTGGGTGGGGGGCAGATGTTGCTCAGCCCGGAGCGCCGCCTGGATGCCGTGCTGATGAGTATGCCGGAATTATTCACAGGAGCTTAGCCCGTGCCCCTGCGCGTGATTGATCTCTTCTGCGGCTGTGGCGGGCTATCCCTGGGGTTCCAGAACGCCGGGTTTGAGATTGTGGCCGCCTGTGACAACTGGCCGCCGGCCCTGGCGGTGTATCAACACAACTTCACCCATCCTGCCCTGCTGCAAGACATCACCACCCTGGCCGCGGCAGAATTACAACAGCAGCAGCCGGACATCATCATCGGCGGCCCGCCCTGCCAGGATTTCTCCAGCGCCGGCCGGCGCAGTGAACAGGCCCGTGCCGATTTAACCCTGGTTTTTGCCGAACTGGTGGCCGCGGTGCAGCCGGCGTGGGTGGTCATGGAGAATGTGGAACGCATCATGCAAAGCCAGGTGCTGCGCCAGGCGCGGGACTGCCTTCGCCAGGCAGGCTATGCCCTGTCTGAAACGATTTTGAACGCCAGCCGGTGCGGTGTACCGCAGCAGCGTAAGCGCTATTTTCTGGTGGGCGAGCTGCACGGCCGCGATCATGCGCTGCTGCCCTATTTTGAGCGTTACCAGGCACACCGGCCCATGACGGTTTATGATTATCTGGGTGACAGCCTGGGGATTGAGCATTACTACCGGCATCCGCGCACCTATGCCCGCCGGGCCATCTTCAGCATCCATGAACCCGCGGCCACCGTGCGCGGAGTTAACCGCCCGATTCCCGGCACCTATCAACCGCATCCCGGCGATACGGCCCCCATCAGCCCGGCGGTGCGCCCGCTGACCACCCGTGAGCGCAGCTATCTGCAAACGTTCCCGCCGGAATTCATTTTGTCCGGCACCAAAACCGATCTGGAGCAAATGATTGGGAATGCCGTACCGGTGAAACTGGCGGAATTCGTCGCCCGCTGCCTGGCACAGTATCAGCTAGAACGGGCTGACCCGTCCTGCCAGCCGCCGCGCCAGCCGGTACAACTGCCTTTACTGTGAAGGAGCCGCCATGCTTTTTGCGATCCGCCCGGCCGTGCCCGACGATGCCGCCGCCATCATCGACTATCTGCGGGTGCTGTTTGATGAGCCGGATAACGGCACCTCCTACGATGCGGCCGCGCAATTGACCCGCACCGAAGCCGAACAACG
>JALOOI010000232.1 GCA_025454495.1 Anaerolineae bacterium
TGCTAACAGGGTGGAGGCGCGTGATTAGACAGCGCCGACCGTGGAGGTGGTGACAACCAGTGAAAACGTGGCAAAAGGCGTGATGTAGATCATGCCGCACAGGATACCACAGCCAGCCGGCGCTGTCCAGCGGGGGCCCCGCAACCGCAACCGCAACCGCAACCGGCGCGGCGGCGCTGCGTATAGCATGGAGTAACCATCATGCGCCCGGCAGCCACGGGCGATAGCCAACAGGAGCCAAATCATCATGGGTTGTGGACGCGCTATTCTGTGCATTATTTTTCCGCCGCTGGCCGTGCTGGATCGCGGCTGTGGCACGGTGTTGATCGTGTTCGCGCTGACGCTGGCGGGCTGGATTCCGGGGGCGGTGGCGGCGCTCATCCTCAATTTTATCGCCACCGGCAACGAAGAAAAAAGCAAAAACTGAAGCGCAGTGGCGCGGGCGCAGCACCGGCTCCGCGCCGCTGTCGTCTCTTGCGGGCAGCGCCGGGGGCGTAACGCGCTCCACCGGCCCCACGCCTGGCGCACGTCTGCCCCGCGCCGGCCCGCCGGCGATACCACCCTGGCGCAAATGCCATTACAATAAGCGCATTCCGGGTGGTTTTTGCGCCGCCATGGCGCATTGAGTCCAGGCAAACCAAGCATGAGCCAGCCTACTGTCCCCAATCCTGCGTTGCAACCAGAACGCCGGGGCGCGGGCAGCGCGACCCCGCCGCTGCCCGCACCCCGGCCCGCCCGCGCCGGCCGGGCCCGGCCAATTCCGCCGGCTGCGCCCCCGCCGCCCGGCCATCCCCGCCGGGCCGGCCGCCCGCCCCGACCCCGACCGCAACCGCGCCGGCGTTTTCCCTGGCTGCTGCTCATCCCGGTGCTGCTGCTGACCGGCTGCGGCGGCCTGCTGCTGCTGACCGGGCTGTGGGTGGGCGGTCTGTATGCTGATGGCATCCTGCCGGGGGTGCGCGTGGGCAGCGTGGCGCTGGCCGGGCTGGATGAAACCGCCGCGGCGGGCCGCCTGGCGGATAGCTGGCACACCATCACCCTGCGCGATGGCGACCGCACCTGGCCCCAAAACGCCGCCGACCTGGGAATCCGGCTGGATGCCGGGGCCACGGCCGCCGCGGCTTACCGCCAGGGGCGCGGCCAGGGCGATCCCCTGCGGGCCCTGTTCGGCCGGGTGGAGCTGGCCCCGGTGGTGACGGTGGATGCCCCGGCGCTGCTGGCCGGGCTAACCGCGCTGGCCGACGAGGTGAACATGCCGCCGGTGAACGCCGGCGTGGCGCTGGTCAATGGCACGGTGCAGGCCACCCCGCCGCAGGCCGGCCGCCAGGTGGATGCGAATGCCACGCTGCAAACCCTGCTGCGCGACCCGGCGGCGGCGCTGGCGGGCGGCCGCCTGAGCCTGGTCATGCAGCCGGTGGCCCCGGCCGTGACCGATGCCGGGCCCATGCTGGCACAGGCGCGGGCGCTGCTGCAAAATGCGCTGGCCATCCGCGTGTATGACCCCGTTACTGGCGATTCGGTCTACTGGACGGTGGAACCGGCGGTGTGGGGCGGCTGGCTGAGCGCCACGCCGGATGCCAGCAGCCCGGTGGGGCTGTCGCTGCGGCTGGAGGAGAACGCCCTGCGCGGCTTCCTGGGCCAGCAGGCCGCGCAGTTCTTCGATGCCTCGCGGACGATTGACGTGGAAGCCGGGATCGCCTCGCTGCAACAGGCGCTGGCCGCCGGCACGCCGGATCAGGGGTTTGTCACGGTCAAACATCAGGCGCGGCAGTACACCGTGCAGCCCGGCGAAACCATCACGGGCATCGCCTGGGCGGTGGGGGTGCCGTATCTGTACATTGTGCAGGCCAACGGCGGGCTGGAGAGCGTCTCGGCCGGCCAGGTCATCACCCTGCCGCCGGCCGACCTGTTCCTGCAACGGCCGGTGGTGCCCGGCAAGCGCATCGTCATCAGCATCAGCGAGCAGCGCACGCGGGTTTACGAAAATGACGCGCTGAAGTGGGACTGGGTGAGCAGCACCGGCATCGCCAGCAGCCCCACCTGGACGGGCGTGTACCAGGTGCTCAGCCGCGAAGAAAACGCCTATGCCGGCAACTGGGATTTGTGGATGCCGTGGTTTATCGGCGTGTATCAGCCGGTGCCGGGGGCGAATTTTACCAACGGGTTTCACGGCTTCCCCACCCGCGGCGGCGGGCAACTGCTGTGGGAAAACAGCCTGGGGCGGCGCGTCACCTATGGCTGCATCCTGCTGAATAATACCAGTGCCCGGCTGCTGTATGACTGGGTGGAAGAAGGCGTGGTGGTGGAGATACGTGCCTGAGCGCCCGCGCCGGTGATTTTGCGCCGCCGTGTTGACAGCCGCGCCAGGTGAAACTATACTCCCACTGTGATCATGCGCCTGTGATCGGCAAAGCGATCAGCCGCATTGGCAAGCACCCGTTGAGGGAGGAAAAGTATGCAGGGGAGCGAGAGCTATCGGCTCATCGTCCGCCGGGGCCCACAGCCCAATCAGGTTTACGAGCTTGGCGAAGAAGTCGTCAACCTGGGACGCGACATCACCAATAATATTGTCATCAATGACCGCGAAGTGAGCCGCCATCATCTGCGTTT
Source organism: Anaerolineae bacterium (assembly GCA_025454495.1). GTDB lineage: Bacteria > Chloroflexota > Anaerolineae > Aggregatilineales > Phototrophicaceae > JALHOR01. The sequence continues at coordinate 2,608 of JALOOI010000232.1, forward strand.
TACGCGCGGCGCAGACGGTTATACGATGGAAGACCTGGGCAGCACCAACGGCACATTCATCAACGGCCGGCGGCTGACCGGTGCCAGCCCGCTGAAACCCGGCGATATGATTGGCCTGGGGGAAACGGTCACGCTGAGCTACGACGTGGCCCGGGGAGCCGTGCCCGGTGTGGGCACCCCGCCGCCGGCCGCTGCGCCCTATCCGCCGGCCGCCAGCCCGTATGCCCCGCCGCCGGCCGCCGCACCCTATCAAGCGCCACCGCCGGCGCAGCCCCCGGCCGCCTATCAACCACAGCCGCCGGCCGCGCCCTACCAGCCGCAGCCGCCCGCGGCCGACCCGTACCAGCAGCCGTATCAACCGCCGGCCGCGGTGCCCGGTTATGGCCAGCCGCCGGCCTATGGCGCTCCGGCAGATAATTACGCGCCGCAGCCCGGCTACGCGCCCGATCCTTACGGGCAGCAGGCCTACAGCCCGCCGCCCCCGCCCGGCTATGGCTACGATCAGCATGATCCATTTGGGATGCGCGAAGAAGAAGGCAACAATACCACCCGCATGATCCTCATCGGCTGCGTGGTGCTGATGGTCTTTTGCTGCTGCTGCACCATCGTGAGCCTGGTGGCTATTGATACGCTGTGCCTGTACGACAATATTCCCTTCCTCAACCAGGTGCTGCGGGCGCTGGGTGTGGCCGTGCGCTGCCCGTCGTAAAACCACTGCCATACAGATGCGAAAACGGGCGCAACTGCGCCCGTTTTTTGATGGCGGCCCCCGTCACGGCAGCACGCTCAGCCACACCACCCCGATCAAGAGCGTGAGCAGCGTCACCGGCACACCCACTTTCAGGAAAGCCACAAAGCCCAGTTCCACCCCGCGCGGCCGCGCCAGTTCCGCCACGATCAAGGTGGCCGCGCTGCCGAGCAGCGTCAGGTTGCCGGCCAGCGTGCTGGCCATGGCCAGCGTCAGCCAGGCGCGGTCAGCATCCGGGAAGTTGGCCATCTCCGGGCGGAACAGCAGCACCGCCGGCACGTTGGACACCACATTGCTGAGGATGGCCGTCACGGCCGTAAGGGGCACCATGCCCCCCTGCAAAAAGCCGCGAAACTGTGCAAACAGCGCCTCGCTGAGGCCGCTTTGCTCAATGGCCCCGGTGACGACGAACAGCCCGGCGAACAGCACCAGCAGTTCCCAGTCCAGCGCCAGCAGCCGGGCCGGGCGCACGCGGGAGATGAGCAGCGCCCCGGCCGCCACACAGGCCGCGGTGACGATGGGCGCACCGGCTAAAAAGGCCAGCAGCAGCCCGGCCACCAGCAGCAGCGTGCGCGTGAGCAGCGGCCGGTACGGGCGGGGCGGCGGCAGCGCCACCACCGGCAGCGTGCCGCGCAATGCGTCGCGGTAGACCAGCATAATCACCAGCCAGCACACGGCCAGCCCCGCCAGCGCCACCGGGCCCAGCGCTGCCAGAAACGTCAGGTACGGGATGCCGCTGCTCTGGCCGATGATGATATTCTGCGGGTTGCCGGTGATGGTGGCCACGCTGCCCACATTGGTCGCCACCGCCAGCCCGATGAGGTAGGGCAGTGGGTGGCGGCCCAGGCGCAGCGCCATTTCGATGACGATGGGCGTAAGCATGAGGCAGATGGTGTCGTTGAGAAACAGCGCACTCAGCACCCCGGCGGACAGGATGACCAGCGCCAGCAGCGCCGCCGGCGTGCGGGCCAGGCGCAGGGTGCGCCCGGTAACCACGCGGAAGAAACCGGCCAGGCGTAAATTGACGTTGATGACCATCATCGCGCCCAGCAGCAAAATGGTGCCCATATCCAGCGCGTGCAGGGCCTGTTCTTCGGTGAGCGCCCCCACCAGCACCAGCGCGGCCGCCCCCACCACGGCAATGGTGGCGCGGTTCATGCGGGTGCGCGGGAAGGTACCCAGGGCGATGCCGGCATAGGTGATGATGACGATGAGCAGGGTGAGGGCGGGTGGTGGCACGATGATTTCCTGCGCTGCATGGCTCAATCAGCGTTCCATTGTACCACAGCGCCGGCCGGCTACGGCTCATGCTCCGCGAACCAGGCATCAATGAGCTGGAGCGCTTCGGCCAGGGTGGCCACCAGCGGGTAACGCTCCGGGGTGCCGGGGTACAGCCGGCGCAGGATGAGGTAAATTTGCTCAAAATGATAATCGGTGCTGATGTAGACCGCGATGCCGGTGTTGAGGGGGCGCGTCTGGCTGACGCTGCCGGCGCGGGCGATAAAATCGGGCGGCAAAAAAGCCGTCTCGTGCAGATCATTGATGACGCACACCATGTGCGGCACGCGGCGTTGCAGGGCCCGGCCCCGGGCCAGCGCTTCAAAATACTCGTCCCACGTCCATTCGCCGCAAAAACGATAATGCAAAATGCGTTTGTCGCTGCTGTACCACGCTACCGTCACCGCCATACTGTGCCGTCTCCGTCACCCCCATCATCCTGCATTCCGGTACAGCCGATTATGCGCCATGATACCAGATTTTGTATTCATGAAGCGTTAAGACCGCCGGCATCGTGGCCACCGGCCGGCTGTGATACGATACAGAGTACACTGTGGAAGGCAGGGATGGATGATTACGGCATTGTTTGATGGCCGCTGCCTCATCTGCCAGATGACGCGGCGCGTGGTGCAGCGGCTGGACTGGCGCGGGCGGGTGGAATTTATCGATCTGCATGAGGCAGAGCGGCTGGCAGCGCGTTACCCGTGGCTGGATCGCCAGGCGCTGGCGGGCGAAATTCATGTGCTGGAGGCCGGGGGGCGTGTGTTTGCCGGCTTTGATGGCACGCGGCGAATGCTGCGCGAACTGCCGCTGCTGTTCCCGCTGTGGCTGCTGCTGCACCTGCCGGGAATGCGGGGTGTGGGGGTGCGCGTGTATCGCTGGATCGCCCGGCATCGCTACGCGGTGAATCGCTTCTTCGGGGTGCAGTTAACCCCGGCCGATGACTGCGTGGACGGGGTGTGCAAGGTGCCGCAGTAGGCACAACAAAAGAGACCGCCTGTACGCGGTCTCCCGGTGTTTCGTCAGTTCTGCCAGCTTTTGGAGGAAGCTGCCTGACAGCAGAGGCAGGCGGGCGGGCACGGCGACATGCTCCGTGGCTCCGGCCGGGGTTCAGGCCACCCGCAGGCGGCGCAGTTCTTCAGGGTGCAGTCGTTCCGGCTCCAGCAGGGCGATTTGCGCCAGGCGGGTTTTATCCGCTTTTTGCTGGTGCTGGCTGGAATGATCGTGACGGTCTTCCGGTCTCCAGGTCATGGGGCACACTCCGGGCAAACCGGCGGCCCGGCAGGGGCCGCGCGGTGGTCAACAGGGGCGGGCAGGGCTTAGCGGCTGCGGCGCGTTTGCTCGCGTTCCTTCTTCACCTCGGTGGCGAAGGTTTCGCGGCGGGCACGGCGTTCCTGTTCGGCGGCGTACTGTTTGTGCTGTTCCATCGACCAGTTAATGTTGTGGTTCATGATTGTCTCGCTCCCATGTCTGATGCTGGCTGCTATTGCTGATTACGAAACGTGGGCGGGAGATGTTCAAAAGTCACCGCTGCCCTCTGTGATCCCGCCGGGCTAGTCGCTGCTGATTTTTTCGTGCCGGTAAGCGATCAGGCGCTCCAGATAACCGGCCAGGCGCGATTGCTTCTGTGCGTCACGCGCTGCGCGGGCCAGGTGTTCGTGCTGCGCTTCGTCGGTACGCTGCTGAAGATAAGCCTGATGTTCGTAGTACGATCCCCACTTCATGCTGTGCGCTCCTGTGACATGCTGCTGCCGGTGTGAAGGAACGGGCGGGATCCCGCGCGGATCCCCTGACAATGGTTTTGACCATTGGATATTTTTTAAACGCTTATCACTATCATAGAACCACTTCGCCTCCCTGTCAAGAGTTTTCTTTGACATTTAAAGAGTTTTAAATGGCGCTTTTCTGCTTTTATCGGATTGTTAAACTTCTGGTTTTCTCACTTTTTTGCATAATTGAATTTAGTCTAAACTGGAATAGTTTTTTTGTCAAGCCGGGAATCCGGGAG
>JALOOI010000043.1 GCA_025454495.1 Anaerolineae bacterium
CTTCGGCCAGTCCACATCATGCGCCCGTTCATCGTAAAACACCGCCAGATTCAGCGCTCCCAGGTTACAGACTGACCAGGCACCTAAAGGTTGCTCACCGCACGGGTTCGTGCTAATCAGCGGGTTGAAATACCAGCTATTGGCCATTTTGTTGCTGCGCTCACGGAACCAGATGCCCGGTTCGGCGCTGGCCCAGGCGCTTTCGATGATGGCGTGCCACAGTTCCCGCGCCGGCACCGTCTTATAGGTGATGACGCGCCGCCCGGCGGCCAGCCAGGTCTCCAGGTCGCCATCCCACAATTCGTCGTAATCCGGGTCGCCGGTATCGGGGAACATCAACGGCCAGGGTTCATCCCGCTGGATGGCCTCCATCAGCTTATCGGACACGCCCACGCTGATATTGGCATTGGTGATGTTGCCCGCTTTGCGCTTGCTGTTGATGAAGGTGAAAATATCCGGGTGCCAGTCATTGAGGATGAGCATCAACGCGCCGCGCCGGCTGCCCCCCTGCTCGATGAGGCCGGTGACGAAGCTATAGAGCGCCCCCCACGAGACCGACCCGCTGGAACGCCCGTTTACGCCTTTCACGTAGGCATGGCGCGGCCGCAGCGTGGAAATGTTGATGCCCACCCCGCCCCCGCGTGACATAATCTCCGTCATCTGCGACAGCGTTTCCATAATGCCCCCGCGCGAATCGTGCGGGGAAGGCACGACGTAGCAGTTAGAAACCACCATGCCGGCCGAAACAAAGGAATGGTCTTCCTCGACCTCAATATCCAGCACCTGGCCGGTGTAATCTTCGGTGGCAATGGTTTCAAGGGGCACCCACACCAGGGCAGCAGCATCCCCGGCGGCCGGCGCAGCGACCCCGGCCAGCAGCGCGGCGGTGGTGTCGTCGGCCGTCAGGCGATAGACGGGCCGGTGGCTGTGGGGGGTGGTGATGCTTGCCACCTGGGCCATGCCCCCCAGGCGCAGCAGCAGCATTTGCACCTGAATGGCCAGCGTGCGACCGGCCAGCACCATCTGGCGGCGGCCGCCGAACAGCCCGCGCAGCAGCGCCAGCGTCAGCGCATCCGGCAGCGCCAGCAGCGCCGGCGGCAGGGCTTTCGCCTGCTCGTAGCCGCCCAGGAAAGCCTTAAAGAACGCCCCCACCGGCAGCGAATCGACCGCCAGCACCGGGCCGGCGGCGCGGTGCTGGATGTACGCCGGCACGCCAAAAGCCGCTTCAAACGCAGTGGCCATGGTGGCGGCATCTTCGCCCGGCGCAACCGGCAGGTGAATGCCGGCCGGTACGCCCGTCCCGGCCTCATGGGTGACGGCACCGCCGGCCAGCCAGCGCCCGAACAGCTCGCACAGGTCAGCGTCCAGCGTCAGGGTGTTATTCGGCTGTGCCGCCCCGGCCATCCCCGGCCCCATCCCTGGCGCAGGCTGTGCCGTTTGCGCCACAGCTCCGACGGCCATCCCGGTGGCGGCGGTGGCCAGCGTCAGCGTTTCCAGGCCGATGTAATCCGTCAGCAGCAGCCGGGTCAGCGCCCGGCGTTCTCCCGGATAGGCCAGCGCCACATAATCGCCGGGGCGGGCTTCTCTGGCGGGCACCCACTGCGGGGCCCCCGCGTCCTCAGCGCGGCGCAGGAAAATTTTATGTTCGCCGGTCACGCGCAGGGCATCATAGCCCACCCCCTGCGCCCGCAGCAGATACAGCACTTCGTGCGTCTCGCGCTCAAAACGGTGCAGCACGCGCCGCAGCCGGTTTCGATGCGTCACCACGCGGTCGCCCACCTGCACGTCCGCAATCGGTTTATAGCCTTCATCGGTCAAAATTTCCTGCTGCGGCGGCAGGCAGTTGTAATACGTCAGCTCCTGGTCAGTGCCCGCGCCGGTGAGGATGCGCCCGCCGGGGACAAACTTCCAGTCTTCCAGCAGCCAGCGAAATTTTTCCGTCCATTCACGCCGTTTTTCCGGCGCTTCGATGCCCGCAATGCCGGCCGCCACGCGATCCATCATCTGCGCGGGGTCGGTCTCCAGCGGCTTATCAACATGCTCCAGATCATGCGTCACCACCTCGCCATCGTTCAACGTCACCGTCACCCGCGGCAGGTTTAAGGCCGTCACTTTGCCAATTTCGCGCTGGCCCGTTTGCGAATTGACCACCACGATGACCGTATCGCCAACCGCCAGGGTGCTGCGATTCATATCTTTCTGGGCATAACGATCCAGAAAAATTTTATACCCCAGTTCATGCAGTGCGTTGGACTTTGCCGGGCGCGATTGAGACATACTGTGGCTACTCCCTTGGAATATAACGGACGAACTTACACCACCAGAGAACATAAGAGTGTCTGGCATGAAGCCCATGCCAGATACGCAAAAATGCCGGGTGTATGGGTGCTGCTGATAAAAAAATCCGGGGTTTTGCTGACCGGATTATGTCGTTGGGGTGCGCGGGCGGGGCCCGTGCATGGCTCTTTTATAGCATGATCCAGAACGATTGTCCACGCCAGGTGGTTAGAAACGGGTTTGAAATTGTGACGAGAATGAGATGCCCGCGCCGGCCGCGCCGGGGCCGAATCAGGGTGATGCGAACATCACCCTGGGGCAGTTTGTGGCGACAGTTTAGCGCTTGTGGCGGCGCAAAAAGGCGGGAATATCGGTTTCGTCGTACACCCGCGGCTGTTCCGGCTGCACCGGCGCAGCCGGCGCAAAGGGCGGCGGCGCGGGGGTGGGCGGCGGGGTCTGGGCCGGGGGCTGCGCGCGCTGGAACTGCGGCGGCGCGGGGGGCTGCGGGCGTTCCACCGGCTGCGGTTGTGGCAGCGGCGGCACACTGGCGGCCGATACCGGCTGCTGGCGCGGCTGGGTGGGCGTGGTCGGGTACGGCGACGGCTGCGTGCCCGTCTGCGGGCGCAGGCGGGTTTGTGGCTGCGGCTGCTGTTCGCTGCTGATGCGCCGTTCCGCCCGCCCCTGCTCAAAGCCGGTGGCGATGACGGTGATCCGCACTTCGTCGCCCATGCTCTCGTCGATCTGTGCGCCGAAGATCAGGTTCACATCCGGGTGGGCGCTGTCTTTGATGATGGCCGCGGCTTCGTTGATTTCGAACAGGGTCATATCCGGGCCGCCGGTGATGTTGAACAGGATGCCGCGTGCGCCATCAATGGTCACATCCAGCAGGCCGCTTTGAATGGCAATTTCGGCCGACTTACGGGCACGATCATCCCCGGAAGCGCGACCCACCGCCATCAACGCTGCGCCGCCTTCGGACATAATCGTGCGGACATCGGCGAAGTCCAGGTTAATCAGCGCCGGGACGGTAATCAATTCCGAGATGCCCTGAATACCCTGCCGCAGCACATCATCCGCCAGGGAGAAGGCCTGTTGCAGGGTGGAACGTTTGTCGGCAATTTGCAGCAGGCGATCATTGGGGATGACGATGAGCGTATCCACCTGATTTTTGAGATTTTCGATGCCCTGCATGGCGAACTGCTGGCGACGATTGCCCTCAAAGGTAAAGGGCCGGGTGACAACCCCGATGGTGAGCGCCCCCAGTTCTTTGGCGATCTGGGCCACCACCGGCGAGGCCCCGGTGCCGGTGCCGCCGCCCATGCCGCAGGCGATGAACACCATATCCGCGCCGCGCAGCACTTCGTACAGCTCATCCGCGCTCTCTTCGGCCGCTTTACGGCCGATCTCCGGGTTGCCCCCCGCCCCCAGGCCGCGCGTCAGCTTTTCGCCGATACGCACGCGGGTACGGGCTTTGGAGAGCATCAACGCCTGATTATCGGTATTGACGGACACAAATTCTACGCCGCCCAGACCTTCGTTAATCATGCGGTTGACGGCATTACCACCGCCGCCCCCCACACCGATCACCTTAATTTGAGCAAAATTTTCGCCCGTGGTGAGATCAAATCCATCCATATGTAACAACCCCTGCGTACCCGGAAATGGTTTCCGAAAGGCTTCACCCGTATTGTACCTGCTGTGATGTAACGCGCAAGTTATTCAGCAAATTCTAACCATTTGCAAACATGAGATTTAAGATGGCGGGCTACAGCCCGCGCCGGCGGACTTAAGACCGGTCATCATCCGGCAAAAAGCGCCGGAAAAAATTGCCGATCAGCGCACCAATATTCAGCGCGGGCAGCGGAATGCTGGTGCCGGCGCTGTCTTCCTGCACAGTATCCAGGCTCAGGCCCAGGCGCAGCAATCCCACACTGGTACTGTAGGCCGGGTTCCGCAGCGTATCGGCCATGCCCGTCAGGCGTTCCGGTTTGGCCAGCCGCACCGGGCAGCCCAGGATGCGGGCCGCCACCTCCTGAATGCCTTCAAGCTGCGAGCCGCCGCCGGTGAGCACCACCCCGGCCCGCAGCAGGCCATCATAGCCGGAGCGTTTCATCTCTTTTTGCACCAGCTCCATGATTTCTTCAATGCGCGATTCAATCACCATGGCCAGGTCTTTGCGATGCACTTCCTGCGGCAGGCCGTCGCCAAACGGCTCCACCATGAACGTTTCCAGCGGGTTCACGCTGCGCTGCACGCTGTGCCCGTGCTGAATTTTAACGGCTTCCGCCAGTTCAAATGGCACATGCATCCAGTAGGTAATATCATGGGTGATGTGGTCGCCGCCAATGGCGATGACGGCAGTATGCCACACCGTGCCTTCCACGAAGATGGCCAGGTCGGTGGTGCCGCCGCCAATATCAATGACGGCCACGCCCATCTCGCGCTCCTGTTCCGTCAGCACGGCTTCGCCGGCGGCCAGCGGGTTCAGGATGAAGCGATCCACATAGATACCGGCCGCTTCGGCGGCCTGCTCCAGGTTGGCCAGGCTGGTGGAAGACGCGGTGATGATGTGGGCATCCACCTCCAGCCGGAAACAGTGCATCCCCAGGGGGCTGCGAATGCCATCCTGGCCATCCAGGGTGTAGGTGCGGGGGACGACGTGCAAAATTTCGCGGTTGTGCGGGATGGCGATGGCGCGGGCATTCTCCATGGCTTTTTCCAGGTCATCTTCGCGCACGCTGCGGCTGCCGGTGATGCCCACCATGCCCCGGCTGGTGAGCGAGGCAATGTGGCTGCCGGCCACGCTCACAAACGCCCGTTTGATGGTATAGCCGCTGGTCTTTTCTGCTTTGTGGGCCGAAGCCGCAATCGCCGCCGAGAGCGCCTGCACATCGTTGACCACACCTTTTTTCATGCCCCGGCTCGGTTCAATACCGGCACCGATCACGAAAATATCGTCCGGGCGCACTTCGCCTACGATGGTACAGATTTTGTGTGTTCCGATGTCCAGCCCGACGACAATATCACTCATAGCCCTCAGTCCATTGGCCTCTGCAAGCATCCTGACAGGGCAAGAAGTGGCCCTGCATCAACTGTATAACGATGCCGGTTTTTTCGCCAGTTATTGCCCGCTGTTCGCGTCCAGCCCCCACATCACGGTGTAGTACGGGTGATCGGGATCGACGATGTTAATTTCACCGGCCTGCAGGCCCCGCGCCACCATGCTGTCGCGGATGACCTGGTAAATGGCATATTTTTCCGCCATGCCGGTGCCGGTGCCGAACCACACATCCCAGCCGTATTCATTGCGAAAGCCCAGGCCGCGCACCGCATCGTAGAACAGCAGCGGCAGCGGCACGATCACTTCCTGCAATTCCAGCGCCCCAAAAACAATGGCTTCGTCCAGCCGGCCGCTGTCCCCGCTGAGCACCTGCTCCATGTCCGTTTTGGCCGCCACGCGCAGCAGTTCCGGGCGGTCTTCGCGCTGGGCCATCATGCGCCCCTGCAAATCGACCCACAGGGCCGTGCCCCCCTGCTCCCACACCAGGGCCGGCTCGCGTTCTTCCACAATGATATTGACCATAGCCGGGGGCCAGCCCAGGGTCACGCGGGCGCTGGCGATGGCCGGTGAGCGCAGCAAATTTTGCCGCACCTGCTCCGCGCTCACCCAGAAGATATGCACACTGGCAATATCGGCATAGGCGAACACTTCTTCTTTGGTCAAATAGCGCACGCCGCCCACGGCCACGCTGCGGACGTAGAACGCATCCGCCGTGAAGAAGATGCCGAGCACCAGGCACAGCAGCAGCACCAGCGCCGCGCTGAACAGCCGCCAGTTGATGCGCGTCTGCCGCGACTCGCTGTGTTCTACAGCCGGACGGTCGCGGTCTTCGGCCGGGTGGGTGCGCGGATCACGCAGGATGCCGGCATATTTGGTGCCGCGCCGGCGGTCACGGGTGCGAAAAGTGGACATGACAGCCGCGCTCTCCCGATATTACAGCGTTCAAACACTATGGTACTGTATCCAGGCGCATTGTGCAAACCGCCGTCCCGCAGGGTTGCCCCGGCCGGGCGGGCCGCCTTACTGGAACAACACGCCCAGGTCACGGCCCTGCCACTGCATGGTCTTGCCCTGCTGCATCAGGTGGTGGGCGTAGCGGCGCAGCGACTCAAATTCGCCGGTGAAGCCGAACAGCGACAGCGACCGGGCACATTTATACAGCCGGATGGGCCAGTTGTGCCAGCGCTGGTCAGGGTGTGGCTGTGCGATAAAATCGGCAGCGGCCAACTGCCAGCCCCAGGCGGCCGCCAGCAGTTCCACCCCGCGCACATAGCGCCCCAGGTAATCGGCATCCTGCTTCAGCTCGGCCACATCGCCCGCATACACTGTCCACGCCAGGCGGTAGCTGCTTGGCTCATCAATGGGGTACATCCACCATTCATAATGTGCCAGGTGGATTTCCACCCACTGGTCGGCGGCGGCCCATTTTTCAAAGAGATCAAGCTGTTCCCGCTGGCGGGTTTTGATGAGCGCATAACCGACAAATTCCGGGCTGGTATTGTAACGCATAACATTTGACCTCTCTCACCGGCAGCAGCTCCTTTGCCAGAACGGGATACATTTTATTGTAGCGCTGTAAGGCAACCATCCTACCAGTCCCCGGCCAGCTCAATTTCCAGTTCCAGCGCGATGCCGGTTTGCTGCTGCACCACCGCCTGCACCTGCTGGATGAGCGCCGCATAATCGGCGGCGGTGGCCTGGCCCTGGTTGATGAAAAAATTAGCGTGGACGGGCGATACCGCCGCGCTGCCGACGGCATAGCCTTTCAGCCCGCACGCTTCGATCAGCCGGCCGGCATAATCGCCGGGGGGATTTTTGAAGATGCTGCCCAGGCTGGCACCGGGGGGCTGGGTGCGTTTGCGGTAGGCGTTAAAGTCGTCCATCTTCGCCTGAATCTCGACCGGGTTGCCGGGGGGCAGGCACAGATTGGCCAGCAGCACCACAAAGCGCTTATCGGCGCGTTCTTTGAGGGCCGAGGTGCGATAGGCATACTGCATGGCCGCCTGGCTGTAAAGCTGCGGGCCGCGGGCCGCCTCCAGCACCACCACATCGGCCACGCTGGCGGCCATATCGTCGCCGTGGGCCCCGGCGTTGTTGATGATCGCGCCGCCGACCGTGCCCGGCACACCCACGGCCCATTCCATGCCGCTGTAGCCGTGGACGGCGCAGTAGCGGGCCAGGGCCAGCAGCCCGGTGCCCGCGCTCACGGAGACGGTGCGCCCCTCGTGCCAGTCGCCGGTTTCAATGTGGCTGATGTGGTTGACCACCACCAGCCCGCGCACGCCGGCATCGGCCACCAGCATATTGGCCCCGCCGCCAATCACCCGCACCGGCAGGTCATCCTGCCAGGCCGCGCGAATGACAGTCACCAGGTCTTCCAGCGCATCGTTGGGCCGCGCCACGTACAGATAATCGGCCGGGCCGCCAATGCGGGCGGCCGTGTATTTCGCCAGCGGTGCATTCACCTGCACCGGCAAATGAGATAACGCCAGCAGGCGGCTCATGTGCCACCTTTCGCCTCTAAACCCGCCACATAATCCCGGCTGATGCGTACTGCATCGCCGGCGCTGAGCACCAGCACCACCGCCGGCGCACGCACGCCCGCCAGCAGCGTTTCCACCGCATCATCCAGCATGGGCACAAAACGCGCATGAGGATGATTCATGGCCCGCACAATATCCGCCCCGGAAACATCATCCACCGGCTTCTCGCGGGCGGCGAAAATTTCCGTCACCAGCACATGCTGCGCCCGGTCAAACGCCGCCAGATACCCATCCATCAATTGCAGGGTACGGCTGTAGGTGTGCGGCTGCCACACCGCCCAGATGTCGTGGCCGGGGTAACGCAGCCGGGCCGCCTCAATGGTCGCGCGGATGGCCGTGGGGTGATGGGCATAATCATCCACGACGGCGATGCCGCCGCTGTAGGCTCGCACGTCAAAACGCCGGCCGGTGGCTTTAAAGCCGGCCAGCGCCGCGGCGGCATCGGTAAATTTCACATTCTGGTTCACCGCCACAATCAACGCGGCCAGGGCATTGAGGATGTTGTGTCGCCCCGGCACCTGGAGCGTGACCGCCCCCTGGCGATGGCCTTTGTAGGTCACTTCAAAGAAGGTTTTTTCGCCTTCAAAGCGCAGGTTTTCCGCCCGCCAGGCCGCCGCCGGATGATTGATGCCGTAGGTGGCCACCGGCAGGCTGACGATTTCGCGGTGATTGGCGTAAATGCCGGCGATGGTGTCATCGGCACAGGCCACCAGCAGCCCATCCCGCGGCAGCAGCCCCACGAAATGCGAGAAGGATTCCATCATATCGCGCGGGGAGAGGAAAAAATCCGGGTGATCGTATTCAATGCTGGTGAGGACTTCCACCTGGGGGCGCAGGCCATGAAACATATTGCCATATTCATCAGCTTCGATGACGAACAGATTGCTATCGCCCATGCCGGCGTTGGTGCCGGTGTTGCCCATCACCCCGCCCACGATGTACGACGGCTTCAGGCCGGCCGTCAGCAGGATGTGGGCCGTCATGGCGGTGGTGGTGGTTTTGCCATGCGTGCCGGCCACGGCAATCGTCCGGTAGCCTTCCAGCAGCGTGCTGATGAAATCCTGGCGGCGGTAAACCGGGATGCCTTCGGCGCGGGCAGACAGCACCTCGATATGGTCATCCATCACCGCCGAGGTGACAATGACCATCTCTGCGCCTTCGACATAGGTGGCATCGTGCCCCCGGTAGATGGTCGCGCCTTCGCGCTTCAGCGCTTCTGTCAGGTCATTGCTGGCTGCGTCGGAGCCAGAGATGGTGAAGCCCTGCAGCAGCAGCAGCCGGGCAATGGCGGACATGCCATAGCCGCCAATGCCGACGAAATGAATGTGCTGCCCCGGTATCAATTGAATCATGGCGATAACCTGTATCGTTAACCCGGTGAATGAACACTGGTATAGACCGGCAGCGCTGCTGTCAGTTCATCACCAGCACAAAGAACAGCAGCGCCACCACCATCACCGCCAGCAGGTCGCCCGTGCCGCCGGCCCCGCCGCCGATCAGCACCAGCGGCATGAGGCCGATGGCACTGGCCGAAGGCGACCCCGGCGCGGGGGCGGTGATGAGCTGCGTCAGCGGGTATTCGTTGATGTCCAGGAAATACCACAGCGTCCCGACGATCAAATAACCATTCAGCGCCCCGGCAATGGCCCCCAGAAAGCCCGATTGCAGGTTGTTATCATTGCGGCGGCTGGCCCCGGCCAGCTCATCCGCCTGGTAGACGAAGTAGGCCACCGCCAGAAACACGCCCATCTGGATCAGGAAGACCTGCTCCCGCGGCAGCAGCAAAAAGATCGTCCCCCGCAGGATACTATCAAACTGGAAAATGGCAAAGGCCGCCAGGGTGATGCCGGCGGTAGCCACCAGTTCCCGGTTCCAGCCGCGCAAATAGCCCAGAATGCCGAAGAACAGCGCCGCCGCCCACATGAGAGAGGAAAGTTGGATCATGGCGACTCGCTCAAATCATAATCAGCACAATGATAAACAGCACGATCACCGCCAGCGAGAGTAAATCGGCACTGGCCCCGTTGCTGGTGAGCAGGTACAGCGGCAAGTTCGGGATGGCGCTGGCGCTGGCGGTGGCCGCCGGCGGGGCGATGACGAACGGGTCCAGCGGATACAGGCCGGCGGGCGTGCGGTTAATATCCATCAAATACCAGATGGTGCCGGCGATGAGATAGCCATTGATGGCCCCCGCCAGGATGCCCAGGACTTTCGTTTGCAGCGGGTCGCGGCCATCGCTGCCGCTGCGGGCGCGGGTGGCATCGCCCCCCACCAGCGCTCTGGTCTGGTAGGCGAAGAAGACCACCAGCAAAAACAGCACGGTCTGGATGTAAAAGCGCACATCGGGCGCGACGGCCGCCAGCAGGGTGCGGCGAATGAGCGTATCGAACTGGAACAGCCCGAACAGCGCCAGCACAATCCCGGCCATGGAGATCAATTCTTTCGTCCAGCCGCGCAGCGCCCCCACATACCCGAAGAAGCCCACCAGCAGCCACACCAGCACAATAAGTTCGATCATGCGGCCTGTGCCCCTGCCAGTTCCAGCATCAGCCGGGCGATGTTCTCTGCGCCGTCGGGCTGTGCCAGGGCGCGGGCGGCCGCCTGCATGGCCGCCAGTTGCTGCGGGTGCTGCGCCAGGCGCAGCAGGGCCGGCAGCAGTTCCTGGGCCAGCGCGGCATCGTCCAGGCGCAGGGCTGCGCCCCGGCTCACCAGATAATCGGCATTGGTTTTCTGGTAGCGCCAGGCATAGGGGTAGGGAACTAAAATGGCTGCCAGCCCAAAATGAGGGAATTCCCCCAGGATGCTGGCCCCCGCCCGCGATACCACGATGTCGGCTGCCGCCAGCGCCTGTCCCATCGTCTGCTCCAGATAATCATACGTGTGGTAGTCCGGCGGGTGGTGCAACGCCGCCCGCGCCGCCTGCACGCTGTCTGCGTCCAGTGTACCGCTAATGTGCAAAATCTGTAAGTCTGCTGCCAGCAATTGCGGCAGAATGGCCAGCAGCGCCTGGTTCAGGCTGCGAGCGCCCCGGCTGCCGCCAAACACCAGCAGCGTCGTTTTGTCCGCCGCCAGCCCAAAAGTCTGCCGGCCCTGCTCACGGGTGGCGGCCCGCACGCTCTCGCGCAGCGGGTAGCCGGTGACAACGGTCTGGCCGGGGCGAAAATACTGCGCGGCATCCGGCACGGTGATGGCTACCTGGCGGGCTATTTTGCTCAGAAGCTGGATGGTGCGCCCTGGCTCAATATCCGGCAGGTAGACCAGCATGGGCACGCGCAGCAGCCAGGCCGCCAGCGCCAGCGGCACATTGGCCCAGCCGCCGGTGAGCAGCACACACTGCGGCCGCTGCCGCCACACCAGCAGCAGCGCCTGCACGGTGCCGGCCAGCATCAGCAGCAGGCTGAAGGCCGCGCGGGGCAGCCCCACCCCCACCACCGGCCCGGCGAACACTTCCGCGACGACGGCAAAGGGAATGCCCGCTTCGGCCACCAGGCGGCGCTCAAAACCGCCGCCGCCGCGCGTGCCCACGAAGACCAGGCTATGCGTCTTCTGGCTGTGCAGCACCCCGGCGACGCTCAGGGCGGGATACACGTGCCCGCCCGTTCCCCCGGCTCCAATCATAAGTCGCGCCATGTTTACTCCGACCCGGCAGTGACTGCCGCAGCGCGGCCACCCGGCTCACGCTCAACATTAATCCAACCCCGGTCATCAACATCAGCAGCGATGAGCCGCCGTAACTGATGAAAGGCAGCGGCAGCCCGGAAGCCGGCACCACCGCCGTCATCACGGCGATATTCAGCATCGATTGCACCGCCACCCACATGGTAAACCCAATCGTCAGCAGCGACCCAAACGGGTCTACTGCCCGCCGGGCGATCTGAAAGCCGCGCACCACAAAAGCCACGAACAGCATCACCACCACCGACGCGCCCACCACCCCCAGTTCTTCACCGATGACGGCAAAGATGCTATCGGTATGGGGCGCGGGCAAAAAGCCAAATTTCTGTTCGCTCTGGCCCAGGCCGCGGCCCAGCCAGCCGCCCTTCACAAAAGCGATGATGGCCTGCTGCGTGTGGTAGCTGGCGCGGGTGGGGTCGGTGAGGCTGTCCACGTAGGAGGTGATGCGCTCCTGGGCATAGGGCTGGGTTTCCACGAAGACAAAGCCGAAGATCGCCCCGGCAATGAGCACCGTCGCCAGATGCAGGATGCGGGCCCCCGCCAGGAAATACATCACCAGGCCGGTGGCCCCCACAATGATGGCCGTGCTTAAATCCGGCTGGAGCGCCAGCAGCCCGGTGATGATGCCCACCACCAGCCCGAACGGAATTAACCCGAAGGCGATGCTGTGCGGGCGGGCACTGCGCGAGCCGAGCCAGGCCGCCATATACACCACGATGGTAAATTCTGCCAGTTCCCCCGGCTGAAAGCGCCCGGCGATGAGCGAGCGCCGCGCCCCGAAGGTGTCATCACCGAAAATCCACACCGCCACCAGCGCCGCAATACAGCCGATGAGCAGCAGCACCGCGAAGCGCTTCCAGAAGCGATAATCAATGATGGCGAAAAACACCAGCGCCGCCACCGCCACGGCCACATTGACCAGGTGCTGCTCCACAAAGAAAGCGGTATTGGAGCCGCGCGTCTGGTAGCTCCAGTCAAAGGTGGTGCTGTAAACCATGCCCGCGCCAATGGCCACCAGAATGGTGACGATCAGCAGCAGCGGCTTGTCCAGCGTGGCCAAAAAATTCACCCGCGCTTCGGGCACGCGGCGCACTTCGGCCGGCGGGGTGATTTCGCGCACGACGGCGCGGGCCCGCGGGCGGCTGGCGGTATCCCCATATACAGATTGATCGGTCATAACATCCTCGCTGATGGTGGCGGCCGTTCTATGACCTGTGCGCCGCCGGTCAGTGCCGCAGCGCGTACAGCTTCATTATAGCTGTGATACAAGCTGGCGAAAGTGTTCACCGCGGGCGGCAAAATCCGGGTAGGCATCGTAACTGGTGCCGCCGGGCGAAAGCAGCACCACATCCCCCGGCTGCGCCACGGCCGCCGCCCGCTGCACGGCTTCCGCCAGCGTGGGCACGCGGCTCAGGACATCCTCCCGGGCCCCGCGCAGGCGCAGCAGCGGCAGCACCTTGCTGCTCACCTGTTTCTCGCCATCTTTGCCAAACACAATGATATGGCGGGCCTTTTGCAGCGCCAGCGCGGCGGCTTCATCCCACGGCAGGTCTTTATCCGCCCCGCCAATGAGCACCACCAGCGGCTCACTGAAAGAACGCAGCGCCGCCATCAGGCGTTCGGGCGCGGTGGCGATGCTGTCGTTGATGTACTGCACGCCGTTCACCACGCGCACCTGTTCCAGGCGGTGGGCCACCGGCTTAAAATGCCGGATGGTGTCGGCCAGCACCTCCGGCAGGATGCCAGGCCGGTCCGTGGCCAGCCCCAGGCTGCCGGCCAGGGCGCAGGCGGCCAGCACATTCAGCACATTATGGTCGCCCCGCAGCGGGATGGCCGCTTTTTCCAGCAGAATATGCGGCACATGATCGTAACTGGCCGCGCCCCCCAGCACCACCCGGTCGCCGGCCAGAAAAGCCCCGCTGGCCACCAGCGTGCGGGCGCTGAACCACACCAGTTCGCCCATCACCAGCGGCTCCAGGCTGCGGCTGGCCGCGTCGTCCTCGCACAGCACGGCAATATCGCTGGCCGTCTGGTAACGGATGATGTTGGCTTTGGCCGCGATATAGGCCGCCATGGTGCCATGCCGGTCGATGTGGTTGGGGGTGATGTTCAGCACGCCGCCCACCTGCGGGCTGGCGGTCATCAGCTCCAGTTGAAAGCTGGAAAGTTCCATCACCACCGCATCTTCGGCTTTGATCTGTGGCAGCACATCCAGCAGCACATCGCCGGTATTGCCGCCCACCCAGGTGGTGTAGCCGCCGGCCCGCAGCATGGCCCCGGTGAGCGTGGTGGTGGTGGTCTTGCCGGCGCTGCCGGTGATGCCGATGACCGGCGCGGGGCAGCGCTCCAAAAAAAGCTGCGCGTCATTGGTGACGGGCAGGCGCTTCGCCAGCGCCAGTTGCACCAGCGGCAGTTGCAGCGGCACCCCGCCGGAAACACACAGCAGGTCGGCATCGTTCAGCAGGCTCACCGGATGATCGCCCAGGACGAATTTTACGCCGGGGTAATCCGCCGGGTTGATGCCCAGTTCCGCCCGGCTGCGTTTATCCGTAATGATGACCTTCGCGCCCTGGCCGGGCAGCCAGCGGGCCAGCGCCTGCCCCTGCCGGCCAAAACCGATCACCACCACCTGTTTGTTGTTGAGCATAATCATAGTTGTATCATCGTCGTTGTGTGCAGGCGGCGCAGCGGGTGCGCCCAATGATTAAGGAGTAGCGCGGCTTACAGCAGCGCCAGGGCCACGCCCACCATGGCGCTCAGCAGCCCCACCAGCCAGAAGCGCTGCACCACCTGCGTTTCGCTCCAGCCAGATTTTTCAAAATGGTGGTGCAGCGGCGCACGCTTAAACAGGCGAATATCCTCGCCCAGGTAGCGGCGGCTGAATTTGGCCGAAGCCACCTGAAGAATGACGCTCAGCGTTTCCACCACCGGCACAATGGCGATGATGGGCAGCAGCAGCCATTCGCCGGTCATCACGGCCACCACGCCCAGGGTCGCCCCCAGGGCCAGCGACCCCGTATCGCCCATAAACAACTGGGCCGGGTGCGCGTTGTACCACAAAAAGGCGAAGCACGCCCCCACCAGGATAAAACACAACTGCACCAGAAAAATTTGCCCCTGCAAAAAAGCAATCACCCCGTAGGCGGCGAAAGCGCTGGCCGTGATGATGCCCGCCAGGCCATCCAGGCCATCGGTAAAATTCACCGCGTTGGACATGCCCACGATGATGAAGGTGGTGATGCCCACATACACAATCGGCGACAGCGGAATGGCCGCCGACAGCAGCGGGAGCTGCATTTGATTGGCGAAGGCGAAGCCGCCTTCATAAAAGGCCATCACCAGCGCCGCCGCCAGCGCCAGCACAAATTGCAGGCTGATCTTGAGCCGCGCCGAAATGCCCTCGCCCAACAGCCCGCGTGACGCGCGAATGCCTTCCCAGTCGTCCAGCAGGCCCAGCAGCGCAAAACTGACCAGCACCATCAACGGCAGGAAGATGCTTGCGCCGGTGCCGGTTTGCACAATGCGGGCGATGTTGAGCGCCAGCATGATAATCACCGCCGGGACGATAATCATAATGCCGCCCATGGTGGGCGTACCGATTTTGGTGCTGTGCTGGTCGAGCAGTTCGCGGCGTACCTGCTTGCCGATCTTGAGGCGGCGCAGAATTTCCACAAACGGGCTGCCCCAGATCACGCCCAGTAAAAAGGTCACCCCGCCCACTGTGAGCGCTAACGGTAATTGTGTGCCCATCCCCGCCTCATCATTCATCCCTGCACCATACGCTACCGCACCACCCCGCCCCCGGCTTCAAGCTGGCGGCGCACGTCATCGGTGGGGATGCCCAGCAGCATCACCAGGCGCTCCGCCAGTTGCTTAAACACCGGCGCGGCCACCACACTGCCCCAGTAGCCGGACGGGCGATCCAGCTTGACCAGGATAATCAACTGTGGATCATCGGCGGGCAAAAAGCCCACAAACGACGCAATGGACACATTCGGTTCATAACCGGCGGCGAAAGGAATTTGCGCGGTGCCCGTTTTGCCGGCGATGACGAAACCGGGAATTTGCGCCAGCGGCACGCCGCCGCCTTCATCCGTCACGGCGCGGATCATCATGCCGGTGACGATTTCGGCTGTTTCGGCCGAAACGGCCCGGCCGGCCGGCAAAAGCTGCGCGTTGGTGATGGTCTCGCCATCCACGATCTGTTTCACCAGGCGCGGCTGCATCATCAGCCCGTCATTGGCGATGGCCGCCACCGCCGTAATCATTTGCAGCGGGGTCACGGACACGCCCTGGCCAAAACTGTTGGTCGCCAGGTCGCCTTCGCTCCAGTCCGGGTCGCCGGGGGTTTTCAGAATACCGCCTTCTTCGCCCGGCAAATCCACCCCGGTACGCTGGCCAATGCCGAAAGCCCGCAGCCCGCTGTAAAAACGATCCGGCCCCATCTCCAGGGCCATGGTGGCCATGCCCACATTCAGCGATCTGGACAGGGCGGTGGTGGCATCCACCACGCCATACGCATTACGATCCCAGTTACGCACATCCACGCCGCCCACGGTAATCACACCCTGGTCGTTATACGTCCACTGGGGCGTAATGGTGCTGCTGTTCAGCGCGGCGGCCACCGTCACAATTTTAAAGACGGAACCCGGTTCATAAGCCGCCGCGATAGCCGGGTTGGTCAGCAGGGCCGGGTCGTCCACCTGTTGAAAATTGTTGGGGTCAAAGGTGGGGTAACTGGCCATGCCCAGAATATCGCCGTTGCGCGGGTTCATCACGATGATGGTGCCGCCGGTGGCATTCGTGCTCTGGATGGCGCGATTCAGTTCATATTCCGTCCAGAACTGCACATCGCGGTCAATCGTCAGCACCAGGTTCATGCCGCGCTGGCCGCCATCGCTGCGGGTGGGAAGCTGGAAAGGAATATTGCTCACCTGCTGGTCAATCACCCGGCCCGCCAGTTGATCGTTGTAATAGCCTTCCACGCCCATCGCGCCGCGGGTGTTATCGTTATCTTCGATGACAAAGCCAATGAGCTGGGCCGCCAGCGTGCCCTGGGGGTAAAAACGTTTGGACAGCGGGTTAATGACCACGCCGAAAATATCTTCATCGGCGATCTGCTGGCCCACATCGGCCGTCACCGGCCGGGCGATCTGCTGCCAGGGGGTGGCGCTGGTCAACTGCTGGTAAATCTGGAATTCGTCGCGCCCCAGGATGACGGCCAGCGCCGCGGCCACTTCGCGCTTGCGGTTGGCGGTAATCAGGTTAGGGCTGGCCCCGATTTCGTATTGCAGCGTATTCACCGCCAGCGGCTGCCCGCCCTGGTCATAGATGATGCCGCGCTCGGCGGGCAAACGGCGCACCGAACTGGTATTCTGGCTGCCGCGCAGTTGCAATTCGCGCTCCACATTGGGCGGCAGCCACTGGTAGCGCGAAATCTGGATGAGCAGGCCCAGGGCCACCACCACCAGCACCAGCATCAAAAACGGCAGGCGACGATTAATCATCTCCTGCTGGACATTGGCCGAACCACCGGTGAGTGTCGCCATCGTTAACTGCCTCCAAAGCCATCAAACTGGCGGCGCAGCGCATCCCACTGCTGCTGCACCCAGCCGCTGAAGGTTTCATCGTACTGGGCCACCGGCGCGGTATCCGCTTCCAGGCTGATGGGCACCACCGTCCGCGCGCGATCCGGGTTGTAACCATCCACCACGATAAATTCAATATCGGACGAGGTAGCCGCGCGAAAGCCCAGGGCTTCGGCCCGCGCCAGCAGCCGGGGTATCGTCTCCAGTTCGGCGATTTGCGCCCGCAACTGCTCGTTGGTGCGCTCCAGCCGGTCACGCTCGGCAATCGCTTCTTCAATCTGGCGATTGGTGGTGGCGAAAGAAGCCACCTGCGACAGGTAAATGCCGCTGAAGATGAGCATAATCATCACCCCCAGGATGCCCAGAGCAGCCACCTGGTTCTGCGGGCGCAGGCTCATTCGTTCAAATGTGTGCTGGACGCGGTGCTGTGCCATCGGCGCTGTTCCCCATCGCCCTCACCCGGACAGGATGCTCTATCTTATCACAGGTTGGTACGTCCGGTGGTGTAACCCGCGTGCCAGTGTAACAAATTCTGGTCGGTTGTGCAGGGCGCAACTGCCCCCGGCGGAACGTTCAATCCGGGCGGCGGGCGATGGCCAGCAGCGACACCCCCACCGGGAAATTCAGCACCCGCAGCAGCGGCTGCTCCGCGCAGAAAATCGCCGTCAGCAGGCCATTGGACCAGGCGGGATGCAGATCATTTTCGCTGACGGTGTGTTTTTCGCCCCCGCGCAGGCGGATGAGCAGGCGGGCCGCGGCGATGGCCGGGAACAGCAGCGTGTTGCTGTAGGTCAGGCGTTCCAGCGCCAGCCCGGCGGTGCTGATTTTGTGGCGCAGTTCGCCGGCGGTGTAGCGGCGAAAATGGTGGCTCACTTCATCCTGAAGCCCCCACAAAAATTGAAAGGCCGGCGTGAAGATCACCAGCCGGCCGCCCGGCTTCAGCAGCCCGGCCAGGTGGCGCAGCATTCCCGTATCGTCCTCCACATGCTCCACCAGGTCCAGCGCCAGGATAACATCAAAGCTGCGCGGGGCCAGCGGTGGCCGGGCGGCATCGCCACAGATGAGCTGCGGCAACTGCCGCTGACGGCAGTATTGCAGCGCGTTGAAGGTGAGATCCAGCCCCACGGCATCGGTATAGCCGTGCTGCTGCAAATAAGCCAGGTTGTAGCCGGTGCCGCAGCCAATATCCAGGATGCGCGGCGCTTCGTAGCGCTGCAACAGCCGCAGCACCTGGTCAAAGATAATTTTGCGCCGGCCAATATACCACCAGTGGCGGTCTTCAATGGCGTTAATCTGGTCGTAGAGCGCTTTGTCCATACCTCGTCACCACCGCCGCCGTTCAGGCGGACACATATTGATCGTACCAGAGCTGGAAGATGAGCAGCGTCCACAATTCTTTGCGCTGATCGCGCCGGTGGCTGAGATGATCGTCCAGCAGGCGCTGCACAAAAGCAGCTTCAAAAAAGCCCTGCCGCCGCAGGCGTTCCCCGGCGAGCATATCCAGCAGCAGCGGGCGCAAATCGTCATGGAACCAGCGGGCGACCGGCATGTTGAAGCCCTTTTTGGGGCGCTGGATGATCTCCCGCGGCAGGTAGCGGGCCATGGTCTTCTTCAGCAGGTATTTGCCGGTGAAGCCCTTCAGCTTCAGCGAAAACGGCAGCCGCATCGCCAGGTCTACCACCAGCGGGTTCAGCAGCGGCACGCGCACTTCCAGCGAGGCCGCCATGCTGCTGCGATCCACCTTGTACAGAATATCGCCTTCCAGATAGGTTTTAACATCATTGTACAGCAGTTGATTCAGCGGTTGATGGGCATCGCAGCGCTGCGCGTGGGCGTAGGACACACTGTAGGTATCCGGCAGCACCGGCTTGATCCAGTCCTGGAGCAGTTCGGCTTTTTGTTCATCCACGAAGGCCCCCAGCCAGCGATGATGCCGCGCCTGAAGCGGCACGCCGCGGCCGGATAAAAAGCGGCGCACTTTAAAATCGAAACTGATGTTATTGAAAGAAACCGGCAAATGCTGAATCACCCGCGGGATGATCTGCGACCGGGCAAAGCGCGGTACCACGCGCTCATACATCTGGATGAGGCGGTGCGCGGTGAAGGTGGGATAGCCGGCGAACATCTCATCGCCGCCATCGCCCCCCAGCACCACTTTAACATGCTCGCGGGCAAATTTGGACAGCAGGTAAGTGGGGATGAGCGACGAATCGGCGAAGGGTTCATCCAGAAAGTCGGTGATGCCGGCGGTCAGTTCGGCGGCCGTTTTGCCGGTCAGCTTCAATTCATGGTGGCGTGTGCCCAGGTGCTGCGCGACCTGGCGGGCATAACCGGATTCGTCGAAGGAAGCATCCTCAAAGGCGATGGAAAAGCTATCGACCGGGCTGCCGCCGGCCGCCCGCACCATGCCGGCCGCGACGGTGCTGCTATCCAGCCCGCCGCTGAGCAGCACGCCCACCGGCACATCGCTGACCATTTCGGCGGCCACCGCCTGATGCAGCGCGGCATCAAGCTGGGCCTGATAATCGCGCCAGTCAACGGGCGGCTGCCATTCGCTGCGTTCCAGGCGCAAATCCCAGTACGGCTCCAGCCGCAGCCCTTCCCCGGGGCCATACAGCAGCCAGTGGCCGGGGGGCAGGCGGTGAATATCACGCAGGATGGTGCGCGGCGTGGGCACATATTCATACGAAAGGTATTCATTCAGCGCCACCAGATCAATACGGCGCGGCACACCGGGGTATGCCAGGATCGCTTTCAGCTCCGAGCCAAACAGCAGCCGGCCCTCGTGCTGCATATAGTACAGCGGCTTAATGCCCATGCGGTCACGGGCGATGAACAGCCGCCGGGCGGCCTTGTCCCAGATGGCGAAGGCAAACATGCCGTTTAAATGGGCCACGCACTGCGTGCCGTATTCTTCGTATAAATGCAGGATCACTTCGGTATCGCTGCTGGTGCGAAAGTGATGCCCCATGACGATGAGGTGCCGGCGCAGTTCGCGGTAGTTGTAAATTTCACCGTTGAAGGCGATCCACAGCGTCTCATCCTCACTGGCGATGGGCTGGTGCCCGCCCGCCAGATCAATGATGGACAGCCGGCGCGACCCCAGCCCCACCGATGGATCGCAGTAGAGGCCCTGGTCATCCGGCCCGCGATGCGCCAGCGAGCGCGTCATGCGTTCCAGAGCCTGCGCGTCCACCGGTGCCTGGTCAAAGCTGGCAATGCCACAAATGCCACACATCAGCGTGCCTCCGGCGGCCGCTTCACGGCACAGCCAATCACCTGTAAGCCATAGCGCGACAGGCCCGGCAGCCGCAGCAGGGCATCATCCAGGCGGGCCGAGAGGCGTACCAGCGCCTGAATACCGGGGATGAAGCGGAACAGCCGGTTAAAGAACAGCACATCACTGTTCATGAACAGCATAAAGCCGATGAGGCCGTAGGTTTGCCACAGCGTCAGGTCAAAGCCGGCGTGCAGCAGTTGCTGGCGGGTGGGCCGGTAGTGCAGCGGTGCTTCGGTATCGGCATCCAGGGCGGGCGACAGGCGATAGACCACCGCCCGCAGCCAGCGCCACAGGAATAAATCACTGACTGGCTCGCGCCAGTAAAAGCGACCTGCCGGCTTCAGAATGCGGTAAATTTCGCTGAAGAGCGCGGCGCGATTGTTGACATGATGAATACCACCGAGCATGATCACGGTATCAAACGCGCCAGCCTGCACCGGCAGGCAGGTCGCATCGCCCTGCAAGAAAGCGAATTTAGCCGCCGGCAGCGCCTGCCGCGCCTGCTCCAGCATCGCCCCGGAAATATCCACGCCAATACCCTGCTGAATGCTCTCGCCGAAAAGCAGGAAGGCTTCGCCATGCCCGCAGCAGACTTCGATCACCGTGCCCCGCGCGGCCGCCGCCACATGCCCGCGCAGCGCTTCATCCAGATACTGCATGTACGCCTGAGTGTGCGGGTAAGTGAGGTTGGCCACATAGCCGGTGACAACCTTATCATAATGCTGCTGCTGGATGAGCGCTTCCGGGGAGCAGTAGTCGCCGGCGAACAGCGGGATGCCGGCCGGACTGACGGGATAGCGGTGCTGCCCGCCGGCGCTGACCAGTTCCGCGCCTTCCAGATGCAGCGCCTCCCCGGAAACGGGGCAGCGCAGCAGCGGCACAAATGCGCTCAGCGCCTGCAAAACAGCGTTCGAAGCCGGCATAACAGCCATTAGTCCTGTCCTTCATCAACCTCGAAGATCACCGCTGCACCGTGCCCGCGCCGGGCGTGCCGATGGTGATCGTGCGTAAATAGACATAATCCCCCAGACCCGGCACCGTCAGGGGCTGTGCGGTCTGCGTTTGCGTGTCCCAGGCGGCCAGTGCCAGCACCACCTGATAATCACCCGGTGCGGCCGTACACGGCACTTCAAAGCGGGTGTTATGGTTCACCGGCACCGGCGGGGCGGCCGGTGTATGGC
This sequence comes from Anaerolineae bacterium, assembly GCA_025454495.1. Taxonomy (GTDB): domain Bacteria; phylum Chloroflexota; class Anaerolineae; order Aggregatilineales; family Phototrophicaceae; genus JALHOR01. The sequence continues at coordinate 21,606 of JALOOI010000043.1, forward strand.
GGGCCAGCAACTGCTCCACCTTGATGAGGGTGCCGGACTCATTTTGCAGGATGACCGACAGATAATATTCGATGTCACCGGCCGCTGCCAGGCTGCCGGGCAGCGGCTGCCACACGGTGTAAACATTGATGGGGCTGCACACCCCGTACACCGGCGGCCCGTCCCACAAATCCTGGTGCACCAGATGCCAGGCCGCGCCAAATTCAAAGACGGGCGGCACATCCGCCAGGGGCTGCGCCTGGAAATCATACACCGTGTAATGGCTGTTGCGATACAGCACACTCGTGCTCAACAGCCTGTCCCCCACCGCCACCGGCTGAATGGGCGGCTCGATGGGGCCGGCCAGCAGATAATCCACCCCGTAGTCGTCCAGCACCTCCAGTATCTTACTGCTGCCATAGAGATCAATGGACTGCATGGCCAGCACCAGCCGGCTGTTATCGGCGACGGTGGCCGGGTTCAACACCCCCACCAGCGCATCCATCCACGAATAGAGCAGGCTGCGGCGCGTCATATACCGGAAAAATTCATTCTGTTTGCCGATAAAATGAAACAGGCTGTCCGGCGGGGTGCTGGCGCGAATCCAGCCGGCAACGTCGATGAAGGCGCTGCGCCGCGCCTGTTCGTCCGCGCCACGGGCCCGGTCAGCCTGCACCTGGGCGGCCGTCAGGTGCAGGTACGGCACCGGGGTCTGGAATAAGCGGCGGGGCGGCTGCCAGCCATTGAAAAAACCGGCCACCGTCAGCAGCAGCACCGCGCTCAGCCCCCCGGCGATCCAGCGGCCCCGGCGGCCCACGGCCATCCCCCACAGCAGCGCCACCAGGAACAGCACCACCGCCAGCAGCAGCGCGATCCCCGCGCCGGGGAACAG
>JALOOI010000044.1 GCA_025454495.1 Anaerolineae bacterium
GTGACGATGCCGCCGGTGGGGTTGGAGGGCGTGATGAGCAAAAGGGCGCGGGTGCGCGGGGTGATGGCCGCGGCGACTGCTTCCGGGCGCAGGTTGAAGGCATCCTCATGATCGGTGGGGATGAGGACGATTTTACCGCCGGCGCTCTCAATGGCTTCATCATAAGAGGTATAGCGCGGGTCGGGCACCAGCACTTCATCGCCGGGGTTCAGCAGCACCTGCATCATCAGGAACAGGCCTTCCTGGCCGCCGGTGGTGACGATGACATTTTCGGCCGCGACCGGCAGGCCATTGTCCCGGCGCAGTTTAGCCGCGATGGCTTCGCGCAGTTCCGGCAGCCCGGCGACCGGGCCGGGGCCGCTGTGGCCGTCGCGGATGGCGCGGTTTACCGCGTCGATGATGTGCGGCGGCGTGTCCAAATCCGGGTCGCCGCGCCCCAGGGCGATGGCATCTTTGAACTGGCCGGAGAGTTCCATGAGGGCGTAGCGGAGCTGCGTGCCATTGGCGGCCACCGCCCGCACCGCCTCCGGGATGTTGGGGTTGGTGAGCGTCATTCGGCATCCTCCAGCCCAAGCGCCGCCCACTGGGCCACGCTGGTGCTGCAAATGGTCATGCTCTGTTTAAAGGCCCGCAGCTTATTCGCCGCCTGCGAGCCGGCCAGCCAGCCGATGCGCCAGCCGGGCAGCACGCGGGACAGGCTGCCGATGGTAATCACGCGGGCGGCCAGGGCCGGGTTTTGCGCCGGGTGGAAGGTATCATCATCCGGCCCGGCGCTCAGATCCCACACGATCCACGCGCCGGCCGTTGCCGCCGCGGCCAGCACGGCCGCCCGTGCCGCCGGATCATCGGCGGGGGTGAGGTAAACCAGAGGGGCCGGCTGGGCCACGTCCTGCGTCAGCACCACGCCCAGCAGGCGGGCGGCGGCGGCCAGGGCTGCGCCATCACCGGCGCACAGTACGGCCGCGCCCGGCGGGACAAGCTGTTTCAGCGTTACAAAGCGGGCTTCGGTCGCGCCGCAGGTGATGGTCACTTCATCGGCGCTCAGTTCGATGCCGGTCTGCCGGCCCAGGCGCTCCACCACCTGCGTCCGCAGCGGCAAAATGCCCGGCCGATCGGTGTAGTGGGTGTGGCCGGCCTGCATGGCGGCGGCGGCCCGCTGCTGCACGGCCGGCGGCACCGACAGGCTCGCGCTGTCTGTAAACACCGGTGCGGCGGGCAGGTCGGCCACCCGCGCTGCCAGCGGCCGGGACAGGGTTTGCGGTGTGTTCATTCGGCGACCACCTCACGTGAGAAGGGAAAGTCAATCTTCAGGGTTTGGGCCAGGCTGGCCAGTTGATCGAACACGACCGCATCCAGCCGGGCCCCGTGCTGGCGATACGCCTGCTCACGGCGATGGTCAATTTCGCCGGGGACGAGGATTTCCGTAAAGCCGGGGCGCAGCCGGGCGGCTTTAATATCGCGGATGAAGTGATCCATGCGGGCTTTAAACTCCGCCAGCGGCATAAACCATTCAATGTCCAGGGCGATCATGGTGTGCGAGACATCCTGCCGGGCGGGGTTCGCATAGGGCATCAGCCCGAAGCCGCCACCGCCCAGGACTCCGGTCAGCACATCGGTGAGCATGGCCAGGCCATAGCCCTTGTACTGGCCGATGCCGAGCAGCGCCCCTTTCATGGCGGCGGTGGGGTCATCGGTTTCGTGGCCGTCGGGGGTGAGGGCCCAGTCCAGCGGCATTTTTTTGCCTTCGCGCTCATACCACAGCATCATGCCCTTGCCTGCCGTCGTCAGCGCAATATCCAGCACCACGGGGAACGCGCCGCCGGTGGGAGCCGCGATACCCCAGGGGTTGGTGCCCACCACGCCGGAGGCCGCGCCCCAGGGGGCCATCTCCGGGCCGGCGTTGGTCATGGCAATGCCCAGGCAGCCCTGTTCCACGGCCAGCAGCGCCGGCACGGCCGATGAGCCAAAATGGGTGCTGTGGCGGACGATGACCGTGCCCACGCCGCTGAGCTTCGCTTTGGCGATGGCCAGCAGCATGGCCTTTTGCGCCACCACCGACCCCAGGCCATTGTGTGCTTCCACCAGGGCCAGCGCGGGCGATTCTTTGATGATCTCAAACGGCGCACCAGGCTGAATATAGCCATTGCGGAGGCGTTCATAATAGGTGGGCAGGCGGCGCACCCCCTGCCCCTGCCCCGGCAGGCAGCGCAGTTCACTTTGCAGCAGCCCGCGGGTGCAGTAACGGGCTTCGTCTTCCGGCACGCCCATGGCCACAAAGGCGCGGAAGGTAAAATCTTCCAGGGCCGGCACCGGAACACGCACCAGCGTAATGCTCATGGGCTAAATGCCTTTGTATGCTTTGTATTCTTCCAGTTGTTCCGGCGTGTACACCTGCATCATTTCCAGTTCAATGCCGCCCGCTTCCTGATCCAGAAAGGCCACCCACCCTTCCGGGTGCGGATGGCTGCCCTTCACCTTGCAGGCGCTGCATTCTTTCAGCGTTGCGCCTTTGGCCTGCGCTTCGGCCAGCGCGGCATCAATATCCGGCACGGCGTAGCAAATGTGGTGCAGGCCTTCATAGCCGCGTTCATGAATCCAGGCATCAAAGCGCCCGCCGGCATCCAGCGACTGGCACAACTGGTATTCCACGTCCCCCACCCAAAAAATCGCCACGCGATTACGCGATTTGGGGTAATCGTGCACCTGGGCATCGAAGCCCACGCCGAGCAAATCCTGATACGTCTTCAGCGCCGCGTGGGCATCGCGCACGGCAAAGGCCATGTGTTTGATGTAGCGTCCGTCTGACATGCTTAAGCTCCTAAAGCGAAGAGTGCCTGTACATTCACGCCGGCAGAAACCACCGGATTAATCCCACCTGCGGCATCAGTCATGATAAGTGTTACGCCGGGACCATAGCCGGAGCGCGGGCTGTCGCCCTGGCCCACCACGCCAATGCCCATGCTGCCGCGCAAATAACCATGATTCCAGCTACTGTCATAATCGTGGAGCGCCACAACATCGCCCAGGCGCAGCGTATCCAGCCCGTATTCGCGCAGCGCGGCGCGGTCATTGCTCTGGATGTGCAGCGAGCCGCCTTCGCTGGTCAGCCCGGCCCCGGCTCCCAGCAGGTGCGGCGGCACCACCGCCACCACCGGCACGTTCAATGCGCCATTCGGCGCGGAGGTCACTTCCAGGCTGTGCAGCAGTTCCGGCGAGCAGCTTTTGAGCTTAATGCCAGGGTGATCCAGCAGATCCATGCCCACGCCCATCGCCTTGACGACGATTTTATCGCCGATGGCCATCTTCTCGCGGGCGGCTTTGCTGAAGTGGATGATGACGTGTTCCGAAAAACGGCCGGATTTACCCGTCACCACGCCGCGCTCGCCGCGGGCATCGCCACTCATGACGATGGCGGTATTGCCCACGCACGCCAGGATGTTCAACCCGCGATTGCCCGTGTCGTCTTTCAGCGCGATGCTCACGCCGGGGTGAATACAATCCGCCAGCCAGCCATAAGCCGAATCGCCCACGGACACGTTGTAGACGATACCGCCCCAGGTGGGCAGCAAAAACGGCTGCCCGGTGGAGGAGAGCTGGTAGGGCAGCGCCGGCAGGCCGGGGAACCCTGGCGAGGCAATTTGCCCCATGACAGACACACACACCAGTTTATCGGCATTGGTACGGATGCTCATAAAACCTCACGGATGTTGAGATAATTCGCAATATTGGCACGCGGGTCGATCACCCAGTCGATGCAGTCATCAGCGGTGCTCATCAGGTCGAGGATGCCGGGGCCGTGACCGGTCATGACCGAATCGCCGTGAATGCACAGGCCGATGGTGACGGCCCCTTTGCGGTAGCCGCGCCCCCAGCGGTGATCGGCATCCGGGATGACCACCAGATCGCCCAGGCGCATCCGGTCAATGCCCAGTTCGGCCATCAGCGCCCGGTCGCCGGACATCAAATCCTGGTCCACAAATTCACTGTTCAATTCTGAGCCAGACCCCATGATGCGCGTCGGCAGGGCCATCGTCACCGGCACGCGCAGTTTGCCACCGGCCACCGTCAGCGGCAGGCTGTTGATGAGCTGCGGGCTGCATTTCTTCAATTCGATCTGCGGGAAGTCCGTCAGCACCAGGCCGCGCCCGCAGGTGATGATCTGGATGGGGTCGCCCACGCACAGCAGTTCATGCACATCGGGGGCAAAATCCACCAGCAGGCGGGCATGTTCGCCGGTGACGATGCCCGCTGCGCCTTTGGCCAGCCCGCCCATCACCACGGCGCGGTTGCCGATGCAGGTCAAATAATGCAGCGCAAAATCGGCGGCGGTATCGCTGTTGGCGATGGACGCGCCCGGCTCCACATGATCGCCCGCCCAGCCAAAAGCCGGGTCGCCCACGCGGGCGTTGTAGACCACGCCGGACATGCCCGGCAGCACCCGGCCCACCCCTTTATCATCCAGGGTGTAACCCGGATACCGCAGCGACGGCTGGCTGATGCTGCCGATCACCGCCATTTCGACCAGTTGCGCTTCGTTGGTTGCCAGTGGCATGAACAAACTCCCGGAAGGGTTCGGTGAGAATTGGCTAAATTGCTTGACACGCGCCCGCAGGGTACTTATAATCTTCGTCATTAGCCGTCGATTGTCGACAGTTGACAGAAATTATAGGTCTGGCGGAAAAGCCTGTCAAGCACATGACCCAATCCCCGGCACTTCAGCTCCACCACATCGAAAATAAACCGCTGCGCGAGCGCGTGCTGGATATTCTGCGCGATGCCATCGTCAGCGGCGACATGCGTCCCGGTCAGCCGCTGGTGGAGATGGAACTGGCCCAGCAGATGGGCATCAGCCGGGCCCCCCTGCGTGAAGCGCTGCAAATCCTCAGCCAGGAAGGGCTGGTGGAGACCATCCCCTACAAAGGCACCCAGGTTCGCTCCATGAACCGCATGGACATCGAAGAACTGTACAGCCTGCGGAGTGTGCTGGAAACTTTTGCCGTGCAGCGCATCATTGCCCGGCGCAGCGCCGACGATACCGCCCGGCTGCGGGCCATCTTCGAGGCGATGCTGGCCGCCGCGCAGCAGGGCGACCTGAGCCAGGTGAACGAAATTGATCGCCAGTTTCACGATGGCCTGATCGAACTGAGCCAGCATCATTTGCTGCTCACCACCTGGCGCAGCGTGTCACTGCGGATTCGCCAGGTGATGGCGCTGACCAACCGGCGCAACCGCGACCTGACCGTGATTGCCTACAACCACCTGCCCATGGTGGAAGCCATCGCCGCCCACGACGAAGCCGAAGCCACCCGCCTGCTGCGCGAACATGTAGAGTCCGCCGCCGGTTTGATCGTGGAAGGCTGGACACAGCCCGGTGAGAGTGACCCAAAATGACACCTCGCGGGCATGTGCTGGTGACGGGCGCAGGGGGCTTCGTCGGTCAGCATCTGGTTCATGTTCTCATCCAGCACAATTTTGCGGTCACAGCGGTGGATACGGCTTTTGCGGCCGCTGTGCCGGCAGCCTGGCAGGGGCGCGTTACCTGCCTGGCGCACGATGCGCGATCGCTGCCGCCGCTGGCGGTGGAGGCGCTGGTGCATGGCGCGGCCATCACCGGCACGCCGGCAGAAGTGGGCCTCAGCCCGGAAGACCATTTCCGCGCCAATATGGATGCTGTGCCGGCGCTGCTGGCGTGGGCACAGGCGCAGGGCGTGCGGCGGACGGTCTTCATCAGTTCGGATGGCATTTACCACGCGCACAGCGGGGCCGTAGCCGAAGACCAGCCCGCCCGGCCGCAGGGGCTGTATGCCGTGGCCAAAGCGGCCACCGAAGCGCTGGTGAACACCTGTCGCAGCGAATATGGCCGCGATGTGCTGACGATGCGCCTGAGCAGCATTTATGGCCCCGGTGAAATGGCCCGGCCATCGCGGCCGCGCACCAGCCCGGTGCAGCAGCTCATTCAGCAGGCGCTCACGGAAGGGCGCATGGTGCTGTCGCATCCGCAGCGGGCCCGCGCCTGGACGTATGCGCCGGATGTGGGCGCGGCGCTGGTGGCGCTGCTGCGGGCGCAGACGCTGCCGCACGGGCTGTACAACGTGGCCAGCCACGAATGCCTGACCGATTTACAGGTGGCGCAGGCCATCGCCGCCCATCTGCCCGGCGTTTACATTGATGTGATGCCGGATGATGGCACCCATTTCCCCCGGCAGGGCTATCTGTCGCATCAACGGCTGCACGCCGATACTGGCTTTAGCGCCTGGACACCCTTTTATGAAGGTATCCGGCAGGTGATCGCCTGGCAGCAGGCGGAGACATACGTATGAAACCCTTAAAAGTTCTCCTGGCCGGCCTCGGTGTGCGCGGCCGGCACCATGCCGAAGTGCTCACACGCTCGCCGCGCTGCACCATCGTCGCCTGTGCCGATCCCAATCCGGCCGCCCGCGAGCGCCTTCAGGCCCAGTATGGGCCCTTCCCCGGCTACGCTTCTGCCGAGGACGCGCTGGCCGACCTGCCCGAAGTGGATGCGCTGGTGCTGGCCAACCCGCCCATCGGCCGCGAAAGCCAGTTGCAGGCGGCCGCCGCCCGCGGTATCCCGGTGCTGGTGGAAAAACCGCTGGCGCTGAGCCTGCCGGAGGCACAGCGGCTGACCGACATCGCCGAAGCCGCCGGTATCCCGCTCATGGTCGGGCTGAATTTTCGCTACCTGGGCGTGACGCAGGCCGTAATGCAGCACCTGCGCGACGAAACCGTGGGCCGGGCCACCTTCGCCCGCTTCACCTATGAACGCTACCGGGACGGCCACCGCCCCGACCTGAACAAATACCCGCTGACGATGGACCAGCCGATGCTGTGGGAGCAGTCCATCCATCACTTCGACCTGCTGCGCTTCGTTTACGGGCAGGAGCCGGTCTCGGTGATGTGCCACACGTGGAACCCGCCCTGGAGCATGTACGCCAGCGATACCAATGTGGCCGCGCTGTTCACCTTTGACAGCGGCATGATCGTCAATTACCAGGGCACCTGGCAAAGCGGCTGGTCAGAGCCGCATTTTGAATGGCGCACAGATTGCACCGACGGTGTCATCAGCCAGCGCCACCAGTTTGGCGACCTGTCTTATGCCCGCCGCTTTGAAACGGCGCTCACCCCGGTCGCCCTGCCGCCCCATGAACAATGGATCACCGAAACGGGCGGTTTGCTGGCAGCTTTTGTGGATACAGTGGCCGACGGTCAGCCACTTCAATGCAGCGCCCGCGATCATTTGCAATCGCTGGCCATGGTGCAGGCGTGTATCCTGTCCTCGCGTGAAGGACGCAGCGTTGCCATTGCCAGTGTTTTCGCCTGAAACCCTGGCAATTGTTACCATCGTTTGGGAGAAGGGAGGATGGCATAACCATTAAGAGAGTACGCTCACCCTTTATCAGCTTTCTTTTTAGTTTTCCACAAGGAGCAAGCATGTTGCACAAATCTCGTCTGGCTCTCCTGGGTGCGGTGATGTCCCTGTTGATCGTGGTCATCCCGTCGCTCGCCCAGTCTCCCGATGACACCACCCTGGTCATCGCCCAGAGCGTGGATGTCGGTGGTCTGGAACCGTCGGTCGTCGGTTCGCGGGCGGAAGCCAATATCTTCGGGCATATGTTCGGCACGCTGTACGAAATTACCGAAGATGGTTCCATCAACCCGTACCTGGCCCAGAGCTACACCGTGTCCGAAGATGGTACGGAATGGTCGTTCACCCTCAATGAAGGGCTGACCTGCCATGACGGCGCACCGCTGACGGCGGATGATGTGGTCTACACCTTCCAGCGTGCGGCCGACCCCGCCAATGCCTTCACCGGCAATACCGTGGGTTTCGTCATGCCCTCGGTGGGCTATGTGGATGCCCGCGTCGATAGCGACCTGGTGGCCACCATCATCACCAGCCGCTACCAGTCCATTGGTCTGGGGCTGCTGGCGGAAGTGTACATTCACTGCCGTGAATCCTACGAAGGCAAGAGCCTGGAAGAAGCCGCCCAGAACCCGGTGGGCAGCGGCCCCTATCGCTTTGTGGAATGGGTGCCGGATGACTATGTGCTGATCGAACGGGTGGAAGGCTTCAACCTGACCCCGGCCAACTTCGAACGCATTTACTGGCGCGTGATCCCGGAAGCCTCCACCCGCGTGGCCGAACTGATCGCCGGGAATGTGGACATCATCGCCAATGTGCCCGCCGACCAGATTCCGGCCATTGATGCCTCCGGCGGCGCGACGGTGAAAGCCGTGCAGGGCACCCGCCGTATGTATGTCGGCTTCCAGTTCAGCGAAGAATTTGCTGACAGCCCCGGCTGGGATGCCATCCAGAACCGTGACGTGCGCGTGGCGCTCCAGTATGCCATCGACGTGCCCACCATCTGCGTGACGCTGCTGGGGACGGAATGCGAACGCGCCTCCAGCATGGTGAACCCGCCCAACAACAACCCGAACCTGACGGCCTATCCGTATGATCCGGTGCGAGCCGGCGAACTGCTGGATGCCGCGGGCTACCCGGCCGATGCCAATGGCGTGCGCTTTGAAATCACGCTGATGGGCCCGCGCGGCCGCTACCTGAACGATGCCAATGTGGTGCAGGCCATCGCGCAGTACCTCACCGATGTGGGTGTGGTGACGACGGTCGATATTCGGGACTGGAGCTCGGACTATGTGCCGCTGGTGCGCCAGAAGCAGGTGGGGCCGCTGTTCTTCCTGGGGACGGGCGGTGGCACCTGGAACGCCCTGTACGACATGGCCGACCTGAGCGCCCCGGATGCCGGCACCAACTACACCAACTGGCAGAATGAAGAATGGTTCACGCTGTGGAACAGCCTGGGTGGCATCCGCGAACCGGAAGCGGAACGCGAAGTGATTAACCAGATGCTGGAAATCTTCTACAACGATCCGCCCTGGCTGCTGCTGTACTTCCAGCCGGATTTCTACGGGGTGAGCAACCGCATCGACTGGCAGCCGCGCCGCGATGAAAAACTCATCGTGAAAGCCGCCACGCTCAGCCAGTAATCGTCATCACAGCTTTGGTGGCGGGGGTGGCCGCACGGTGCGGCTACCCCTGCCCTTCCCAGGACAGGTTCATGGGCAAATATATCGCACGTCGTCTGGCACAATCGGTGATCGTCCTTCTGGGGGTAACGCTGCTGGCGTTCGTCACGCTGCACCTGGCGGGCGACCCCACGTATCTGTACGTCAGCGAACGCGCCAGCGAGCAGGAAATTATCGACACCCGCGCCCGCCTGGGGTTTGACCGACCGCTGCCGGAGCAGTATTTAAGTTTTGTGGTGCGCATGTTCCAGGGCGACCTGGGGGTGTCGCTGCGCTCCCGCAAGCCGGCGCTGGAGATGGTGATGGAACGCCTGCCGGCCACGCTGGAACTGACGATCTGCGCCATGCTGTTCTCCACCCTGCTGGCCATCCCGGTGGGCATTTTGTGCGCCACCCGGCGCGGCACCCCGCTGGATGGCGGCATCATGCTGCTGGCGATGATGGGCCAGTCGATGCCGGGGTTCTGGCTGGGCATCATGCTCATGCTGTTCGTGGGGCTGCAACTGCGCTGGCTGCCCATCTCCGGGCATGAGCCGGTGCTGGAATACTTCCTGCGCGGCGATTTTGCCCGCGGCCTGCAAAATTTGCCGCAGGCCATCCCGTATCTCATCCTGCCTTCCATCACCATCGGGGTGTTTTCGCTGTCGCGCAATGCCCGGCTGGTGCGCTCCTCCATGCTGGAAGTGCTGAACCAGGAATATATCACCACCGCCCGTTCCAAAGGGCTGACGGAACGCAACATCATCGTGCGGCACGCCATGAAAAATGCCATGCTGCCGGTGGTCACGCTGCTGGGGCTGGAATTCGGCTTTTTGCTCAGCGGCGTGGTGGTCACGGAAACGGTGTTCTCCTGGCCCGGCGTGGGGCGGCTGGTCTTTAATGCCATCACCCAGCGCGATATTCCGGTGGTGCAGGCGGCCGTCGTCACCTTTTCCTTTATGTTCATCCTGCTCAATTTACTGGTCGATATTATTTACGTGCAGCTTGACCCGCGCATTCGCCTGAGCTAAACGGGGGCCCCTATGGCAGACGCAAGCATCACCCGCCTGAACGCAGAAGCGCTGGCCCCGCAGGTTTCGGAATGGCGACGGGCCTGGCGCAGCCTGCTGAAGGCCCGCTGGCCCATCCTGGGCCTGGTCATCCTGGGCATCATGGCCTTTTTGTCCGTCTTTGGCCCGGCCATCGCCCCGCGTGACCCCAACCGGCAAACGCTGGTGGAGCGCCTGCTGCCCCCCATGCAAACGGATGCCGAAGGCCAGGTGAAATATCCCCTGGGGACAGACGGCATGGGGCGCGATCTGCTATCACGTATGATTTACGGGGCGCGGATTTCGCTGCTGGTGGGTTTTGCGGCGGTGGCCATCGGCGGCCTGCTCGGCATCACCCTGGGGATCGTGGCCGGCTTCTTAGGCGGCTATGTGGATGACATCATCATGCGCGTGGCGGATATTCAACTGGCCTTCCACTTCATCCTGCTCACGATCATGGTGCTGGTGGTGCTGGGGGCGGGCATTGGCAACCTGGTGATTGTGCTGGGGGTGGGCCAGTGGGTGACGTATGCCCGCATCGCCCGCGGGCAAACCATCTCCATCCGCGCCAAAGAATATGTCGAAGCCGCCCGCAGCATGGGGGCCACCAGCCGCGAAATCATCTGGCGGGCGATTTTGCCCAACATCATGTCGCCGCTGATTGTGATTGCTTCTTTTAATGTGGCCAGCGTCATCCTGGCGGAGGCTTCGCTGTCTTATCTGGGCCTGGGCGTGCCGGAAGACATCCCCACCTGGGGCAAAATTTTAGCGGAAAGCCGCGATCAACTGCTGGCGGGCAAATGGTGGCTGGCGGTCTTCCCCGGCATCGCCATCATGCTCACCGTGCTGTCGCTGAATATTCTGGGGGACTGGCTGCGCGATTTTCTGGATCCGCGCCTGCGCGGCAGCCGCAGCTAAGCGCCCGCCCCGCCGGGCGGGGGCCGGCCCCCTGTCATCCATTCACCGGAAAGACGAAACCGCATGAGCAAAACCTGGGTTGGCATTCAAATCGGTGCCATCAGCTTCATTGACGAGGGCGTGGACAACGTCCTGGACATTTTGCAGGAACGCGCCGGGGTCAACGCGCTGTTGATTTCGGCGCTGTCGTGGAGCCGGGGTAACGCCGGGCGGGCGGCCTATGGCTTCCCCGATCATGGCGTGGCCGCGGACGATCATTTGCAGGGCGGCGCGTTCTGGCAGCCTGACCCGGCCTATTATGCCGGCACGACGCACAGCCAGTTCATGGCCCCCGACCCGCTGTACAAAGGCTTTGACACGCTGGCGGCGGTGATCCCGGCGGCGCAAAAACGCGGCCTGAAGGTGTACACCTACTACTGCGAAACCTCCAGCAGCGCCATCCGGCACATCTGGCAGCCGGGCTTTCACCAGTTTCTGGATAAAGATCATTGGGGGCGCACGGCCAGCCGCCCCTCCCTGCTGAACCCGGGCTACCGCGCCTGGTGGCGCAGCATCATTGATGACTGGTTCAGCAACCATGACCTGACCGGGATGCTGTGGGGCATTGAACGGCAAAGCCCGCTGATGGATATTTTCCGGGCGGATAGCTCCACCGGCTTTGATGACTACTTCGTCGCCGAAGCGCGGGCCCGCGGCATTGCGGTAGAACGGGCCATCGAAGGCTATCGCAAGATTGATACCTTCCTGGCCGAGGTGCGCCGGGGCGCACGCCCGCGCGATGGCGTGTTCGTGATGCTGCTGCGGCACCTGCTGCATTACCCCGAAGTGCTGCTGTGGGAAAAAATGTGGCTGGATGCACACCAGGCGCTGTATCACGAAATCGCCGGGATGATTAAATTTTCTGACCCCCGACATGAAGTGGGGCTGGGCATCTGGCAGGTGATTAACACCTACAACCCGTACCTGAAGGCGCAGTATGACCAGGCGGATTATGCCACCGTGGCGGATTTTCTGAAGCCGGTGCTGTATCACACGCCGGCGGGGGCCCGCTTCGCCAATTTTGCCGATGTGTGGCATAAAGGCGTGCTGGCGGATGCTTCGCCGGAAGGGGCTTACCAGGCGCTGGCCGGCATCCTGCAACTGGATGCCTTCATTGCCCCGCGGGACGGGGCCCCCATGGCCGGCTTCCACGCGGATTATGTGAAACAATGGACGCAAAACCTGATCGCCGATACGGGCGGGCGCTGCAAAGTGTACCCCGGCATTGGTGTGGGCGTGGGCGATGGGGGCACCAGCAAGCCGATTACGCCGGAGGAAGTGCGGGCCGGCACCCGCGCCGCGCTGGATGGCGGGGCCCACGGCATTCTTATCTCGCGCAATTATTCCGAAGCGAACCTGGACGGCCTGGCGGCCGTGGGTGAAGTGCTGCAAGAGAGAGGTCTGTTATGACGCTGAAAGCTGCCGTGATCGGCGCAAGTTTTGCCCGGGCCGCCTATCTGCCGGCCCTGAAAACGATTGAGGATGTGGAGATTGTGGCCGTCTCCAGCGCCCGGCTGGACAGTGCCCGCGCCGCCGCCAGCGATTTTGGCGTGCCCCACGCCTATGATGACTGGCGCGTGATGCTGGAAAAACACCCGGTCGATTTTGTGGGCATTGCCACGCCCACCATTCACCATGCGCCCATGGCGCTGGCGGCGCTGGAAGCCGGGGCGCATGTGCTGTGCGAAAAACCCATGGCCATGAATGCCGATGAAGCCCGCCAGATGCTGGAACGGGCCGCAGCGCTGAAGCGGGTGCATATCATCGGGCATGAGCTGCGTTTTAACCCCAACCGGCGCAAAATTCGCCGCCTCATCGCCGAAGGCTACATCGGCCAGGTGCGCCATGTGAACATGGTCAACATCACCCCGGCCTGGGGCGACCCGGCCTCGCGCCCGGCGGGCGACTGGTGGTCGCTGGCGGAGATGGGCGGCGGCCGCCTGGGGGCCAATGGCTCACATCAACTTGACCTCATCCGCTTCTGGTTTGGCGATATTGGGGCCCTGGTGGGGCAAATTGCCACCATGGTGCCGCAGCGGCGCGATAAAACCACCGGCGACCCGTGGACGGCCACCGCCGATGACCAGGTGAGCCTGACCGCTGAAATGCAGAGCGGGGCGCTGGTATCCGTCTTCCTCAGCGGCGTGGCCCGGCACAATATGGGCAACAATACCATGATCTTCGGCAGCGAAGGCACCATTAAGCTGGCCGATGCGGATGAAAAATTGCTGGTGGCCCGTGCCGGTGAAGATTTCGTCGATATGAGCGAAAGCGACCCCAATGCCGCGCTGCCGGGCATCGGCAAAGGCATCTGGAATGTGTCCTTTGTGGCGCTGATGCAGGAAACGCTGGCCGCCATCCGCGAGCAGCGCCCCCTGCGCGAAGGCGCAACCTTTGCCGATGGGCTGCAAACGCAGCTCGCCATGGATGCCATCCGCCAGTCCACCGCGGAACGCCGCTGGATCACCCTGAATGGAGCAGGATGATGGATTATCAGGCCCATTTGTCTCAGCGGGCGCGGGGGCTGCTCGGTTCCCTGGGGCGGCAAACCTCCGTCCCCATCGCCGGCCTCATCAACCTGGGCAGCGGCACGCCGGATTTTTTGCCGCCGCCGGCCGTCTTTGAAGCCATGCAGCAGGCCCTCGCCGCCGGCAAAATTCAATACACGGCGTGGACGGGCATCCCGGAACTGCGGGCGGCCATCGCGGAAAAACTGCGCACGGAAAATAACATCGTCTATGACCCGGCGACGGAAATCGTCGTCACGGCCGGGGCGCAGGAAGCGCTGATGGCCACGCTGATGATGCTGCTGGACCCCGGCGATGAGGCCATTACGCCCTCGCCGCATTACGACGAATACACCCGCGATGCCAGCATCCTGGGGGCGACGCTGGTGCCGGTGGCGACCACGCCGGAGAGCCAGTTCACCATCAACGTGGCCGACCTGGCCGCGGCCATCACGCCGCGCACGCGGGCGCTGATCGTGGTCACGCCCAACAACCCCACCGGCACCGTGCTGCCAGAGCGCACCCTGCGCGACATCGCCGCGCTGGCGCAGGAGCGCAATCTCATCGTCATCTCGGATGAGATTTACGAATACTACACCTTCGACGGCCACCGGCATATCAGCATGGCTTCGCTGCCGGGGATGCGGGAACGCACCATCACGCTCAACAGCTTCTCCAAGAGCTTCGCCATGACCGGGCTGCGCCTGGGCTACATCGCTGCCCCGGCCCCGCTGATTGACGCGCTGCTGCCCTTCCACCACGCCATGATGATCTGTGCCAGCGTGGTGGCGCAGTATGGCGGGCTGGCCGTCCTCAGCCAGCCGCGGGACTGGTTTCAAGCGCAGCTTGCCGAATATGACCGGCGGCGGCATCTGTGGATGGACACGCTGAAGGCCATTCCGCTGCCATACAGCGAGCCGCAGGGAGCCTACTACATCTTCATCGATATTCGTCCCACCGGGCTGAGCAGCGCGGCTTTTGTGGCGCGGGCGCGGGAAGAAGCGCGGCTGGTGTTCCAGCCGGGGACGATTGGCGGCGGCGCGGGCGAAGGCTTCATCCGCGGGGCGCTGACGAAAGGCTCGCCGGAATTTGAAGAAGGGCTGGCGCGTTTTCGTACCTTTGTCACCGGATTACTGCATGAGCGCCGTTAACGTGCCGCAGGAGAGAGCCACATGCACCCTTTAAACGGGCACAGCGCCATTGTCACCGGAGCCGCGCAGGGGCTGGGCTATGCCATCGCTATGGCCTATGCCCGCGCCGGGCTGCGCCAGGTGTTGCTGGATGTTCAGGCGCAGCGGCTGCACCAGGTGGCCGCAGCCGTGCGGGCCCTGGGCGCAGAATGCCTGCCGCTGGTGGTCGATCTGTCGGATGCGGCGGCCACCGGGGCCGCGGTCGCGCAGGGGCTGGCACAGTATGGCCCGCCCCGCGTGCTGGTGCACAATGCCGCCCTGCTGCGCGAGCGCTCTCTGCTGGAAATTGACCTGGCCGGCTGGCAAATGGAAGTGAATATCATCCTCCAGGCGGCTTTTATCCTCAGCCAGGCCGTGTGGCAGCCCATGATCGACGCAGGCGGCGGCAGCATCGTCTATCTGTCGTCGGGATCGGGGATTAAGGGCTTCCTCAAAGAGGTGGCCTACTGCCCGGCCAAGCACGGCCAGGAAGGGCTGATGAAGGTGCTGGCCCTGGAAGGCGAGCCATTCAATATCGCCGTGAACAGCATCACCCCCGGCGCACCCATCAACACGCCCATGTCCGCGTCCAATTATCCGCCGGAGCTAAAAGAACGCTGGATCGACCCGGAACGGCTGACCCCGGCCTTCGTCCACCTGGCACAATTAAGCGCTGCCGATGGCATCACCGGGCAGCGCCTGAACGCCTGGGAACTGTCGCAGCAGCTTACGGGTGCGGGGCCGGGCTGACCTGGCCGGCGAAAGGCTGGCCCACGGCATCCAGCACCAGCACCCGATCCAGCCCGGTGCCGGGGGTGGTGAAGGTGTGTACCCCCGGCGCAAGCGTGCCGATGTGCTGCGTGGCGGCCGTGCGCGGGTCGAACCAGGTGGCCAGCATGTCCCCGGCCAGCGGGCGCGTATCCACGGCGATGGTCTGCCCGGCACCGGGGACATACACCATGGCGAAGGTGCCCGCGTCGTGGCACAGCACGCGCACATGCGCGGCCCCTTCCCCGGCCGCGCTCAGCAGCAGCGCCTGCCGGGGCCGCGCCTGCTGAAACGGCCGTGCCGCCAGCAGATGCCGCAGCAGCCCCATCTGGTAAGCGCCGGGGCGCTCCAGCGCGGTACGCCAGTCCACCAGCGGAAAATTCACCGGCTCGCGCCCGGCCTGGTAAAAGCTCCAGACGCTGTGATGCCCGTAAGTGTGCCCGAAGGCCCCGGCGAAGACGGCCCGGTACGCCTGTTTGCGCACATCATAATCGGTATAGTAGCCGTAATGTGGCTGCCAGCGGCGTAAAAAGGGATCAATGGGATGATCTTCGTAATTGGGTTCGCCATCCATGACCGGCTTCACCGGCCGGCGGGCATAATCCTGCGCGATCATGTCCCAGATGGGCGCGTCCTGGTGGACGTGACCGCTCTGCCACATATTAAATGACAGCCAGCTTTCCTCATGCAGGTGGTCAGCGGAGCTTTCGCCGCCCTTCGGATGATAGCCCATCAGCACATCGGGCCCGGCCGCCTGGCGGATGGCCAGGGCCAGGCTGCGCCAGATGGCGCTATGGTTCTGATCGGCGTACACCGGCGGGCGATCCCCGCCCATGATCCAGATGACATTGGGCCGGCCCGCCAAACGCCGCCCGATCCACGCGCCATAGGCCGCGGCGCGTTCCGGTGTCTCAAAGATGGCCGGGCCCGCGCCCCACAGCCGGGTGACTTTATCGCCCCAGGTGGGCAGCAGCGCCACGTACAGCCCGCGCTGCGCCGCCAGAGTGATGATGTCATCGACAAAGGCGAAATAGGCTGCGTTGGGCTGTGTAAAATCAGCATCGGTGAAAGGCAGATCGCCCTGCATGTTCGGCACGCGCAGCCCGTCGAACTCAGCCAGCGCGACCGCCATGACCACGTTGAAGCCCTGGCGCTGGCGCACATCCAGATAGTGGCGGGCATCGGCCAGGGTGCAGCGGTGGAACAGTTCCCAGGCCGTATCACCCAGCCAGAAGAACGGCGAGCCATCCGCCAGGGTGATAAAGCGCCCGTCTCCGCTAACGCGCAGCGGCTGCATGGTTACGCCTCCGGTTTCGGCGCGGGACGGCCGCCGTACACCTGGGCCACGCGGGCCCGGTAATCGTCATAGGTGCGGTCGAACAAGTCGGCGGAAGCGTCCCCGCCGATGAGCACGCTGCTGGTGAGCACCAGCGGGGGCTGGCCGCGCTGCGTCAGTTCGTCCGCCACCAGGCATTTCAGCGCATTCACCAGCGCCGTATAGCCAATGGTGGAACCCGGCCCCACCGGGTACGGCAAATCCGCCAGCGTCACCATAGCATCGCCGGCAGGGGTGCAGTTGTCCAGCACCACATCGGCCACGTCAATCAGGCGCTGCCCGGAACTGTGTTTGCTGGCCGATTGTGTGCAGTGATCGACCGAAACGACCGCGATGATGGGCATTCCGCGCTGTTTCACCCCCAGGGCCACATCCATCACCACGGCATTTACGCCGCTGTTGGAGAAGATCATAAAGCTGTCGTGCGGGCCAAAGACGAAATTCCGCAGGATGATCTCGCCCAGGCCTTCCATACGCTCGATGAACATCGCCTGGCGCTGACCATTGGCCCCCACCACCTGGGTATGGTGCGTCATGGACAGTTCGACGATGGGATGAAAGCCGGGGAAGCTGCCGTGCCGGGGAAACATTTCTTCCACCGGAATACGGGAATGGCCGGTGCCAAACAGATGCACCAGCCCGCCGGCCGCAATCGAATTCGCGCAGAGCTGCGCGGCGGCCAGCAGCGCGGGCATTTGCGTCGCCTGAATTTTTTCAACGATGGCCGCGGCGGCCGCCAAATATGCCAGCGCCGGGTGTGGATTGATCGCCATAGCTGCCTTTCCTGCGGCACCGTACCCCGGCCGCCGGGATATGTGAATGTTCGTCTATGCCAGTTGCTGCGCCGCCCACAGCGCCGCGCCCAGCACGCCGGCATCGGGGCCGGCGGCGGCCAGCGTCAGCGTCACCCGGTCAACCTGCGTGCAGGTGCAGCGTTTGAGCATGGCTTCGCGCACCGGGTTCAGCAGCCAGTCGCCCAGGCGGGCCACCCCGCCACCGATGACCACACAATCCGGCGCGAACAGCGTCACCACGTTGCTGACACCGATGCCCAGGTACGTGGCCGCCTGGTACAGCAGGCGGGCGGCCACAGTATCGCCGGCCAGCACGGCCTGCAACACCACCTCCGGGCTGACGGCGGCCCTATCACCCCCGGCGGCCCGCAGGATGTTGACCCCGCTGCCGTCGTCAATGGCCCGCAGGGCGGCGGTGGTGATGGCCGTGCCGCTGGCCAGCATCTCCAGGCAGCCGCGATTGCCACAGCCGCAGGTGGGGCCATCCGGCACGATGGTTTGATGGCCAAATTCGCCGGCCGCGCCATCCAGCCCCATATGCAGCCGGCCCTCGATGGCCAGGCCGCCGCCGATGCCGGTGCCCACGGTGAAGCAGGCCACCACCCGCGCCCCCTGAGGACGGCGCAGGGTGGCTTCGGCCAGGGTAAAGGCGCGGGCATCGTTCAGCAGCGTCACCGGCGCATTCAGCCGGGCCGTCATCTGCGCAGCCACCGGCAGGCCATACCAGCCGGGCAGGTTGGGCATCAGCAGCGTGCGCCCGCGCTCATAATCCACCACGGCCGGCACGCCCATCCCGGCCCCGTCCAGCGTCACGCCGGCCTGCTGCGCCAGGCGCTGGAGCAGGTCAGCCGTGCGCTGCATCACCGCGTCCGGGCCCTGCTGCGCTTCGGTGGGGATAACCGCCTGCGCGATGAGGGTGCCGGCCGCCGCATCCAGGATGCCGGCCGCGATTTTTGTGCCGCCCAGGTCCACGCCGGCGTAGTACCCTGCCATACCTGCCCCCGCTGCGTCCGGCTATTTCTGCGCGTTCAACCACAGATCAATGGGTTTGGCGACCACCGGCGGCGTATAGGGGAAATCAATCCGCCGCCCTTCGCCCGCCGATTGATAGGCCGCGTAGATAATTTTGAGCACTTCCAGCCCGTCTTCGCCGGTTTCAATCGGCGCTTCTTTGCCCTGCACCACATTCACGAAGTGCTGCATCTCCTGCGGAAAGCCATAGTTCCATTCTTCTTCAAAGCCGGTGAACGTCCAGCCGGTGGTGCTGTCGGCTTTTTCGACGGCGTAGCCATAGCCCACTTCGCTGTGCGTTACCAGGGCGTTGCCGTGAATGAGGTTGGCGCGGGTGTTGCCTTTCGTGCCGTAAATTTCGCAGCGGTCATCAATGCCGCCGGTCTTGGCCCAGCTATTCTCGCTGATGGACAGCGCCCCATTTTCAAATTCCACGATGCAGATGCTGTGATCTTCGCCCCTGGTGCGCTGCTGATGCACGAAGGTGCCCATGGTAGCCGAGACGCTTTTCACCCGCGGCCGATTCAAAATCCAGCGGGCGAATTCGATGGAATGGCAGCCCATATCCAGCAGCACCCCGCCGCCGGATAAATTAACATCCCAGAACCAGGGCGAATGGGGGCCGTTGTGTTCTTCGCTCTGCTTCACCAGGAAGACGGTGCCCAGGGCCCCTTCATCCGCCAGGCGTTTGGCGCGGACGTATTTGGGGGCGAAGCACAGCATTTCGCCGTACACCAGCTTCACGCCGGCCGCTTTCACCGCCGCCAGCATTCGCTCACCTTCCTGGAGCGTGCGGGCGAAAGGCTTTTCGCACATGATATGCTTGCCGGCCGCCGCGGCCGCCGTCACCACCTCTTCATGCAGGTAATTGGGCACGCCCACCGTCACCGCGTCGATGTCATCGCGCTTCAGCAGGTCGCGGTAATCCTCAAAGGCGTGCGGAATGCCGCGTTCACGGGCGAACTGTGCCGCTTTGCCCGGCGTTTTGGAAGCCACCGCCACCACCGCCGCGCCCGGCACATGGCTGAGGCCCATGTGGTGAATGTTGCCGATGAAGCCGCTGCCGATAATCCCGACCCGCACCTGATCGCTCATGGGTTAACCCTCCAGCACTTTTTGCACAATCCGACCACCGGCTTTTTCTTTCAGGATCACTTTCGTCCGCCCGTCGGGCATTTTTTCCTCTTTGATGAGGAAGTGCTGCGCGTCATACTCGGCCAGTTTCACGCCGGCATCGGCATCTTCTGCGCCGCGCCACACCTCCAGCAGCACCGGCTCCCACCGCTTCGATTCAATGGAGCGATAGGCGGCATCCATGATGGCATTCACCACATAGCCATCGTAGAAATCTTCCATCGGTTTCGTGCCTTTATCCAGCGCATTCAGCATGTCGGTGAACATTTCGGTGTAGCCCAGGGCCGCCACTTCATCGCCCACCGGGAACAGCCAGCCGGTTTGCCCTTCGGCCTTCTCGGCCACATAGCCACCTTCGCCCACGGCGGTGAACATCTCATAGCCGGTACGCAGCCAGTGATTCAGCCAGATGGTGCCCTCGGTGCCGCTGACTTCATCGCGCAGATCCATGCCACCGCGGAACGTCCAGCTCACTTCAAACTGCCCCACCGCGCCGCTGGCATAGCGCACCAGCCCCACCGCGCTGTCTTCCGCTTCGATGGGGTGTACCTGCGTATCCGCCCAGCACATCACTTCCAGCGGCTTTACCTCTTTGCCGATGAAATTGCGGCTGATTTCGATGCAGTGGCAGCCCATATCAATGATGGCCCCGCCGCCGGAGATGTCTTTGTTCCAGAACCAGTCGCTGTGCGGGCCGGGGTGGGTTTCACGCGAGCGGGCCCACAGCACCTTGCCCAGGGCCCCATTCCGCACCGATTGTATGGCTTTCAGCGTCTTGGGGGTGTACACCAGGTCTTCCAGATAGCCATGAAACACGCCGGCCTGTTCCACCGCCGCCAGCATTCGGCGGGCTTCGGCAGCGTTGCGCCCCAGGGGTTTGGTACACAGGATGGCTTTACCGGCCTGTGCGGCCAGCGTCACCGCTTCTTCGTGCAGGCTGTTAGGCAGCCCGATCACCACCACGCTCGTCTCCGGGTCCTGGATGGCGGCGGCCATGTCCGTCGTCCACCGGGGAACATTCCAGGTGGCAGCAAACTGCTGCGCCCGGTCGGCACTGCGCGAATAGACCACCTGCACCTGATCGCGGCTGCGCTGCCCGTGCAGCACCATGGTGTAAAACATGCCGATCAAGCCTGTGCCTAACATGGTTATTTTATGCATTCCATCACTCCCTGAAAAAAAGTGTTTATGCGTTCAGTGCGGGCGGGGTCACTGGCGAATCGCGCTCTGGCGGCCATAAATGGACAGCAGCACCAGCAAAATGGTGCCCAGGATGATGAGCTTGTAGGCCTCATCCATGCGGGCCACCGTCAGCAAACTGTCGATCAGCGTGAGCACCAGCGCCCCGGACATGGTGCCGAAGTAGCTGCCTTTGCCGCCGGAAAGCAGGGTGCCCCCCACCACCACCGCGGCAATCGCCGGGAACAGATAGGGCCCGCCCAGGTTCAAAAAGACGGTCTGGGTAAAACCGAGCAGCATAAAACCGCCCAGGGCGGCCAGCATCCCGCTGAGGGCATACGTCGCCACCACCAGCGCATTCACCCGCACGCCAGACAGGCGGGCAGTGGTGCGATTCACCCCGATGGCGAAAAGCTGCTTGCCATAGGTGGTTTTCTCCAGCAGCAGCCACAGCCCCGCGCCCAGCAGCGCCCACAGGATGACCACGCCGGGGATGCCCGGCAGCAGCGGCTCAGAGATGAGCGAGCGCAGCAGCGGCGGGGTGCTGCCCTCCAGGCGGCCCTGCGTCAGCAGCAGGATGGAACCCTGCACCACGCCGGCCATGCCCAGGGTCATCACCAGCGGCGGCACGCCAATGAGGGTAATGCCCGCGCCATTCACCGCGCCCACGGCCGCCCCGGCCAGCAGCGCCAGCAGCAGCGCCAGCGGAATCAGTTCATTCTGGCCGTCGGTGATGCGAAAGACCAGAATGGCCGCCAGGGTGACGATGGCCCCGGCCGACAGATCAATGCCTTCTTTGCCGCTGATGATGACCAGCGTTTGCCCGGCGGCGATGATGCCCAGGAAGGCCGCCAGCCGCACAATATTCACCGCCTGGTCCACATTGACGAAAGCGGGGTTGATGAGGCCGCCGGCGAAGAACAGCACCACGGCCAGCAGCAGGGCGGCCAGCGGCGGTGTGATACGAAAGGGCCATCCACGGGGGTTCATGAGCGCGTCACCAGCTTTCGGAGCAGGCGCAGCAGCCCGGGCCCGGCCAGCGCCGCGATGATAATGAGCGCATCGACCAGCGTTTGCGACCAGGTGGGCACGCTGGCAAAGGAGATAATGTTGCGGATGATGCCCAGGACGACGGCCCCCATGAGCGCCCCGGCGATGCCGCCCTGGCCGCCGCTGAGGCTGGTGCCGCCCAGGACGACGGCCACAATCGAATCCAGCGTCATTTGCTCGCCGATGCGCGGGTTGCCCGTGCCCACGGCCATCGTCAGAAAGATGGCCGCCACAGCCGCCACCAGCCCGCTGAGGACATAGGTGCTCAGCCGGATGCGCGGCACCGGGATGCCGGTGGTATAGGCGGCTTCGGCTTTGCCGCCGGTGGCATACAAAAACTGGCCGTAGCGCGTGGCCCGCAGCAGCAGCCACGCCAGCAGCACCAGC
>JALOOI010000233.1 GCA_025454495.1 Anaerolineae bacterium
GTGGTGGAAACGTGGGGGTCGGCCCCGCGGCCGGCGGGCGCAAAGATGGCCATCCGCGCCGATCTGGCCATGGTCGGCTCGGTGAGCGGGGGCTGTGTGGAGACGGCCGTCGTGGAAGAAGCGCTGGCCGTGCTGAAATATCAACAGCCGGCGCTGCTGCATTACGGCATAAGCGATGATGCGGCCTGGGACGTGGGGCTGGCCTGCGGCGGCCGCCTGAGCGTGCTGGTGGAACCGCTGGATGCCGCCTGGTGGGCGCTGGCCGCAGCGGCGCTGCGCCACGATACCGCGCTGACCACCTGCACCCGGCTGGATGCGCCGGCCAGGGGGGCTAAACTGGTGCTGGATGCCGCCGGGGCCGTGCTGCATCAGCGCGGGGACTTCGGCCCGGCGCTGCGGGCGGCCCTGCACGCGCAGCCGCTGCCCCCGGCCACCGCCACGCTCACGCTGGACGGCAGCCCGGTGCTGGTGGAGCGCATCGTTCCCCGGCCGCACCTCATCCTCATCGGCGGGGTGCATGTGGCCACGCACCTCCAGGACTTCGCCCGTACCCTGGGCTTCCGCGTGACGCTCATTGACCCGCGCCGGGCCTTCGCCACGCGCGAGCGCTTCCCCCATGTGGCCGCCATCCACCACGATTACCCGGCGCAGGCGCTGGCCCGCACCGGCATTGATGCCGATACCTACCTGGCCATCCTCACCCATGATCCTAAAATTGATGACCCGGCGCTGCTGGCGGCCCTGCACAGCCCCGCCGCTTACATCGGGGTGCTCAGCAGCCGCCGCACCCACGAAAAACGCCTGGAACGCCTGCGGGCCGCCGGGCTGGCGGAGGCGCTGCTGCACCGGCTGCATACGCCCATCGGCCTGGAGATCGGGGCGCAAACGCCGGAGGAAATCGCCCTGTGCATCATGGCGGAGATCGTCGCGGTGCGCCGCCAGCCCGCCCGCCGGGCCCGGCCCGCGGCCGACCCGGCCTGATTGACGCACCGCCCGGCTTCCATTAAAATAGAGTTAAGCGGCCGGAGGAGAGACCATGTCTATTCATGTTCGGTGGGATGACCCTGCCCAAACTGTGCTTTACCAGACCATCGAAGGGGATTTTACCTGGGAAGAAATGTACCAGTCCACGGAACATATTCATCAACTGCTGGGCACGGTCGCCCACAAAGTCGATGCACTGATTGATCTCACCCGGATGGGCAAAGTTCCCGGCGCGGTCATCACCCACATCCGCCCGCTGCTGGAGATGCACCCCAATTCGGGGACGCTGGTGGTATTTGGGTCGGGCACGCTGCCGCGCATCATCGGCAATATGCTGAACCAGCTTTACCCGCAGAGCCGTAATATGTTCATCTTTACGCCCACCGAAGCGGCCGCCAGGGTGGAACTGGCCCGCATTCAGCAGCAGCGCGCGCAGGGGCAGGGTTAGGCCGGCGCGCCAGGAGGTGTCTGGTGCCCATCACCGTTCAATGGGACAACCCGGAACACACAGTGCTGTACCAGCGCCTGGAGGATGACTGGTCATGGGCCGAATTACATGCCGCCATGCACCAGATCCGTGAGTATCTGGATGCTGCCGCCGGCCCCGTGGACAGCCTGATTGACCTGACCGGCATGACGAAAATTCCACCGGGGGCGGTGCACCACGTGCGGCCGCTGCTGGAACGCCATGCCAGCACCGGCGTGCTGGTGGTGTTCGGCGCGAATTTGTTCGCCCGGATGATGGCCCAGATGATGCAGCGCATCTACCCGCGCAGCCGCGATCTGCTGCGGGTGGTGGACGATGAAGCCGCCGCCCGCGCCGCCCTGGCGGAAATTCAACAGGCGCGGCTGCTGCGCCCTGACTGATTGACCCATTCTGCTGGAAAGGGGGCCCGGCGATGAAATTTGGGCGTGTTCCGCTGTCCGGGGCGGTGGGTGGCATCCTGGCGCATAAGCTGGTGGATGCCGCCGGCAGCAAAATTCTGGGCAAGGGCCGCCTGCTTTCGGCGGCGGATGTGGCGCTGCTGCACAGCCACGGCTACGACTCGGTGGTGGTGGCGCGGCTGGACAGCACCGACCTGGGCGAAAATGAAGCGGCGCAGCGGGTGGGCGCGGCGGTGGCCGGGGCCGGGCCCGGCGTGCGCGTGGTTGCGCCGGGGGTGGGGCGGGCCAATGTGCTGGCCACCACGCGGGGCGTGCTGCGCGTGAATGTGCCGGTGCTGGAACGGCTGAACAATATCGACATGGGCATCACCATTGCCACCCGCTACCGGCATACCCTGGTGAACGCCGGCGACCTGGTGGCGCTGGTGAAGATCGTGCCGTTTGGCATTGCGGCGGCGCGGGTGCTGGATGTGGAAACCATGGCGCAGCAAATGCCGCCGGTGCTGGCGGTGGATGCGCTGCGGCCGGCGCAGGCCGCGCTCATCGTCAGCGGGCCAGAAAGCGCCCGCGCGGAGCTGCTGGCCGCCTTCACCGGGCCCGTGCAGCAGCGTTTAACCGCGCTCGGCAGCACGCTCGCCGAAGTGCTGTACACCGCCCACACGCCGGCCGCCATCGCCGCGGCCATCACCGCGCAGCAGCCGGCCGGGCGCGACCTGGTGCTGGTAGCCGGCATCTCGGCCATCATTGACCAGGAGGATGTGGTGCCGCAGGCGCTGCGCCTGGCCGGGGGCACGCTCACGCATCTGGGCGTACCGGTCGATCCGGGCAGCCTGCTCATGCTGGGCTATGTCGAGCATCTGCCGGTGATTGGCACGCCGGGCTGCATTAAATCCCCGAAAACCAGCGTCATCGACTGGATTTTGCCGCGCCTGCTGACGGGTGAACGGCTGACCCGCGCCGACCTGGTGGCCCTGGGGCATGGCGGCCTGCTGGACGACATCGCCGACCGGCCCCTGCCCCGCGGCGAAAACGACGATTAACCACCGCCCCGCCTTATTTAATAAACCATAACCTGAGTGGACTTAAAGGTTTATACAGGCTGTGGTATACTGAAGACATCTCAGTTTTTTCCAGTGCTTGAAAATTTTAAAAGAGAGACGTGGCACGTTCGCGGTCTCTTTTTTCGATTGAAAAGGTGTCCACATGCAAACCGGACTGCTGTCCAGCCTGCGTCGTAACCTGACGGTCAACATCATCGACGCGGGTTTCTTCGGCCTGGGGATGGGCCTGTCGTCGTTCATCGCCGTCATTCCGCTGTTCGCCGCCACCCTCACCGATTCCACGCTGCTGATCGGCCTCATTGCGGCCGCGCACACCATCGGCTGGCAAATTCCGCAGTTGTTCACGGCGGATATGGTGGCGCGGCGGCGGCGCTACCTGCCGCTGGTGGTCATGCTCACCATCCATGAGCGCTGGCCGTACCTGTTCATGGGGCTGGCGGCGCTGGCCCTGGGCGCGGGCCTGCTCAACGAGACCGGGGCGCTGATCGTGCTGTTCATCATGGTGTGGATTCATGGCCTGGGCGGCGGGCTGACGGCCACCGCCTGGCAGAGCATGATCGGCAAGATTATGCCCTCGCGCATTCGCGGCACCTTTTACGGCGTGCAGTCGGCCGGGGCCAACCTGCTGGCCAGCGCCGGGGCGCTGCTGGCGGGGGTGCTGCTGGCCACGCTGCCCTACCCCTACAATTACGCCGCCTGCTTCTTTTTGACGGCCATCGCCATGCTGTTCTCGCTCGGCTTTCTGGCGGCCACCCGCGAAGAAGAGCATGAGCCGGAAGTGAAAGCCAAACGCGGCCAGCGGGCCCTGTGGGGGCAACTGCGCCACATCCTGGCGGAAAATCGCAATTTTCGCTGGTTCATGGTGGCGCGGGTGCTGTCGCAACTGGCCCAGGTGTCGCTGACGTTTTACGCGGTGTATGCCGTGCGCGAACATGACATGAGCCTGGCGACGGCGGCCGGGGTCATGGCCGGCGTGATGACCATCAGCCAGACCATCGCCAGCCCCTTTGCCGGCTGGCTGGGGGATAAATACGGCCATCGGCTGGTGTTCGCGGCGCTTAACCTCATCATGGCGCTCAGCGCCCTGCTGGCCATCGCCGCGCCGGATGTGACGTGGTTCGCGCTGGTGTTCATCCTGGGCGGCGTGGTCAATGCCCAGTGGACGACGATCCTGGCGATTGCGCCGGAATTTAGCCCCACCATGAGCGAGCGGCCCTTTTACATCGGGCTGATGAATACGGCCGTCGCGCCGGTGACGCTGTTGGCCCCCATGCTCGGCGGGGCGCTGGCGGATGTGGCCGGGTTCGAAGCCACCTTCGGCCTGTCCATCCTCACCGGCATCGCCGCGGCGGTGGTGCTGGTGGCGGTGGTGCACAACCCGCGCCGCGCCAAACGCGAAGACCGGCTGGCCATCCAGGCGGGGGATTAAGCGGCCCCCGCCCGGCGGGCGCTTTTAGCCGCGGTCACGGTCACGGTCGCGGTCACGGTCGCCAAAGCCCTGCGGGTGCGTGCGGTGCCACTGCCAGGCCGTCTCCAGGATGGCCGCCAGCGAGCCAAATTCGGGCTGCCAGCCCAGTTCCTCGCGGATGCGCGTGCTGTCCGCCACCAGCGCGGGCAGGTCGCCGGCGCGGCGGGCCACCACCTGCGCCGGAATGGGGTGGCCCGTCACCTGGCGGGCCATTTCGATCACCTCCAGCACGGAATAGCCGGTGCCATTCCCCAGGTTGTACACGCGGCTGTCGCCGGTAGCCAGCGCTTCCAGCGCCAGGATGTGCGCTTCCGCCAGGTCCAGCACATGGATGTAATCGCGGATGCAGGTGCCGTCCGGCGTGGCATAATCATCGCCATAAATGTTGATGACCGGGCGCTGGCCCAGGGCCACCTGCAACACCAGCGGGATCAAATGCGATTCGGGCGCGTGGTCTTCGCCGATGTGGCCGCCGGGATGGGCCCCGCAGGCGTTAAAATAGCGCAGGCAGCAGTATTTTAAGCCGTAAATGCGATCCATCCACAGCAGCAGGCGCTCCCCCATGAACTTGGTTTCGCCGTACACGCTGCCGGGGATGAGCGCTTCCGTTTCATCAATGGGGATTTTCTTCGGCTGGTCGAACAGGGCCGCGGTGGACGACAAAATGAAGCGTTTCACCCCGTGGGCGGTGGCATATTCCAGCACATTCATCAGCGCCACCACGTTATCATGAAAATATTTGAACGGCTTTTCCATGCTTTCGCCCACCAGAATATGGGAGGCAAAATGCAGGATGCCTCCAAACGTATGGGCCGCGAACAGCGCCGCCAGATCATCGCGGTGCAGCAGGTCGCCCTGCACAAAGTGCGCGTCTTTGTGGACGGCGGCGCGGTGCCCGGCGGCAAGATTATCAAAAACGACGACTTCATAGCCGCGTTCCACCAGCAGTTCCACGACGTGGCTGCCAATGTAGCCCGCGCCGCCTGTAACCAGTACTTTCATCGTGTGTTTATCCCTGTGCGTGCCAGATCATCCATTAACGGGCAAATTCATTCGGGTTCAGCGTGGCGATCCAGTAGCCGGCGAAAGCCGAGCCTTCGGAGAGCCAGCCGACGACGGGCGTGCTGGCCAGGACGCGCACCCGCCACCAGTTCATATTGTCGGCGCAGGCCGGGCCGCCTTCAATGATGAAGGGCACCCCCTCCACCAGGGTAAAGAGCAGCGGGGCGGCGGTGCCGGGGGCAGCCCGCAGCGCTTTCGGTTCGCTGTCGCGGTAATGGACGAAGGCCCGCTGGCCGGCCAGCAGCGGCAGCGGCGCACCGCACAGCGTGCCGCGTTCCGTCGAGGGTAAATCCAGCGGCAGCAAGTACTGGCGCTCATTGGCCCCTTCGGCCATCCAGCCTTCATACACCTGGCCCAGCACGGTGGCCCGCACATACCACCACAGCAGCCCATCCACGCACTGGCTGCCGCCCACGATGGCGATGGGGGTCTGGAACGGGACGACGGTGAGCGTGCGCCCGCTGAGGATGGGCGCTTCGCGGATGCGGACGTTGTATTGCAGCGTCACCGGGGCCCCCACGGCCAGGTTAAATTGTGGCGTGCAGGGGGCGGTGCGGGCGGTATCCACCGTGACCAGGTTGTAGCCGTTGCCATCCTCCGGGCGGCCTTCCGCCACCCAGCCGGGGTTGCGCGTGCCTTCGATCTGCCACCAGTTGAAGCCCTCGGCGCACACGGGCCCGCTGACGATGGTCGCGGCCACCAGGCGCGGCGCGTCCACCAGCTCGCCATCTTCATCGCGGTTGTCGTAATTGGTGTTCCACACCAGGGCGCTGGACTGCGTGGGCGCGTTGCGGATATTGACCCCTGGCAGGATGAAAATCGCGTCGCCGGGGGCCAGCCGCAGCGGGCTAAAACACTGGTTGAAGGGCACCGTGGGCGTGATGGTTTGCAGCGGCGAGCCGGGCGTGTACGGAATCGGCGTGTTAAGCTGGGCCGTCACCGGCGGAATGATGAGCAGATTGAGGCTGAGTGCCAGCAGCAGCAGCGCCGGCAGGGCCAGCACCAGCAGGGCCAGGCGAATCCTGAGCATGTGCGTTCTCCTTGCTTCCCCGGCCTATTGTAGCGTATTCCGGGCGTTTCGCCTGCGCCGCCGCCACCGCCACCCCAGGGCCGGCAGCAGCAGGAGCAGCCCGCCGCGCAGGGGCGCGGCCCAGGCGGGCGGTGCGCCGGTATCCGGCAGGCGCTCGACGGCGGCCAGCGCCGGGCTAACCGTAACCGTAACCGTAACCGTGGGGTCGGGCAGCGCGGCCGGCGGGGCCGCCTCCGCCGCGGTGACGGGGGGTAAAAATTGCGCCCGCAGCCGGTAGCGGGCATACACGCGGGGGCCGCTGCTCAGCAGC
>JALOOI010000234.1 GCA_025454495.1 Anaerolineae bacterium
GCCATCGCCATCTTCATCGCGCCAGCCGGCTTCGTCCAGCAGTTCGCCGGCGCGGGCCGTATCAAAGGCATAGGGTTCCAGACCCGGATCCACCCAGGAGAGACCGGGGTGATTGTGCACCGGCAGGGTGGAGCCGTTGCCCTGGAGGATGCCGGTCGCGGGCTGGTCGCCCTGGGCCGGGCTGCCGACGATGCTGCGGACATCAACCGCATGGGCGATGGCCTGGCGCACCAGCACATCCCCGAAGACCGGGTGAATGCCCTGCGGAATGGCCTGGCCATTTTCATCCAGCCCGTTCTGCGGGTTGGTGGGGTCGGCCAGGTTGTAGCCCATGTAGGTGTAACCGTTCTGCGGATATTCGATGTACTGGAAGCTGCCATCGGCGGCCAGCGCGCGGAATTCGTTCTGGCGGGCGGCGGGCACGGTCACATAGGTGAAGTCACCGGCCAGGAAGCGTTCGTACATGACGTTGGTGTTTTCCACCTGGCGATAACCCACGTCGGGCCGACGAAATAGGGATCGGCATCCATGCCGGTCAGGTCGGCATCAAAGGTGGGGCCGAAGACATGGGCCGGCACCGGGGTGATGTCGTTGATGTCGCTGAGGGCGGTGCAGCTCGGCTTGATGCCCACCAGCGCGCCGGTGTCATCGGTATCGGCCACGCCCAGGGTCACGCGCAGGGTGAAATCGTCCACCGCTTCCACGCTGAAGATCGCGCCGCCGGAGACGGTGCCATCATCAAGCTGGTAAATGACGTTGGTACGCGGCGAGGAGGTCACGCCGGATTTGGTGGCGTTGAAGGCCCACACATAATCGTTGGCGGTGATGGGCGTGCCATCGCTCCACACCAGGTCCTGGCGCAGGTTGATGGTGAGGATGGTGCCGGTTTCGTCATATTCCCACGATTCCGCCATGCCGCCATCGGCACCGGGGGCTTCTTCCAGCGTGCGGTCATCCAGGGCGATGATCGACGGATACAGCCAGCCATACACGGCGCTGGAAGACGTATCACTGCCAATGGTGGGGATGAAGGTGCTGGGGTCATCGCCGATGTTGGCCTCGACGATGGTACCGCCCTGGCCGCCGGTGGCGGCATCCTGCGCGATGGCCGGCAGGAGGGCGCTGCCGAGCAGGGCCAGCGCCACACTCAGCGACAAAAATCTAACGAAACGTTTCATGCTTTGCTCCTTAAACTGACGAACAACGTTAGACTATGCAGTTTTTAAGACTGGTTTAGTTATACCGCAAGGATCACGGATATACCACCTTGAGGCTAGCCAAAGATTATGAAGTTTTATTGAAGATTTTGACCATAGTTGAGTGTTTGATAATAAAAGTGTACATTAACGCCGATTGAAAAGAAGTTGATTTTTAGAGAGAGATTAATCATTCAAAAATTGTTAAGTGGCCGGGCAGCAAAAAACCCTGTCTTGCAACAGGGTTTTGTGTCGGGGCAGCGGGATTTGAACCCACGACCTCTTGCACCCCATGCAAGCGCGCTAGCCAGGCTGCGCCATGCCCCGGAGTTGTGTGCAGTATAGCACAAAATGAGACCGGGGGAAGGGTGGGGTTGCCGCGGCATTTGCTGCTATCATACTGGCTGTGCTGTTGTGTGCTGCGGTGGTGTGGAGGATGCGGCTATGCTGGATGTGAAACTAACTGCGCTGGCTTCCTGTGCCGGTTGTGCGGCCAAACTGGGCTCGCGGGATTTGATGACCGTGCTGCGCCCGCTCAATCATTTGTTCCCGGCGGCGGATTACCCGGCGCTGCTGGTGGGGCTGGCGGAGCCGGATGATGCGGCGGTGTACCAGGTGGATGAGAACCGGGCCATCATTTCTACGATGGATTTTTTCCCGCCGGTGATGGATGACCCCTACGCCTTCGGGCAGATTGCGGCGGCCAATGCCCTCAGCGATGTGTATGCCATGGGCGGCCAGCCGCTGATGGCCATTAACCTGGTGGCCTTCCCCGATACGCTGGATTTGAGCATTTTGAGCGAAATTTTGCGCGGTGG
Organism: Anaerolineae bacterium; assembly: GCA_025454495.1. Taxonomy (GTDB): domain Bacteria; phylum Chloroflexota; class Anaerolineae; order Aggregatilineales; family Phototrophicaceae; genus JALHOR01. The sequence goes on from JALOOI010000234.1 coordinate 2,015, forward strand.
CGCGGAAAAAGTGCGCGAAGCCGGGGCCGTCATCGCCGGCGGCCACACCATCATCGACCCCGAACCCAAGTACGGGCTGGCCGTAACCGGCGAAGTGCATCCCAAACACATTTTCACCAAAGGCGGGGCCCGGCCCGGCGACGCGCTGATTCTTTCCAAGCCCCTGGGGGCCGGCGTGGTGACGACGGCGCTGAAGCGCGGCGTGGCCCACAGCGACCATGTGGCCGCGGCCATCGCCGGGATGAGCCATTTAAACCGCACCGCTGCGGCCATCGCCCGGAAGTATGCCGTTCATGCCATGACGGACATCACCGGCTACAGCCTGCTGGGCCATGGTTATGAAATGGCAAAATGGAGCCAGTCCACGCTGCAAATTCAGTTCGGGGCGCTGCGCTGGTATCCGGGTGCGCTGGACTATGGCGCGGCGGATATTTTCCCCGGCGGGATGCAGCGCAACCGTGAGTATTTTAGCCAGTGGGTGCAGATGGACGCGGCGCTGCCGCTGTGGCAGCAAAAGCTGCTGTTCGACCCGCAAACCTCCGGCGGGCTGCTGATGGCCGTGGCGGCGGACGACAGCGCGGCCCTGCTGGCAGAGCTGCTGAATGCCGGCGAAGCCGCGGCGCACATCGGCCAGGTGGTGGCCGGCAGCGCCGGGCTGGCAGTGCTGGCGTAAGCGGCGGGCCGCCGTCTTTTGCTTTCGGGTGCGAATTAGACTACCATCCACACAGGGTTTATTTGTCGTTTGACCAGCAGGAGCAGCCTATGAGCAGTCCGGCCGCCGTCCCCAGACCCGCCAACGCCGGTTCCGGGGTGAATGCGATTGCAGTAACGAACAGCGCCTTCATCAACATTCGCAATGGCCCGGGTACGCAGTACCGGGATATTGGCGATCTACGTGATAACTCGCTGGTGGTGTACTATCCGCGCAGCCGCACCCCGGATAACTGGTTCTGGATGGAGCAGCGCGGCCTGGGCGGGTGGGTTTCCGGCGGCGTGGTGACGTTTGAGCCGGCCGTGGGCACGACGGCCCCTTCCAGCACGCCCACGCCCTACGATGGCAAAGTGGCGGTGTGGTACTGGAAGGGCGAAAATATCCCGGAACGCAGCATCGAAGAATTTGTGGCCAACCTCAAACGGCGGGCCCCGAATGTGACCCAGGTGTGGGTGAAGACCAGCGACGGCGTAAGCTGGCAGGGCAATTTTGATAACAGCCCGCTGGCCATCAAATCCGCCGCGGAGGTGCAGCGCTGGGTGAATATTCTCCAGCAAAACGGGCTGGAATTTCATGCCTGGTGTGTGCCGCAGGGCCTGAACGTGGAAGCCGAAGCCAGCGTGATCGCCGCCACCTGCCGCGTGCCGGGCGTGCGCTCCATGATCCTGGATGTGGAGCCGTATGCCGGTTTCTGGCAGGGCGGGCGCGAAGCCGTGCGGCCCTTTATGCTGCGCCTGCGCCAGGCGGTGGGCGGGCGTTTTCATATCGCCATGAGCATGGACCCGCGCCCGCACCACTACGCCAGCATCTTCCCGGAGGAGTGGTTTCCTTTCGTCAACAGCCTGCATCCCCAGTGCTACTGGCAGACGTTCCGCGAAGCGCCGGAGGAAACGCTGGCCGAGATGTTCGAGGCGTGGGGCCGCTTCGGCCGGCCCATCATCCCGGCCTTTCAGGGCGATGCCGCGCTGGTTGACCAGACCACCGCGCACACGCTGGCCACGCAGCGCTACGGCTTTAAGGGCCTGAGCTGGTGGCGCTATGGCGTTATTGCGCAGTGGGCCGGGGTGAATACCCCCATCAACCTGACGACTTCACCGGCGCAGCCGGTGCCTGCCCCCACCGATAACTTCGCGGATGAAATGCTGGTGACACCGGGCGGGCGCGGCTTCCGCAGCGGCAGCTACACCGGCCGCAATGAATTTCAGCAGTTTGATGGCACCTGGAACTGGAAGGTGTTCTACAAAAAGACCGAAGTCGCCACCAGCCTGGTGTGGGCCGAATGGCGGGTGGATTTGCCGGAATCTGGCCGTTACGAAATTGCCGTCTTTGTGCCGGCCCGCCACGCCACCACCCGCAAAGCCCGCTACAAAATTCACGGCATCCGCGGCACCACCACCGAAGTGGTGGTGGAGGTCGATCAATCGCGCAATCGTAATGTGTGGGTGCCGCTGGGCATTTTTGACCTGGTGAAGGGTGCGCCCAACGCCGGCCGTGTCTTTTTGAACGATGTCACCGGCGAGCCAGACCAGAGCATCGCCTTTGATGCGGTGCGTTTTCGCCGCATTGTGAGCATCACCCCCGCGCCGGGCGGCAGCGGCGGCACCACCACCAACCCCCCGCGCGGCTCCCGCCCCAGTGTGGTGAATGGCGTGCCGGTGGCGGATGGCTACGACTCGCCCATTGGCACGACGACGCAGCGGGCGGCCAGCCAGGTATGGCCCCCCGGCTGGCTGGATGCCAGCCCCTTCGGCCGGCTGTATTTCGTGGGCACCCCCAGCGAAGCCTACCATACCGGGGCCGATCTGAATTTTGGCCGCCCCTACGAAGATAAAGGGATGCCGGTGTTTGCCCCCGCCAATGGCGTGGTGACGTTTGCCGGGGTGCTGCGAATCTGGGGTAATGTGATCGTCATCCGGCATGACCCGCTGTATGATCCGGGCGGGGTGGTGCTGTATACCCGCCTGGGGCATGTGCAAAATCTGCGGGTGCAGCCCGGCGACCGGGTGAAGCGGGGCGATCAAATTTGCGAGATTGGCGATGCCTTCGGTCGCTTCATCCCGCACCTGCATTTTGATCTGAGTCCCACCACCATCCTGGAGCGCCAGCCCAGCCACTGGCCCGGCACCGATCAGGCGGATTTGCTGAAGAATTATATCGATCCGCTGACCTTCATCCGGCGTAACCGCCCCTGATACACCGCGCGGGCGATAGCAACCCTATCGCCCGTGTGGTTGTGGTTAATGAACGCACGGGCGCGGCCGCCTAAAACAGCCCCCAGTCAGCCGCTGCGCCATCTTCCATCATGCTCGGATCCCACATCTCCATGCCCATTTCGATGGTAGCCGGCACCCCCAGGAAATCCTGGGTCACGCGGCGCGTTTGTTCCAGCAGTTGCGGCGCGTAGGGGCAAAAGGGCGTGGTCATAATCATGGTGACGTGGGCCCGGTCATCGTAAATGTCAGTGCTGCGGATCAGCCCCAGTTCGATGATGTTCATGCCAATTTCCGGGTCAATCACGGAGCGCAGCGCTTCGCGCAATCCGAGTTCTTTATCTGCAACGCTCATGCCTGTTATCCCTGTGGTATGCGTTTTCAACACACCGCAAGCGTAACACAGCGCCACAGCGGTGTCAATTTAGACGATAGTTATAATCATTATTCAGCCGCGCAGGCTAAAACCATTTCATGCGGCGGAAGAACAGCAGCGCCACCAGCGATACCCCGGCCATCAGGCTGACGGCGAAGGGTGCGCCCCATTCCGCCTCAAACGGCGGAAAAGTGCGCTCAAAGTTCATGCCGTAAATGCCGCCGAACACGGTAAAAATGCCGATGGTGATGGTGATGACCGTCAGCCGGTTGACCACGCGATTAAGCTGGTAGGAAGCCGCCGAGAGATAAATTTCCACGATGCTGGTGAGGTTTTCGCGCAGGATGCTGACGTTGTTCAGGTTGCGCTGCAAATGGTCATCCACATCGCGCAGGTAATATTGCAGCACGTCGCGGTGAATGAGCAGGTCTTCCTCGCGGCGGGTGAGGACGCTGAACATGCCGTGCTGCTGCTCGATGACGTGCCACATTTCGCCCAGGATGCGCCGCAGTTGCAGCAGGCGTTCCAGCAGCGCCGGCACCGGGCGGCGCAGCACCGTTTCCCCGGCCTGCTCAATTTCGCTATCAATGGCTGCCACCACGGGAAAATAGGCATCCACCACCGCATCCATGACGATATAGAGCAGGTATTCGCTGGAGATGTGGCGAAAGTGGCTGCTGCGGCCCAGGCGGCGCACGGCTTCTTCAATCACCGGCGAGCAGTCATCATGCACGGTGACGATGTAATGCCTGCCCAGGAAAATATCCATCTCCAAAAATTGCACCGCGCCGTTCACCAGGCTCATATGGTTGGTGATGATGAACAGGTGATCGTCGTATTCTTCCACCTTGGGCCGCTGCTGCTGGTTCAGCGTGTCTTCGATGGCCAGCGGGTGAAAGTGAAACTGTTCCTGGAGGCGCTTCATCACCTCCGGCGACGGGCGATGAATATCCACCCACACAATGTGATCGGGCGGGAGCGTGCCCAGGCTGTCTTCCGGGAGGGTGTGCAGCCCCTGGGCGTTAAACTGTCTGATGTGCAGCATCATGGCATCCTGACCGGCGCATAATTCCCCGCTGATTGTAGCAAAGCTGCGCCGCTTTATCGGCCGGGAAATTCATGTCATCTTAAGCATTTAATCATAGTTATAAACTAAGCTACACAGGCGATAAATTGACGGTATACCGGGTTAATAAATAAGATATTTATCATATTTATTGACAGCCGGCCTGGATAAGGCTATACTACGCTGGAATTTGACCGCAGGTTGCAAAGCAAATTTAACCTCAATTAACATCAGATGAGAGGCACGATGGGCGCAACACTCGAAATTCGTAATCTCCATGCCCGTGTAGAAGGCGACGAAAAATCCATCCTGCGCGGGGTTAACCTGACGATTAAGCAGGGTGAAATCCATGCGCTGATGGGCCCCAACGGGTCTGGCAAGAGCACGCTGGCGAATGTGCTGGCGGGCAACCCGGTGTACGAAGTGCTGGACGGCGAAATTTTGCTGAACGGCGACAACGTGCTGG
>JALOOI010000045.1 GCA_025454495.1 Anaerolineae bacterium
CGGCAAACCCTGCACGGGCATCTGGCCCCGGTAATGGGGGTCGGTTTTGGGGCCGACGGGGATACGCCCGTCTCTGCCGCGCTGGATGGCACCGTGCGCCTGTGGGCCGGCACGGCTGAACTGGCAGTCTATCCTGACGCTGGCAGCGGTTTACCGCTCACCGCGCTCGCCTTCAACCCGGATCACAGCCGCAGCGCCAGCACCTCCACCGGCGGGCAAATCCTGCTCCAGGATGTGAGCCGCGCCACGCTGGCACAGCTTCGGCCACCGGCGAATACCACCCGCACAGCACAGCCGATGGCCCCCGCCCCGGCCGCCGTGCCAGCGACAACGGCCGCGCTGCCCGCCGAAGGGCGCAACCTCATCATCCCGGCCGCCGGCATTCGCACCGCCCTCACCAGCTTTCCCCTGGGTGCAGAAACATGGATCATCGACCCCTGGGAACGCCTGGCCGGGCATTTCGCCGGCACCGCCTGGCTCACCGATACCGGCAATATCGTCATCGGCGGGCATTCAGAATACCCGGATGGACGCGGCGGGGTCTTCCGGCGGCTGTACAACGTGGGGATGGGGGATGAAATCTTCGTCACCGATGGCGCATTGCAGCGCCGCTATCTGGTCGTCAATGTGCTGACGGTCAATTACACCGACCTGAGCGTGATTTACCCCACCGGCTTCAACCGGCTCACGCTCATCACCTGTGATATTCCGTCCTACCAGCCACAGCAAAATATGTATGCCGAACGTCTGGTCGTCGTAGCCGATGAGGTGCAGCCTTAAATGTCGCAATCTTCGCAGCCAATGCTCAAACGTCAGGTCGGGGTGGTCGGTGCCGTGATGATGGGTCTGGGGTCGATCATCGGCACCGGCGTTTTCGTCAGCATCGGCATCAGCGCCGGCATCATTGGGCCCGCCGTGCTGCTGGCCATCATCGTGGCGGCCTTCGTGGCCATCTTCAACGGGCTGAACAGCGCTCAGCTTGCCGCCAGCCACCCGGTCAGCGGCGGCACCTATGAATATGGCTACCGTTACTTAAACCCCGTGCTGGGCTTCACCGCCGGCTGGACGTTCCTGCTGGCCAAGAGCGCCTCGGCAGCCACCGCCGGGCTGGGCTTCGCCGGCTACCTGCTGACGGCCGCCGGCCAGGATGGCGCTCTGAGTGTGCCGCTGGCGCTGGCGGCGCTGGTCATCCTCACGCTCATTATTCTGGGCGGCATTCAGCGCTCCAACCAGGTGAACATTGCCATCGTCAGCATCACGCTGTTCAGCCTGGGGGCATTCGTCGTCATCGGCGGGGCACAGTTCAACGCGGCCAATCTCGATCCTTTTTTCAGCGGGACGCAGGAGCAGGGCCCGCTGGCGGGCTTCCTCCATGCCACCGCGCTGATGTTCGTGGCCTACACCGGCTACGGGCGCATCGCCACCCTGGGCGAAGAAGTCCGCGAGCCGCGCCGCACCATCCCGCGGGCGGTCATCACAGCGCTGCTGGTGACGATGCTGGTGTACGGGCTGGTGGCGCTGGTGAGCCTGGGCACGGCCGGCGCAGCCAGCCTCAGCCAGACCACGGCCGCGGGCGCGGCCCCGCTGGAAGTGACGGCCCGCAGCTTTAACGTGCCGGGCATCGCCGAACTGGTGACGCTGGGAGCGCTGACGGCCATGCTCAGCGTGCTGATGAATCTCATCCTGGGGCTGTCGCGGGTGCTGCTGGCGATGGGCCGCCGGCGCGATATGCCGCCCGTGGTGGCCCGGCTGAATGCGGCCGGCACCACCCCCACCGCCGCCGTCATCGTCATGGCCTGCGTCATTGGTTTGCTGATGCTGACGGGCAGCGTGAAAACCACCTGGTCATTCAGCGCCTTCACCGTGCTCATTTATTACGCCATCACCAATCTGGCCGCGCTGCGCCTGCCGCCCGAACAGCGCCTGTTCCCGAAGTTCGTCGCCTGGTGCGGGCTGGCCGCCTGCCTGTTCCTGGCCTTCCAGGTGGAAGCCTCCATCTGGCTGCCGGGGCTGGCGCTGATCGCGGGCGGACTGGTGTGGCAGCAAATCGCCCGGCGCGTCTTTGCCGTGCCGGCCTGAAGCCTCATGGAAGCAGTGATGAAAGTGCTTATGTGCCGCCCGCGCTGCCTCTGGCTGCTGCTGTTGTGCCTGCTGGCACAGCCGGCCGGCGCTCAGGATCAGCAGCCGCTGATTTTGCCCTTCCAGCAGCCGCCGGGCCCGCACACCTGGCTGCTGGGCCAGCCCTACGGCAACACCATCGGCGCGTATAACTTTGGCACCAACTGGTACAGCGCCGGGCAGGGGCTGCACTTCGGGCTGGATTTTTCGGCCCCCTGCGGTACGCCGCTGGTGGCGGTGGCCGATGGGATGGTGGTGGCGGTGGATAACTTCGCCTATGGCTCGCGCCCGCACAACCTGCTCATCCGCCACGATGCTTACGGGCTGGTATCCCTGTACGGTCATCTGAACAGCACGCCCGATCTGGTGGAAGGGCAGTTCGTGACGCAGGGGCAAATTGTGGGCTACACCGGCGACCCGGATGTCACCTGCGACTCGCGGCCGCATTTGCATTATGAGCTGCGCTCGCTGGATTACCGCACGGCCTATAACCCCGTCCCCTTCATGCAGGCCCACTGGCACAGCCTGGCCCTGATCGGCAGTTTTGGCACGGAATTGTTCCAGATGGATGTGGACAATGCCCGCCGCTGGATGTCACTGGACGATCAGCCGAATGTGAGTTTTGGCGGGGCGCGGCTGAACACCTACGCCGCTTATTATCCGCCGGCCCTGGGCGTGCGCCCGCCGCCGAACCCGCCGCTGCCGCACACGCTGCCGGCGCTCACACAGCCGCCGGCCGTCACCCTCACGCGCATCGGTTATGATGAATGCTGCCGCGATTTTTACTGGCACCCCACCCGCCCGGAGACGTTTTACACCGTGGACGGGCTGGCCGGGCAGCGGGCCATGATCTTTGAGTGGTCAGCGGCCACGGCTGCGCCGGTAGGATCGGGCGGGGTTGCGCCGCGGCCGCTGCTCTCGCCGGATGCCACCCTGGAAACGCTGCGCAGCGCCACCGGCACGCAAATTCGCCGCCTGGCGGATAACCTGGTGTGGGAGGTGCCGATCCCGCCGGCGGCTAACCTGCCCGGCATCAGCGCGGACAACAGCCGCCTGGTGTGGTGGGAACAGAGCGCTGTGGTACCGCCGGGGCAAACACAGCCGGATACCGCGATGTTCGTCAGCGATTTAACGGCGCAAACGGTGCTGCCGGTGCCGGTGCTGCCGGGGTCAGCGGCCCGCTGGCTGGATGCCTCGCGGCTGCTGATTAGCCACAGCCAGCGCTCCAGTGTGACGCTGGAGGTGTACGAGACCGCCACCGGCGCACGGTACACCCTGGGCACCTGGTATCGCCTGCGGGGGCTGACCATTGCCCCCGGCGGCGGGCACCTGCTCTTTTACCTCACCGGCCAGCCGAATGCCGCCGACAGCGCCATTTACCTGCTGCCCACCACCCCCGGCGCGGTGCCGCAGCCGCTGCCCTGGTTCGGCGGCTGGCGCTGGCGCGATGCCACCAGCCTGTATTATGTGCCCTTCAACCCGCAGAGCGCGGTGCAGCAGCTTGTGTATTACGACATCGCCACCGGCGCGTCGCTGCCGCTGACCGACCCGGCCGCGCAGCCCTTCGCCATCATGAATAGCCGATGGGAAGTTTCTGCCGATGGCCGCAGCCTGTTGTTCCACAACCTGGCCGACCGTAACCTGTGGCTGCTGACGCTGGACGGCTAAAAAACCACCGTCTTGTTGTTGTAGACCAGAATCCGGTGGTTGAGATGATAATAGATGGCCCGTGAGAGGACGGTTTTCTCCAGGTCACGCCCGCGCCGCACCATATCCGGCACGGAATCGCGGTGGGTGATGCGCGTCACATCCTGCTCAATGATGGGCCCGGCATCGAGGTCGGCCGTCACATAATGGCCGGTGGCCCCGATGATCTTCACCCCGCGGCTGTACGCCTGGTGATAGGGCTTCGCGCCGATGAAGGCCGGCAGAAACGAATGATGGATGTTGATAATCCGCATGGGATACTGCTGGATAAACGCATCAGTGATGATCTGCATATAGCGGGCCAGCACGATAAAATCTGGCTGGACGGTGGCCAGCAGCGCCAGTTGCGCCTGTTCCACCGCGGCCTTGTTGTCCTTATGAATGCTGAACTGCTGGAACGGAATGCCGAACTGCGCCGCCACCGGCTGCAAATCCGGGTGGTTGGAGACAATCAAAGGAATTTCCACCTGGAATTCGCCGGACTGCCAGCGCGACAGCACATCCACCATGGCGTGGGCTTCTTTGCTGACGAACATCACCATCTTCAGCACATCGGCGGAGAAGTGCAGCCGCCAGGTCATGGCATACCGGGCGGCCAGCGGCGCAAACTGCGCGGCAATCGCCTCCCTGGGCAGGTTAAACTGCGCCAGTTCCCACTCCACGCGCATGAAAAAGACATTCTCCTGCGCGTCCACATGTTGATCCAGGTGTAAAATATTGCCCTGATGCCGAAAGATAAAATCCGTGATCTGCGCCACCAGGCCCGGACGATCCGGGCAGTTGATGAGCAGAATAGCCGATTCAGACATGATGCATTCTCCAGCGCAAACAACCGATGCGTCCGCCGGGTACTATACCGCCATCGCCCCCGGCCGCGCAAAAGCTGCCCGATGATGGCGCGGCTGTTCTCCGGCGGGCTGGTGCTGGCCGCCAGCAGCGCGGGCAGCGCTCTGCTGTCCTTCCTGCTGGCCGTCCTCATCGGCCGGGCTACCGGGGAGAGCGGCCTGGGCACCTATGCCGCGGCGCTGGCCTGGGTGCTGCCGCTGAGCCTGGTGGCGGAATTCGGCGCGGGCACGCTCATCACGCGCGAGGCCGCCCGGCAGCCGGAACTGGCGCACGCCCTGCTCAGCAGTGCCACACGCTTACGCCTGCTCATTGGCGGCGGGCTGGTGCTGCTGCTGTGGCTGGCCGCTCCGCACCTCAGTACGGAGCCGCAGTCTGTGACCGGCCTCCAGGTGGCCGCCCCCTTAATCGTGATTGGGCCCTTCTACAGCAGCTTTAGCGCCATTTTTCGGGCGCGGCAGGCCATGCTGCCGGTGGCGCTGCTCAACATCGGGATGCTGGTGGCGCAGGTGTCCCTCACCGGGCTGAGCTTTGTGGCCGGCGGCGGGGTCATCGCGGCGCTGTGCCTGAATACCCTCACTTCCGCCGGGCAGCTTGTGGCCGCCTGGGGCCTTTATCGGTGGCGCTACTACCACCCGGCGCGGGTCGCGCCGCCGCCGCTGCGGCAGTTGCTGCGCCAGGCGGCCCCGTTTGCGGTGGCGGCGGTGCTGGCGGGCGTACAGATGCGGCTGAACCTGCTGCTGCTGGAACAGATCAGTGGCAGCGCGGCCGCCGGGCTGTATGCGGCGGCCATGCGCTTTAGCGAAGCGTCCCGGCTGCTGCCGGCCGCCTTCTTCGATGCGCTGTTCCCGCTGCTGGCCGGGCTGGCAGCCGATGCGCCGCGCCTGCGCCGTACCTTTCGGCGGGTGGCCGGGGCGCTGCTGCTGTATGGTGGCGCGGGGGGCGGGCTGCTGCTGCTGGCGGCACCGCTGCTGCTGCCGGCGGTCTTTGGCGCGGCGTTTACCCCGGCGGTGCCGGTGCTGCAAATTGCGGCGGCCGGGCTGCTGCCGCTGCTGCTCAAACAGGGGCGCACCCTGTACTGGTATGCCCTGGGCCGGGAAGCCTTCGTCAACCGGGTAACGCTGGCGACCCTGGGCCTGCAACTGGCGGCCGGGGCGCTGCTCATCCCGGCGGCCGGGGCCACCGGCGCGGCACTGGTGAGCGTGCTGGTGGAGACGGTAGCCATGCTGCTGCTGTGGCTGCGGCGCGTCCCCACCCGTTAAAGCACCGCCTCATCATGCGCCACACAGGGCACATCCATCCCAAATTGATGAAACACCGGATCAGGCAGGTCGCGCCCCAGCATTTTAGCTGCGATGATCTCCCCCGCCGCCGGGGAGGTCATGATGCCATGCCCCACATGCGCCACCGACACGAATAAGCCGTTCACTTCGGCCACCGCATCCAGAATGGCGCGTTCACTTTCATACGGCTGAATGGTGCCATCTGCCAGGGTTTTATAGGCCACCGCGCCAGAACGCGACACATAATAACCGATGTTGTGGTACAGGTTGCGCGTGTAGCAGGGATCGTTAAAGCCCTGCCCGGCCCCGTGCCCGAACTGCCGCGCCAGCAGCGTCGTCACCATGGAGGGGAAACGCGGGTCTTTCAGCGACTGGATGGGCTGCACCGGGTCGATCAGGTAATCGCGCCCGTGTTCGTGGCGATGGTCGATCTGTTTGGTGTACCAGGTGTATTCCCAGCCGAAGATCGCGCCGTTACGCGCCTCCGGGCGCACGTGCGGGTGCGGCGCAGCGCCGATGAGCATGGGCGCATCTTCCGGGAACTGCACATGCCGGTTGGCCACCGTTACGCTCTGGCGCGGGCGCATCACCAGCGGCAGTTCCACGCCGGCCGTGCGGCCAAGCTGCCGCGCCGAAGCGCCGCTGGCGATCAGCACCTGCGGGGCATGGATGGTGCCCTGTGCCGTCTGCACGCCGATGATGTGATGATTTTTGACCAGCAGGTGAATATCCTGCACCTGGAAAACGATTTTGGCCGTCCGGGCGCTGCGAATAAAGCGGCTCACCAGCGCATTGGAATCCAGCCAGCCCGCCACGGGGTCAAACTTGGCGGCGATGACGCGCTCCCCGAGCCACGGAAACCGATAGCGCACTTCATCCGCGGCCAGGTATTCAATGTGCGTCAGCCCGATGCTGTGCAAATGCGCCACATCCTGGCGCAGCGCGTCCGCCTGGGCCGGCGTAAAGCCGCAGAATAAATAGCCGCGCTGTTTGAGGTGCAGCGCGTCGGCCGCGCCCGCCCCCAGGTAATCATCCGCCTGGTGAAAAATTTGCACGCTGCGGGCCATCTGCCGCGCCAGGCACAGCGCCGGCCAGCAGGTGCGATAATTTTCCAGCGAGGCGGTGGAACTGCCCGCGCCCGGCTGGGCCCCCTGCTCCAGGAGCACGGTACGGGTGCCGGGGGCGGCCCGTTCGATGGCCCAGGCGGCGGCCGCCCCGGCCGGCCCCGCCCCAATGATGACCACATCCGCCACCGGCGGCGGCGCATCCAGCGTTTGTTTGTTCAGAACGTCCTGTACCATAAGCCTGTGCATTCCGGGAGAATGTTGATTTTTTCGCGCACAATACGGTCGGCCAGTTCCGCGCCAAAGAAAAAGCGCGTCAGGGCATCGGCTTCCGCCACCGATTCAAACTGGTAATCGGTGCGCAGCCAGCGGTGGGCGAAGCCGTGTTCCTGTTCCCACCAGGCATAAAGGGCCGCCAGTCCGGGGGTGGGGGGCTGCGGCTGTTTGCTGCCGGTGCCCAGGGTTTCCAGCAGGATGGCCGTGCCGCCGGGCTTGAGGATGCGGCGCATTTCCGCCAGCATCGCGCCAACATCGGCCTGCCAGCCGTCCGGGTTCCAGCCCACCGCATGGCCAAAGCTCCAGCCTTCAATCGCAATATCCACGCTGGCGGCCGGCAGCGGCAGCGCCCGGTTATCCGCCGCCACCAGCGACCAGTTACGCATCCCGGTTAGTTCCAGCGAATGCCGGGCTTCATGCAGCATGGCCGGGGCCATATCCAGCGCGATCACCCGGCGGGCCATCACCGACAGCAGGCGGGTCATGCGCCCGGTGCCCGCGCCAAGATCGGCCACCACCGCCCCATCGGGCGAATGAATTTCCGTGAGCGCAGCAAACAGGTTGCCGCGATAATCTTCCCGCGCCACCATACGCTCATACTCGGCGGCGTGGTGCGCGTAAATGTGCTTAAAATGATCGGTCATAAGGCTCACCGGGGGCGATGCGGCCACCGCCCCTCCTTAAAAACGGGTTTACTGGCTGAAGGCGGCAATCTGGCTGACGAATTTGCTCTGATCAATTTCCGGGTGATGATCCAGCAGGTCTTTAAAGCGCTGCATGTATTCCACAATCTGCTCGCGGGTATACGCCTCAAAGCGCAGGGTGATGGCCGGCTGCGTGTTGCTGGCCCGCACCAGCCCCCAGCCGTGCGGGAAGACCGCCCGCGCCCCGTCCACCGTAATCACTTCATAATCAGCCTTCAGGGCCGTGCTGATTTCGTCAATAATGGCAAATTTCACCGCATCCGGCGCAGACAGGATGATCTCCGGCGTGGCCACCAGTTTGGGCACGTCGTCGAAAATTTCCGCAATGGTTCGGCTGGTTTTGGAGATGATCTCCAGCGTCCGCAGCGCCACCAGCGGCGCATCGTCAAAGCCGTAATAATCCTCGCCCATGAACAAATGGCCGCTCACTTCGCCGCCCAGCAGGGAGCCGATTTCGTTCATCTTCTGCTTCATCAGGCTGTGGCCGGCCTTCCACATCACCGGCACGCCGCCATATTTTTTAATCTCATCCGGCAGCGCCTGCGAGGCTTTCACATCAAAGACCACCGGGGTACCCGGATGCCGCGCCAGCATATCCCGCGCCAGCAGCGCCAGCAGGCGATCCGCCGCAATGTGATGCCCGTGATTGTCGATGAAGCCGCAGCGGTCGCTGTCGCCATCAAACGCCAGCCCCAGGTCGGCACCCGTGGCAATCACTTTTTGCTCCAGGTCTACGGTCATCTCCGGGTCTTCCGGGTTGGGCAGATGGTTGGGGAAGGTGCCATCCGGCTCGCAGAACAGTTCAATCACTTCCAGCCCCAGGGCCCGCAGCACCGGCGGGATGTAGGTGCCGGAGAGGCCATTACCGGCATCCAGCACCACTTTCATCTTTTTGTGCATGTGCACTTTGGCGGCGATGGCGGCCGTATGCTTGAGGATCATGGGGTAATCGGTGCTGAGGGTGCCCTGCCCGCTGGCAAAACTGCCCGCCTGGATAATCTTCAGCACATCAATGATCTGGTCGCCGGCCAGGGCCAGTTTGCCATAGGCCATTTTGATGCCGTTGTATTCGGTGGTGAGGTGGCTGCCCGTCACCATCACACCGGCCCCGGTGCCGGCATAGCTGGCCGAGGCGAAATAGACGGTCGGCGTGAGGACTTCGCCAATATCGGTGACGTTCATGCCGGTGGACAGCAGCCCCTGAATGACCGCCTGGCGCAGCGGCGGCGAGGACAGCCGATTATCGCTGCCGACGAAGACGCGCTCCGTGCCGAACTGCTGCGGCAGATAAGTTCCCAGAGCCTTGCCCACCAGTTCGGCCACCGCCGGCGTAAGCTGGATCGTTTTGCCGGTATCGCCGGTGGCGACCCCGCGAATATCGTACTTGCGAAAAATGGATGTATCGAGCGCCATAATCTCCTCATTTTCTCCTGGATCATCGGCCGGTAAACAGACCGGCGGCTGGTCTAGCTTTCATCCTGGCGCAGCAGGAAAGCCCGGTAACGCCCGGCGGCCGTCCTGAACAGGCTGCGGCAGGCATCGCGCAGGGTGGGGCCGCGCCCGCCAAAGATCACGGTATTGTCGTTGGCCAGCAGCCGCGCCTGCACCCGCGTCTCCGGCGTATCCACCGGCTGGTACACAATCATCAGCCGCCAGTTGCCCCGGAAAGCGACTTCGGTCACGCCCACCAGGCGGCTAAAAATCTCAAAAGTGGCGCTGTCCAGCCAGTGATCGTCATCATAGGCCACCGGCCGGCGCACGGCCGCTTCTGGCGTGCTGAACAGGGAAGGGTGATTGCGCTCCACCACGGCCCACAGTTCGGTGAGGGTTGCGCCAAAGGACACGCCATCCTGCACGGCTTCGGCATGTGCCCCCCAGGAAAAAGCCGCCGCCCACCCCACAACACCGCCCATGGGGTAAATTTCAATCTTCAGCATCACATCCGGGCTGTGGTGCGTGGCAATATACCCGGAGGTGGCTTCCCATGCCTGCCAGCCATAACGCGGTCGGCGCGGCGCGGGGCGCAGCGGCGTTGTCTCTTCTCTCGCCATAATCTCCCCGGCTCACTTATTCAACGTTGATCTCTTTGCCGTCCACCACGGCCGAGAATTTGAGGCTGCTATCCTTCTTACGGGTGGTGCTCACGCGCACTTCGGTACCCGCCGGCGGGTTGGATTTTAACAGAAAATCGGCCAGCGGCTCGCGCAGCGACCGGCGAATGATCCGCTTCAGCGGGCGGGCCCCGTAGCCCTTTTCATCTTCCTCGATTTGCTCCAGCAGCCATTTGATGGCATTCTCGTTGATGATGAATTTTAAGCCGCGTTCTTCCAGCAGTTTCGCCTCTTTCTTCAGCAGCAGCCGCATGATATTGGCCAGCACATCATCGGAGAGCGAATTGAACATGACGATCTCATCCAGACGATTGAGGAATTCCGGCCGCAGGCTGCTCTGCTCCGGGTCGCGCAGGATGTCCATCACATGATCTTTAATTTCCTGCGTCAGCACCGGCACCGACAAATATTCCGAGCCGATGTTGCTGGTGAGGATGATGACGGTTTCGTTAAAGCGGGTGACGTTGCCGCGCCCGTCGGTCAGGCGGCCTTCTTCCATCACCTGGAGCAGAATGTCCATGATGCGCGGGTGCGCTTTTTCGATTTCGTCAAACAGGACGATGATATAGGGCTGCTGGCGCACGCGCTCGGTAAGCTGGCCGCCCTCCTCGCTGCCCACATAGCCGGTGGGCGACCCCAGCAGGCGGTTGATGGCGCTCTCGTCTTTAAACTCGGACATATCCAGCGGCAGCATGGCATCTTCGCTGCCGAACATGAATTCCGCCAGGGCGCGGGCCAGTTCCGTCTTGCCCACGCCGGTGGGCCCCAGGAAGAAGAACGCCCCCACCGGCCGTTTGGCATCCTTCAGGCCGGCCTTGGCCGTCTTAATGGCCCGGCTCACCAGCATCACGGCTTCATCCTGGCCGATGATGCGCTCCTTGAGATGCTCCACCATGCTGGCATAGCGCAGCCGCTGGTCTTCATCCAGGCTGGAGACGGGGATATTCGTAATTTCGCTGATGGCCAGGCGCACATCTTCGCCGTCCAGCTTGCCATCGGCCACCATCGGCCGGTGCTTATCGGAAAGGTGCTGCTGCTTGCTCATGCTCACCAGCGAAGCCGCCCGGTGCAGGATAATTTCGGCGCTGCGCGGCAGCGGCACCGCCGGCATGTAGCGATACGCCAGGTTGGCCGCCACTTTCAGCGAGTCTTCCTGCACCTCAATTTCATACTGTCCCTGGATGTGCGGCTTGAGGACTTTGAGGATTTCAATGGTTTCTTCGATGGAGGGCGCAGGCACGCGCAGAATCTGGCTGTTTTCGGCAAGGCCGCTGACGATGGCCAGCCGCTGCTGATATTCCTGGTCGGTGGTGGTGGCGATGATGACCGGGTTATCATCCAGAAAGGCTTTCTGGATCATGGGCGTGGCTTTGCTAAATTCCGCCTTCACGGGGCCGCCAAAGAAGCGATGAATGCCGGGCACCAGCAAAATGCCATTGTGGGCTTTGCTCAGGCCGGCGCGGACGGCCTGCTGTTCATTGTCCAGCAGGGCCGCTTCGTCGATTTGTACCAGGCTGCCCAGGCCGCGGGGGCCTTTGCCTTCGGCCATCAGCAGCGCCAGGCTGTAGGCCAGCGTGCGCTTGCCCACGCCATCCGGCCCCACCAGGATGATATGGCGATCCACCGCCTGATTGAGGATGTTCATCATCGTCCGCAGCAGGTCATCGCGGAAGTGGACGGCCTTCAAATTGCCGATGCGGGCATCCTTCACGTGATCCTGGGTGGTGCCCCCGGCCGGCTTATACACCACCTGGCTGGAATCGCTGACGATGTCTTTGATGGCTTTGGGGGTAATGCCCGCCTGGCGCAGCAGCCCGCTGGTGCTCATGGACGCTTCGGAAAGCACCGTCAGCGCGTGATCGGTATCAATGCGTACCTCATGCACGGCGCTGGCCACACTCAGCGCGTCGTCCAGCAGGATCACCATCTGGCGGCTGAGGGGTACTTTTTTATTGCCCCGCGCCACAAAATCCAGGTTCCCGGTCTGGTCACGCCGGCTCTGGAGCGCCAGTTCCACCTGGCGTTCCAGCTTGCCCAGGTCTACACCCCGGGTGGTGCTGAAGACGCTCATCAGCCGTGTTGCCACCGTGTCCGGGCGTTTCAGCAGCGCCAGCAGCAGCAGTTCTGGCTGGATCGACTGTTGATTGAACTTGCCGCGCAGGTCGGCGGCATCGTTCATCACGGTGTCCATATCTTTCGAAAGCAAATCCGGGTTCAGCGTTCCCATGAAGGTCTGTCCTGTGAGATGCAAATGCGCTCTAGCAATTAAGTTAACCTGAAATGTCACCAGCGACAAGCCGAAGGCACGGCCATTAATCTACTTCAGAGCCAGCCGCCGCACCGATTACGGGGTGAGGCGCACGGCCGGCTGGCCCCGCGCGGGCAAATCGCCAAAGAGTACGCCGCACACGGCGGCAAAGGCCGGCTTCAGCGGGCTGTAGGTGACGACGTAAGCGCCGGTGCGCGGCAGCGCCAGCGCATCATAGGGCGATTGCAGGGCCACCACCACCGTCTTTTCCGGGGGCAGCGCGGCCACCAGCGCCTGCTGGGCCGCGTCCTGTTCCGCATCGCGGACGAAGACCAGCACCCGGCGGGATTGCTGCGCCGTCCACACCGCCGCGCTGATGTCGGCCGGCGCGGGTGATTGCGCCACCGCCAGCGGGCGCAGGCCGGGGCGCAGGTTGCAGGCCGTCCACAGGGATGGCTGCGACCCCGGATAAATGACGGCGGTATCGCCATCCAGCGGCAGCAGCCCGGCCTCGTCGTAGACCACCGTCACGCCGGCGCGGAAGACTTCTTCAATGAGGCGGACGTTATCTTCCAGCGGCACGCGCTCCGCGGCCCCGGCGGCCGGCAGCGGCTGCCAGCCGGGCAGCCCGAACTGAATTTTGGCCGCCAGGATGCGCCGCACGGAGTCGTCAATGCGCGACAGCGGTATGTCGCCGGCCTCGACCGCGGCGATGACCGCGGTGATGGCCGCAGCGTGCGCAGCCGGGCTGACGTGCGCCCCCGGGAGGATGACATCGTGCCCGGCGGCCACGGCTTCCAGGGCGGCGGCGGCCGGGCTGTACACGGTATCAATGGCATCCATATCCATCGCGTCCGGCAGGATTAAGCCGTTGTAGCCCAGTTGCCCGCGCAGCAGCCCGGTGACGATGGCGTGCGACAGCGAAGCCGGGCGGTTGGGTTCCGCTTCCAGCGCCGGATACCAGATGTGCGCCACCATGATGGCCCCGGCACCGGCATCGCGGGCGGCCACGAACGGGAGCAGTTCCACCGCCAGCAGCCGCTCCAGCGGCAGCGGCACCACCGGCAGCGTCGTATGCGAGTCGTCGGCGGTATCGCCATGGCCGGGGAAATGCTTGGCGGTGGCCAGCACGCCGCCGGCCTGCATCCCCTGAATGAGCGCGGCGCTGATGGCCCCCACCTGCTGCGGGTCATCCCCGGGCGAGCGCCGCCCGATGATGGGATTGCGGCGATTGGTGTTTAAATCCACCACCGGCGCAAGATTCATGTTGATGCCCACCGCCCGCAGTTCGGCTGCCAGCCCGGCACCATAGCGATACGCCAGCGCCGTATCGCCGGTGGCGGTGAGCAGCATGGGCACCGGAAACTGCGTAAAGCCTTCTTCCAGATGTTGAATGATGCCGCCTTCCTGATCGGTGGCGATGAAAGCCGGCAGGCTGCCGGCATCCAGCAGCGTTTGCTGCACGCTGTTGGTGAGGTTCGTCACCTGTTCCGGGTTGCCCAGGTTGGACGGCAGCAGCGCGACGAAGCCCGGCTGCCAGGTGGCGATGAAATCGCGGGCGGGTTCATTCACTGGACGGCCGTAAAAGGTGAACATGAACATCTGCCCTACCTTTTGCGCCAGGCTCATCCGGGCTAACAGATCGTCCGGGGTGGCATTTTGCGCCGCCAGCGGCATCCTGCCAGCCAGCAGCGCCCACAGCACCGCGACCAGGGCTATTTTTCGCTTAACCATGCGCCTCCAGATACAGCCTGAGAGTGTCAATAAACAAAATCTGCTCAGCAGGAGCAAACACCCGCGGATCCGGGGCAATATCCACCGTTGGCGCAGACAGGTACAGGCGCTGCAAAAAGTCGAACAGGGCCAGCAGCGTGAGCGCGTTCCAGTCGCGGCCCGGGGCATAACTCAGGCTCAGGCAGCCTTCGGCCTCCACGTAGAACATCAGCGGCGGCAGCGCGGGCAGGTGCGTCTGGAACATGGCGCTCAGCGCCAGCGGCGGCTCACTGAGCAGCGTCACCAGCGCCGCAGTGGAAATGCCATCGAGGGCCACTTCTTCGCCCGTCTCCGCCAGGCGATACCCCGGCGTAATCTGCCGGCCGGTCTCCAGCAGGTATACCAGGCAGGCGGCCAGCGCCGGCGGCGGCAGCCCCATGATGAAAATCTCCGGGTCATGCTGGCGTGGCTGCCCGAACAGCGGTGCTAAATGCGCCCACAAATCCAATGGCTGCGTCATTAAAAATCATTCTGCATACGGAACATGAAGAACAGAAAATTCTCCCGTTCTTCGGGGGTCATCAGGCGCGGCCGGGCCAGGTCGTCAATGATGCCGGGGAAGATTTCCACTGTCAGCACCTGCCCTTCATACACATACAGGGTATTCATAAAGAAGCGCATATTGCCCCAGAAAGGCTGATCGAAAAACAGGTTGCCCGCGCCATAATGCACCAGAGCCGGGCGCTGATCGGCCGTGGTGTAAAATTCATAGGTCTGGGGCTTGTGGGCGGCGGTGCCCAGCACCACATCTGCGCCGGCATCGGCCAGCGACCGGAACTGAAAGCGCTGCTCGCCGGTGGGGAGATACTCCTCATATTCCACCGCCTGCACCGTCATAATGACGACATCGGCCGCGGCGGCCGCGGCCGGCAGCGCGGCCTCCAGCCAGGCGGCATCACAGCCGGCCGCGCCGGGGCGCACCCCGCCGAGCAGCGCGGGGTCATCATTGGCCAGGGCATAATAGGGGCCGGGCACATTACAGGCCAGCAGGGTGATGGTGTTGCCGTGGTGTTGCAGCGTCAGCGGCTGCCGGGCGGCGGCCACCGTCGCGCCGCCGCCCACCGTCAGCATTCCCCGGGCGCGATACCAGTCCAGCGTATTCCGATAGGCTTCGTAGCCATAATCGTTGTTGTGGTTGCCACTGAGTTCAACGATGTCCACCCCCAGCAGCGACAGCAGTTCAAAATGCGCTTCTTTGCTGCACATACTGCTGGAACCGCCGAGCAGTTCCCCGGTGAGGGACGGGCAGCCGGGCGCAAACGACACTTCGTTGCTGATGTGGAAGAAATCGCTGCGGCGCACATAGTCCGCGATGCCGCCGGCCGCCCACGCCGGGCCACCGCCGGCATCAATCGCCGTCAGCGTTTGCCGGGTGAGGGCCGTCACCCCGGAGAGCGTCAGCCGGGTGAGGCGGGCCGGGTCAAAATTGGGGGGTGCGCCGGGCACAATGAAGGGATAATCCGCCAGGCGATCCACCAGCGGCACATCATCCACCCACAGCAGGCGCAGTTCCGTCGTCAGTGCGTCGAAAGGCAGCAGCGCAATCAACGCCGGGTCGCGCCACAGGGTATGGCGGACATCGGGCGCAGGCACGCGGCGAATGTCCGGGTGCAGCCCCGGCAGCAGCGCGGCCGTCTCCGGCGTGGTGATGAAAGCGGCATCCGGCTGGCCGGCCGCCAGGCTGCGCAGGCGCTCCAGGCTGATGCTGGTGTACAGCGACGGAAAGGCCACCGCCGGCACCAGCAGCGCCAGCGCTCCTGAGCCGGCCGCCGGGGTATTGAGCACGGGTACGGCGGTGGCCAGCGGCCCGGCGGCCGGCGGCAGCGGCGTATTGGTGGCAAAACCCATCACCGGCGCAGGCGTGGCGGTCGGTGGCGCAGCGCGGGGTGCCCCGCCCGACCAGCCGGCCGCATAAAACGCCAGATAGTCCCCCACATACCGCGACCAGTGGCGATTGTTGTGTTCGCCATCGGGATGCACGATGTAGGTATGCGCCAGGCCGCGCTGCGTCAGCCGGTCATGCATCAGGTCAACGCCGGGGGCGGCATAATCGTCCCCGCCCCGATCCAGCCACAGGCGCAGCGCTGCCACGCCCGGCGCACTCAGTGCCAGGTCCAGCGGGTTATCGGCCGGCGGCGCGTGAAATGCATCAAAGAAGGGGCTGTGGCCGCCAATCGCGCTGAACAGGTCGGGGCGGCGCAGGCCGATCTGATAGGCCCAGAAGCCCCCGCGCGAAATACCGGCGATCACCCGCGCCTCGCGGCGGGCATCAATGCGGAAAGCGGCTTCGGCAGCCGGCAGCAGTTCCGTGAGAAAGATGTTGCCCCAGGAGACCGCATCGAAGCGATTGCGATTGGCGATCACATTGCCGAAGGGCATCACCAGGATCATCTCCGGCAGCGTGCCGGCCGCGATACCCTCATCCAGCGCCGCAATCAACCCCAGGCGGGCCCACGCGCCATCATCTTCATTGGAACCATGCAGGAGATACACCACCGGGTAAGCCTGGTCGGTTGCATCGTAACAGGGCGGCAGATAGACGCTGTAAAACATCGTCTGGCCCAGCCAGGCGCTGGCATACGTTTCCCGGAGGACACGCCCGGCCGGCTCACACGCTGGCTGTGCCATCGTCAGCAGCCCGCTCAAACACAGCAGCAGCCCACCCCAGACCATCCCGATACGCTTGAAACCCATACCCGCTGCCCACAATGAAAAAGACCTCTGCGACGAGGTCTTTATGATAGCAAAAAGCGGCGGATCAACCAGAGGAGTCTTAATCGCTGACGCTGGCACGCTCACTGAGGCGATAACCAATGCCGCGCACATTGACGATAATATCCGCATTTTGGCCGGCACTCTTCAGCTTGCGCCGTAAATTGCTGATGTGCGGGCGGATGACTTCACGGGCTTCGGCTTCGTCCACCCCGTAGCCGCGCACCTCGCGCACCAGTTCGCTGCACGGCACCACCCGCCCGCGATGCGCCGCCAGGTACAGCAGCAGGTCAAATTCGGTGGGGGTCAGGTCAATCGGGCGATCTTCAATGGAAATCTGATAGCGACCGGGGTACACCGTCAGCGGGCCAAGCTGCATCACCGAGCCAGCCGGCTCCGGGGCCTGCTGGTACAGGTAATCCGGCTCACGATCGGGCTGAATGGCAGCGGCGACTTCGGCGATGGATTTGGTCACTTCAATATCGGCGCGGGTGAGTTCAAACACATCATTTTTGATCGTCTCCAGCAGGCGGCGGCGGCGCTTCAGGTTGCGGGCGCGTTCCACCCCGCGCGAAACACTCTGGCGAATATCCACGCTGGAACTGGGCTTGATGAGATAATCATGCGCCCCCAGGCGCAGCGCTTCCACGGCCGTCCCCAGGCTGGCATAGCCCGTCATCAGGATGACGATGGCATCCGGCGAATGTTCTTTGATGCGCCGCAGCAGTTCCACCCCATCAATGCCCTGCATCCGAATATCCGTCAGGATGACATCAAATTCCTGGGCTTTAATCGCATCGAGCGCCTGTTCCCCGCTGGCCGATTCTTCGACCATATAACCGACGCGCTCCAGCGTTTTACGCACTGAATAGCGATTCGCGCCTTCATCATCGACCACCAGAATATTGGCAGTGGCCTGTGTCGCCGTCATTGCAGGGTTCATCACGGGCGCTCCTGTCTAAATCCATGCTTATGCTTTCTTAAGCATACATGCATTATCACAGGGGTGCAAGTGTGCGCTAAAAAAGAGTTGTTGTGGATTCCAAACAGCATTAACAGGCAGGGTATCACAACACTTTCTCGATGCAAGGTTATCTTAATCCGCATCTAAATGTTGTTCAATACAAACCATATGCTGCCGCAGGCGCAGTTGCAGGCCCAGGCCAAGCTGCACCCGCTTACCGGTTTCGCCCTGCTGCGCCACCCGGACGGCGGCCACAACGCGCTCATGGCTTAATTCAAGCTCAAGATGCAGCGACTGCGCCAGCGCCAGGGCGGCATGGCGAATGAAGCGCTGCTGCAAGGCCGGGTGCAGCGCCTGGAACAGGGGACGCGGCAGCAGCCAGCGCTGTCCATCGGTGGTGGTGTGGGGCAGCACACTCAGTTCAAACTGCTGCGTCATGTAATCCTGCTCCACGGCCAGCACCCGGCCCAGGCGGTTGAGCGCCCCGCTCACGTTGGGGTTGATGCCGGTGAGCAGCGGCAGCACCTCGTGCCGCAGACGATTGCGCAGCAGGCGCGTATCGCTATTGCTGGCATCGTGGCGCGGTTGCAGCCCCTGTTCCTGGCTGTACTGTTCGATCTGGCGGCGGGTGAAAGGCAGCAGCGGCCGCAGCAGGGTGAGGGCCGGTTCATCGGGGAATGGCGCGGCCGGGCGCAGCCCCACCAGCCCGGCGCTGCCGCTGCCGCGCAGCACATGCAGCAGGATCGTCTCCGCCTGGTCATCGGCATGGTGGGCGGTGGCCACCTGCCGCGCCCCGGTGTCGTGGGCCACCCGCGCCAGAAAGGCATAGCGGGCCCGCCGCGCCGCCGCTTCCACATTCAGCCGCCACGCCTGCGCCAGCGCCGGCACCGCCACCGCGCCCGGCGTGGCCGGAATACCCAGGTGCGCGGCCGTCGCCAGCACAAACTGCACCTCGTCGGCGGCCTCGGCCCGCAGCCCATGATCCAGCGTGGCCACATGCAGCGCCAGCGGCACCTGTGCCCGCAGCGCCGCCAGCGCGTGCAGCAGCACCAGCGAGTCCACGCCGCCCGAAACAGCCAGCAGCAGCGGTGAACCTGTGGTAATTTGCCCGGCGTGTTGTAAACTTTGCAGGAGCCGGGCCAGAAATGGTGTTTTCACCGATCCTAACCTTTACATTCTGGCGCAGGCGGCTTATGGTAGAATGCTGCGTCGGGTTCCGTCGTGCAGGAGTACATTGTGTTAAGTCCGCTGGATTATTTTTTCGGGCTATTTTCGCTGGACATTGGCATAGACCTGGGCACAGCCTATACGCTGGTGGCAGTACGCGGCAAAGGAATCGTCATCAATGAACCTTCTTTCGTCGCCCTGGATAAGCGCACCCGTGAACCGATTGAAGTGGGGGCGCGTGCCAAAGAAATGTGGAGCAAAAACCCGAAAGATATTCTGATTGTACGCCCGCTGCGCGACGGGGTCATCAGTGAGTATGAAGTGACGGCCAAAATGCTCGGCTACCTCATCCGTAAAGCGCATGAGCAAACGTGGGTGCCGGTGCCCAAGCCGCGGGTGGTGGTGGGCATCCCCACCGGGGTGACGGAAGTGGAAAAACGCGCGGTGTACGATGCCGCCATCGATGCCGGGGCGCGGGAAGCGCACCTCATCGAAGAGCCGGTGGCCGCGGCCATTGGGGCCGGGCTGCCCATCCTGGAAACCCGCGGCAGCATGGTCATTGATATTGGCGGCGGCACCACCGAAGTCGCCATCTTCTCCCTGGGGGGCATCGTCATCAGCCGGTCGATTCGCGTGGCGGGCGATGAAATGGATGAAGACATCGTGCAGTATATGCGCCTGAAGCATAATTTGCTCATCGGCGAACCCACCGCCGAGCGCGTGAAGATGGATATTGGCTCGGCCTATCCCCTGCCCCAGGAACGCACCATGACCGTGAAAGGGCGCAACCTCACCACCGGGCTGCCCGATACGGTCGAAGTCAGTTCCATTGAAATCCGCGAGGCCATCTCCGGCTCGGTGAATATTTTGATCGACACGGTGAAGGATGTGCTGGACGACACACCGCCGGAACTGGTGGCCGACTTAATGGAAAGCGGCATCGCCATCGCCGGGGGCGGCGGGCTGCTGAAAGGCTTCGCCGAGCGCGTGACGGAAGAAGTGAACATTCGCGCCTATGTAGCCGAAGATGCCATGACCTGCGTGGCGCGGGGGGCCGGGCGCATCCTGGAAGATTATAACAACCTGCGCCGCCTGCTGGTGGGGCCGGAACGCGGCAGCACACAGCATTAGCCCCGCCGGGCACTTCTCAGCCGCCAGGTTCTGCTATAATGACCCATCATCGTGCCCACTGGACGGGAGTTGTGCCTTGAGACGCACCTGGCGCTCGAACCGGCTGATCTTCTTCATCCTGTGTTTGCTGCTGTGCGCCGGCATGGTCGTCGCCAGCCTCAGCGGCTTCTTAAGCCCGCTGGAAGACCTGGTGACGCTGCCCCTTCATGCGCTCACCGGGGGGCTAAACCGCACCTCCAACAACCTTAACGCAACGCTGAACGCCTCCAGCGATGTGAATGTGCTGCGGCAGCGGGTGGCCGCCCTGGAAGAAGAGCTGATTAAGCTCCAGGGCGAAGTCATTCAACTGCGCGAAGTCGCCAGCGATTACAACCGGCTGACCGGCCTGCTGGATTACACCAGCAGCTTAACCGGGCGCGAATTCGTCACCGCCGATGTGATCGGCGTGGACGCGCAAAGCCTGGTGCGCAGCATCATCATCAACCGGGGCACCCGCGACGGCCTCGCCCTGGGGATGCCGGTACAGACCGATCTGGGGCTGGTGGGGCGCATTTTTGAAGTGAGCGCCAGCAGCGCCCGCGTGCAGCTCATCACCGACCAGAACAGCGCCGTGAGCGGCCGCCTGCAAACCAGCCGGGCCGAAGGCAGCGTGCGCGGCCGCGGGCTGCTGGCCGGCAACCTGCGGATGCAGTTCATCCCGGTGGATGCCGAAGTGACCGTGGGCGACCTGGTGGTGACTTCTGGCCTGGGGGGCAACTTCCCGCCGGATATTGTCATCGGCCAGGTGACCAGCCGGCGCGATTTTGAGTTTGAACTGTGGCAGGAAGCCGAAGTGAGCAGCCTGATCGACTTTGCCACGCTGGAATTTGTGCTGGTCGTGACCAATTTCCAGCCGGCAGATATTTCCGTCTTCGATACCGGCGCAGACGGGGGCGCTCCCTGACATGGGTTATTATGTGGCCATCCCGCTGCTGGCGCTGGCGGCGGCACTCCAGTCCAGCATCATCCCGGATTTTCGCCTGTTGAGCGGCCAGGTAGACCTGGTCTTCCTGCTGGTCATCGCCTGGGGGATGCGGGCCCCGCTGGAAGAAGGCCTGTTCTGGGCTTTCGTCGGCGGCATCCTCCAGGATCTGCTGTCCATCACCCCCACCGGCGCATCCAGCATCGGCCTGGTGCTGCTGATTTTTCTGATCGATTATCTGCGCCGGCAGTTGTTCCGCGTCAGCCTGCTGCTGCTGATCGCGCTGGTCATCGGCGGCACGATCCTGCAACAGGGGATCATCTACACGGCGCTGCTGCTCACCGGCAACCGCTACGACGTGCTGGAGATGCTGCGCTCGGTGCTGCTGCCAGAAATTTTCCTGAATCTGGTGTTGATGCTGCCGGTATACCTGGTCGTGCGGCTGTTGCAGCGCCGCGTTGCGCCACCACCGCTGACGGCCTGAAGCGAAGGAGACCGCCTGCATGAAAATTTTGCTGCCGTTTAGCACATAATGATCACCATCAGCTACCGCAGTGGTACGAATTGACTGCAAATCTGACCCCGTTCCTGGTTCAGTCATAGCAATAGCACCAATTGCTTCACCGCTAGCCATTTTTGGCAACCAAGCTTGCTTAAGGTCTTCACTTGCAAAGTTGTTTAAGTAGTTAGCTACAATATCGGAATGCAGCGCAAAGCCTGTGGCTGAGTCTCCGACTCGTGCTTGCTCTTCCATCAAAATAGCACTATAGAGTCGATCAACACCTGAGCCACCGTATTCCACTGGCATTGTGGCGCATAACAATCCCAAGTCACCTGCTTTGTTCCACAAATGACGATCTATATGTTGCTGTTGCTCCCACTTTTCATGAAACGGTGCAATTTCTTCTTCAAAAAAACGACGCGCTGTGCGTCTAAAATCTTCATGCTCAGCAGTATAAATCGTTCTTGGAATCATCGGATTCATTGGATTAGGGACATTTAAACTCATCACAAAACTCCTGACAGACATCACATATTAGGCTAAGATACAATACGGTCGTAACGCATGTTTGTATTGAATCAGCCACAAACCACTGCTGTCAAGGGAAAAATGACTTATGAGTCTAGAAAATAAAACAAAGCCTATACGTCGAAGCCAAATT
>JALOOI010000235.1 GCA_025454495.1 Anaerolineae bacterium
ACGGACTACAGTTAAATTTAGTATAGTCGAAAAATTTGATTTGGCAAGACCCATTCGGCCGACCGGGGCCCGATGCCGCGGGCCCGGTGTGCCCTCACCCTGTTTCCCTCTCCCATCGGGCGAGGGACGGGAAAAGGATAAGCCCTCACCCTGTTTTCCTCTCCCATCGGGCGAGGGACGGGAAAAGGATCAGCCCTCACCCTGTTTCCCTCTCCCCCAGGCGAGGGATGCGAAAAACGCCGCCTTCGCCCCTTCGCCATTCGGGAGAAGGGGCCGGGGGATGAGGGCAAAAGATATTGCCCTGCCCGTCGCCCCCCGTGGCCGGGGCCGGGGGAGGAGGGCAAATGTTGTACTTTCGCTTACTTCGCGTAATAATCATCCATGCTGGCGGCGCACACCATTGATGGCAGACGGTATGGATAATCTCAGCGGGCAAATCCTCAAAAATTACACCATCCAGGAAAAGATCGGCGCGGGGGGCTACGGGGCGGTGTACCGGGCCACCCAGGGCGGCATCGACCGCGAAGTGGCGATTAAGGTCATTTTGCCGGAACACGCCAACCACCCGGAATTTATCCTGCGGTTTGAAACCGAAGCGCAGCTTGTCGCCCGGCTGGAACACCCGCACATCGTCCCCCTGTACGATTACTGGCGCGAGCCGAATACGGCCGTGCTGGTGATGCGCTACCTGCGCGGCGGCTCCCTGCGTCAGGCGGTCAGCGATGCCACCGGCGGCTGGGGCCTGCGCCAGACCACCGCCATGCTGGCGCAAATTAGTTCCGCGCTCATGTTCGCCCATGCCAGCGGCGTGGTGCACCGCGACCTGAAGACGGACAATATTCTGCTGGATGAAAGCGGCAACTGCTACCTGGGCGATTTTGGCATCGCCAAAGTGCTGGGCGGCAATTTAAACCTCACCCGCGATGCCATCCTGGGCACGCCGGCCTACCTGGCCCCGGAGCAAATTCGCGGCGAAGAAGTGACCGCCCGCAGCGATATTTATGCCCTGGGCATCGTCGCTTTTGAGGTGCTCACCGGCGTAAAACCCTTCTTCGATGTCACCCCGGCCACCATCCTCTTTAAACAGTTGCACGATAATTTGCCGGATGTAACCGACCTGCGGCCGGATGTGCCGCCGGCGCTGAACGTCATTTTGCAGCGGGCCACGGCCAAAGAGCCGGATGTGCGTTACGATACCGCGGTGGATTTCGCGCTGGATTTTCAGCGGGCGGTGCAGGAAGCCATGGGCAGCACCGGGCTGCTCTCCCGCGAATCTCTCACCATCACCACCGACCGCGACGATTTGCTGCCCGGCAGCAAAAACCCCTACAAAGGGCTGCGGGCCTTCCAGCAGGCGGATGCCGCCGATTTCTTCGGGCGCGGGGCGCTGGTGGAGCGCCTGCTCAAACGCTTGCAGGAGACGGGCGACGGCGCGAATTTTCTGGCGGTGGTGGGCCCCTCCGGCTCCGGCAAGTCCAGCGTGGTGAAAGCCGGGCTGCTGCCGGCCATCCAGGGCGGCCGGCTGGATGAAACGCTGCACTGGTACCTGGTGGACATCATCCCCGGCACCCACCCGCTGGAAGAACTGGAAGCGGGCCTGCTCAGCATCGCCCCGGCCGAAATCCCCGCGCTGCTGCAACTCCTCAAGGAAGATACCCGCGGCTTCGTCCGCGCCGCCCGCCGCATCCTGCCCGGCGACCAGGCCCGCCTGGTGCTGCTGGTGGATCAATTTGAAGAATTGTTCACCCTGGTGGACGATGAAGCCACGCGCACGCATTTTATGGACAGCCTCATGGAGGCCGTCAGCGATCCGCGCAGCCGCATTAAAGTGATGATTACGCTGCGGGCCGACTTTTATGATCGTCCGCTGCAATACGAGCGCTTTGGCGACCTGATGCGCCGGCGTACCGAGCTGGTGCTGCCGCTGAAGAATGATGAACTGGATCAGGCGATTGTGGGGCCGGCGCACCGGGTGGGGGCCGTGTTCGAGCCGGGGCTGACGCAGGCCATCATCAATGAAGTGCGCCAGCAGCCGGGGGCGCTGCCGCTGCTGCAATACGCGCTGACGGAACTGTTCGAGCGCCGCGAAGGCCGCCGGCTGACGTTAAAAGCCTACCGCGAGATCGGCGGGACGGCCGGGGCGCTGGCCCGCCGCGCCGATGATGTGTACACCAGTTTTGATGACCCCACCCGCGCCGCCACCCGCCAGATGTTCCTGCGCCTGGTCACGCCCGGCGAAGGCACCGAAGACACCCGCCGCCGCGTGCTGCAAAGCGAACTGCTCAGCATCAGCGGGGCCGCCACCATGGGGCAGGTCATCGACACCTTTGGCAAATACCGCCTGCTGACCTTTGACCATGACCCCACCACGCGCACGGCGACGGTGGAAGTGGCGCATGAAGCGCTCATCCGCCAGTGGGAGCAAATGCGGGACTGGCTGGATGCCAGCCGCGAGGCGGTGCGCCTGCAACGGCGGCTGCTGGCCGCGGCCGAAGAATGGCGGCGGGCCGGCAAAGACCCGTCGTTTCTGGCGCACGGGCTGCAACTGGAGCAGTTTGAACAGCAGATCGCCCATGATGACCAGGTGGCGCTGAACGCCGGCGAGCGCGAATATTTGCAGGCCAGCACCGCCGCCCGCGATGTTGCCCGCGCCGCCGAAGCCGCCCGCGAAGCCCGCGAAGAAGCGCTGGAACAACGCGCCCGCAATCGCCTGCGCGTGCTGGCCGTCTTCATGACCATTTCGGCGCTTGTGGGGGTGGCGCTGGCCGGTTTCGCCTTCAGCCAGCGCGATGCCGCCGCAGTGGCCCAATCGCTGGCGGAACAGAGCGCCGCCGAAGCGCTGGCCCGCGGGACGGAGGTGGCCGTGCAGGCGGCTACCAGCGCCGCCAATGCCAATCTGGCCGCCACCAATGCCGCCATCGCCGGGGAAAATGAGGCCGAAGCGCTGGCCCGCGGGACGGAGGTGGCTGTACAGGCGGCCACCAGCGCCGCCAATGCCGATCTGGCCGCCACCAATGCCGCCATCGCCGGGGATAACGCCGCCGAGGCCGGCAGCCTGGCGCTGTCCGCCAGTGCCCGTAACGCCCTGCTGGAAGGCAATACCCCGCTGGCGCTGGCGCTGGCCATCGAGGCCATCCGCGCCTACACCCCGCCGGTGCTGGAAGTGGAGCAGGTGCTGGCCGCGGCCGCCTATGCCCCCGGCGTGCGCCACCGCTTTACCGGCCAGACCGGCTCCATGGTGGCGGTGGGCTTCAGTGCGGATGGCGCGCTGCTGCTGACCGGCTCCGCCGATGGCACGCTCATCGTCCGTGAGCGCGACACCGGCACCGAGCGCTACACCCTCACCCCCGGTGAACGCCTCATCGCGGCGGCGTTTAGCCCCGCCGGGGATGTGCTGGCCGTGGCCCTGGCGGATTTCACCATTCGGCTGTACCGCGTGGACGACGGCCGCGAAGTGGGCCGCCTCACCGGGCACACCGCCGGCATCCTGGACCTGGATTTTAATGTCGATGGCACGCTGCTGGCCTCCGGCGGTGAAGACCGCACCATTCGCCTGTGGTCTATGCCGGCCGGTACCCTGCTGCGGACGATTGAAGGCAGCCCCGGCGCGATCATCCGCCTGGCTTTCGCGCCGGACAGCCGCACCATCGCCTCCACCACCGGCGATGCCACCATCCTCAACGACACCACCGATACCATCGACCGCGTGCTGCGGCTGTGGGACGTGGCCACGGGCGAAGCGCGGCTGGTGGTGGAACCGCGCAGCGGCTTCGTGCGGGCGCTGGATTACAGCCCGGACGGCGCGACGGTGGCCATCGGCCTGTGGGACAGCGCCAACGGCGGCACCATCCGCATTTATGATGCCGCCAGCGGTGACGAGGTGGTGCGCCTGTTCGCGCAGCCGGACATCATCACCGAAGTCGTGTACAGCCGCGACAGCCGTTTCATCGCTTCGGCGGGGTGGGATGGCGATGTGCAGGTGTGGGATATTCAGCGGCGGCTGCGCGTGCAGCGTTTCGTGGGCTTTTTTGATCGCTCCCTGAGCCTGGATTTTAGCCCGGACGGCCAGTATTTGCTGATGGGATCGGGCAATGCGGGCAACAACGAATTTGTGGAACGCGCCCGCGATACCAGCGCCTGGCTGGTGGATTTACGCAGCCGCGATGAAATTCGCGCCCTGCCGCAGCAGCGCGATTGGATCTGGACGGTAGACCTCAGCCCGGATGGCACGCTGGCGGCCACCGGGGGCGGGGCGCTGCGCCCGCCGGATGCCGGCCAGCCCGCGCCGGATACGGCGGTACGGCTGTGGCGCACGGCCACCGGCGAACTGGTACGCACCTTGAACGGCCACAGCGGCACCGTGGACAGCGTGCTGTTTTTGCCGGATGGCCGCCGCCTGCTGACCGGCGACTGGGCCGGCCTGATTATCCTGTGGGACGTGGAGACCGGCCGCGAACTGCGCCGCTATACCGGCCACACCGGGCGCGTGTACAGGCTGGCGCTGCGCCCGGATGCCGCCGCTTTCGCCTCCGCCGGTGGCGATGGCACCGTGCGCGTGTGGTCGCTGGACAGCGGCGCGACGCTGCTGGAACTGCCGCACCGCGAAGATACCGGCAGCACCACCGAAGTGAACGGCGTGGCCTTCAGCCCGGATGCCACCCGCCTGGTGACGGCCGCCTCCGACCGGCAGGTGCGGCTGTGGGATGCCGCCGCCGGCACCCTCCTCCGCACCTATGAGGGCCACACCGACATTGTGAACGAAGTGCGCTTTAGCCCGGATGGCCGCCTCATCGCCAGCAGCTCCTGGGATGACACCGTGCGCCTGTGGTCGCCGCAGACCGGGGCGGCCCTGCGCGTGCTGGCGCACAATGGCAACGCCTTCGGGCTGGCCTTTACCGCGGATAACAAAGGGCTGTTCACCACCTCGCAGGATCGCAGTATTCGCCTGTGGGATTTAACCACCGGCCGCGAACTGCGCCGCTACCTGGGCCATACCGACTGGGTGCAGGAGGTGGCGCTCAGCCGCGATGAAACCTTCATCCTCAGCGGGGCGCAGGATCGCACGGCCCGGCTGTGGCGGGTGGATCGCACGGCGCAGGCGCTGATCGACTTTGCCAGCGTCAGCCGCTACATCCGCGACCTCACCTGTGCCGAGCGCGAGCGCTACCGGCTGACGCTGTGCGGGGCCCCGGAATAGCGGCCCCGCCCCCCGGTCAGATGCTGTAATCCGGCTGCACGTCGTATTCCTGCTGCTGCGGCTGTAACTGGTCTTCCAGCCGGTTCAGCCGGGCCAGCAGGTATTCCAGCCGTTCCAGCACCACATCCGGGAGCTGGTCATGCCGCAGGTCAACCGTTTCGGCGGGCCCCGCGCGGGTGACGACCTTGCCGGGGATGCCCACCACCACTTTTTCCGGGGCCACATCCTTCACCACCACGGAATTGGCCCCGATGCGGCTGTGGCGGCCGATGGTGATGGCCCCCAGAATTTTGGCCCCCGCGCCCACCACCACATGATCTTCCAGCGTGGGGTGGCGTTTGCCGTGCGCCAGGCTCACCCCGCCCAGCGTCACCCCGTGATACAGCGTCACATCATCGCCGATTTCCGCCGTTTCACCAATCACCACCCCCATCCCATGGTCGATGAACAGCCGCCGGCCGATGCGGGCGGCCGGGTGAATTTCGATGCCGGTGCCGAAGCGGGCCAGCGCGGCCACGGCGTGCGCCGCCAGCCGCCAGCCGCGCCGCCACAGCCGATGCGCCAGCCGGTGCGCCCACAGGGCATGAAGGCCGGGGTAAAACAGCAGCACCTGCCAGCGCCCAAACGCGGCCGGGTCGCGCTCCAGCACCGCCGCCACATCTTCGCGGATGCGCCCCAGCATACCCATACTCATTCCTCCAGATGGGCATAGAGCGCGGTGGACAGGTAGCGCTCGCCAAACGACGGGATGATGACCACGATCAGCTTGCCGGCAGACTGCGGCCGGCGGGCGATCTCCAGGGCGGCCCAGGCGGCCGCGCCGGACGAAATGCCCACCAGCAGCCCTTCATGGGTGGCCAGGTTGCGGGCGGTGTGGATGGCATCGTCGCCGCTGACGGTGATGATTTCGTCATAGATGGCCGTGTTCAGAATGCCGGGCACAAACCCCGCGCCGATGCCCTGAATGGGGTGCGGCCCGCGGGCCCCGCCCGATAGCACCGGCGACGCGGCCGGCTCCACCGCGATCATCTGCACCGACGGTTTGCGGGCCTTCAGCACCTCGCCGATGCCGGTGATGGTGCCGCCGGTGCCAATGCCGGAGACGACCACATCCACCTGGCCCTCAGTATCGCGCCAGATTTCTTCGGCGGTGGTGCGGCGATGAATCTCCGGGTTGGCGGCGTTTTCAAACTGCTGCGGAATCCATGCCTGCGGGTACTGCGCGGCCACCTCCTGCGCTTTCGCAATCGCGCCCGGCATCCCGCCGGCACCGGGGGTGAGCACCAGTTCCGCGCCATAGGCCCGCAGCAGCTTCCGGCGCTCCTTGCTCATCGT
>JALOOI010000046.1 GCA_025454495.1 Anaerolineae bacterium
CTGGATAAAGTGCTGGAATTTTGCGCCCGCCATATCCCCGGCCACGAAGCCTCCACCATCATGCTGCTGGATGAAACACAACCACACGTCAGCTTCGCCACCAGCCGCGGCTATGACGATTATCACGCCCTGTTCGAGGGGATGCGCCTGCCGGTGACAGACATGCCCATCACCCGCAAAATGTTGCAGGACGGCCAGCCGGTGCTGGTGGCCGATACGGAGCATGACCCGCTGTGGAACACCGAGATGATCGTCCCCTGGCACATTCGCTCCTACCTGGGGGCCCCCATCCGCCTGAATGATCTCATCATCGGGGTGATTAATATCGACAGCTACCGGCCCAATGCCTTCACCGCGAGCGATGCCCCGCGCCTGCTGACGTTCGCCGCCAAAGCCGCCGCGGCCATCCAGAATGCCCGCCGCGCCGAAGACCTGGAGCGCCGGGTAATTGAGCGTACCCGCGAACTGACCATCCGCAGCGCACAGATTCAGGCGATTTTGCGCTCCACCGGCGAAGGCATTCTGTACAGCGAAGGCGTGCGCATCATTTTCGTCAACCAGGCGCTGTGTGCCATGACCGGCTACAGCGAAACTGAACTGATCGACGGCAATATCCGCGCCCTGCTCATCCCGGCGGATTTTAGCGCCCAGGAGGAGGAACTGCTCCTGGCGATTCCGGCGCTGGTGAGCCAGGGCAAAATCTGGCGTAATGAACTGCGCCTGCGCCGGCGCGATGGCAGCACCTTCGATGCCGGCGTAACGCTCTCCCGGCTGGATGGCAGCAGCACCGAAGACCGCATTCAGGCCGTCTCCATCGTGCGCGATATTCGCCGTGAGAAAGAACTGGAGCAGCAGAAGACGCGCTTCATCGCCAGCGCCGCCCACGAACTGCGCTCGCCCATCACCAGCCTCAATAACCGGCTCTACTTCATGCAAAAAGACCCGCAGCGCATCCCGGAGCAGATGGTGCTGCTGGAAAAGGTCATCCGCCGCATGAACCGCCTGGTGAGCGATCTGCTGGATTTGTCCTATTTTGAATACGGGCACATCCAGGCGCACAATGAAGCCATCCTGCTCCAGGACGTGCTGACCGAAGCGCTGGAAGCGCAGCAGCCCGAAGCCGCCGCGCAAAACATTGATCTCACGCTGCACCAGCCCGAAACACCGCTGCCCATGGTCGCCGACCCGCACCGGCTGCTCCAGGTGTTCACCAACCTCATCGGCAATGCGCTCACCTATACGCCGCCGGGGGGCACGGTGCAGGTGCTGGCCGAACACGCGGCCGACCGCCAGCAGGTCATCATCCGGGTGCAGGACAGCGGCCCCGGCATTCCGCCGGAGAGCCTGGAGACGATTTTCCTGCCCTTCATGCGCCTCTCGCGGGATAAGCCGGGCACGGGCCTGGGCCTGAGCATCGCCCGCGAAATTGTGGCTTTGCACGGTGGAACAATTCACGCTGGTAATGTGTCTGACTCCGGGGCAGTATTTACTGTTGTGCTGCCTGTGCTGCTGCCGGATTAGGATGCCTGGTGTGCCCGTTATCATTGCGGTTTTAACGTGCCTGTATGTGCTGGCGGCGCTGCTGCTGGCGCTGTATACCCTGGGGCAACTGCTGCTGCTGCTGCGTTACTGGCGCGGCCGCCACCACCCTCAGCCCCTGCCGCCGGTGCCGTGGGACGCGCTCCCGGCGCTCACGCTGCAACTGCCCATCTACAATGAGCAGCAGGTGGTGCGCCGCCTGCTGGCGGCCGTGGCCGCGCTGGATTACCCGCGCGACCGGCTGCACATCCAGATTCTGGATGATTCGACCGATGCCACCACCGCCGTGATTGCCGATTGCGTGGCCGATTTGCGCCGGCGCGGGCTGGCGGTGGCCCATGTGCGCCGCCGCCAGCGCAGCGGTTACAAGGCCGGGGCCCTGGCCCACGGCCTGACCCTGACGGAAGATGCTTTCGTGGCCCTGCTGGATGCCGATTTTGTGCCGCCGGCGGATTTTTTGCGGCGCACGGTGCCGTATCTGCTGGCCGATGCCGGCCTGGGGGTGGTACAAACGCGCTGGGCCCACCTGAACGCGGACGAGAACATGCTCACGCGGGCGCAGCGGCTGGCCATTGATAATCATTTCATCGTGGAGCAAACGGCCCGCAGCCAGGCGGGCTGGTTCGTGCCGTTTAATGGCACCGGCGGTGTCTGGCGCACGGCCTGCATTCACGCCGCCGGCGGCTGGTCGGCGGCCACGCTGACGGAAGACCTGGATTTAAGCTACCGGGCGCAGCTTGCCGGCTGGCGCTCGCTGTACGTCAATGCGCCGGCCGTGCCGGGGGAACTGCCGCCGCAACTGGCGGCCTATCGCCAGCAGCAGCAGCGCTGGGCCAGCGGCAGCCTGCAATGCCTGCTGCGCCTGGGCGGCCCCGTCCTGCGGGCCCGCCGGCCGTGGCTGCTGCGCCTGCTGGCCCTGCATCATCTGTGCCAGTACGTGCCCCACCCGCTGATGCTGACTCTGCTGCTGCTGACTCCGCCGCTGCTGCTGACCGGGGCGCTGGCCGGGCTGCCGCTGGCCCCGGCCGGCCTGATGGGGCTGATTCCGCCGCTGATGCTGCTGGTCAGCCAGCGGGCGCTGTACCCGCAGGCGTGGCGGCGGCACCTGCTGGCCTTCCCGCTGCTGGCGCTGCTGGCCACCGGGCTGGTGTGGAGCAACACCGGCGCGCTGCTGGCGGCCCTCACCGGGCGCGGCCTGGCGTTTGAACGCACGCCCAAATTCGGGCAGGGGTGGGCGGCCAGCCCCTATGCCCTGCGCCGGCCGCCGCTGCGCCTGCTGGAGCTGCTGCTGGCGCTGTATGCCGCCTGGGGCGCGGCCCTGGCGGCCCGCCTGGCCCCGGCCCTGCTGCCCTGGCTGCTCATCTACGCGCTGTCGTTTGCCCTGGTCAGCCTGTGGGGCCTGCGCGATGCCTGGCTGCTGGAACGCCGCCCGCCGGCCGCGCCCCCGCCCCAGGCGGCCCCGTCCGCCGAAGCCGATGCGGTGCTGCTGCCATGAACGAAGCCACCCGCCGCCGCCTGAACGCGCTCAACCGCGACTTTTACCGCACCACCGCCGCCGATTTTGCTGCCACCCGCGGCCAGGCCTGGGCCGGCTGGCAGCCGCTGCTGCCCCATGTGCCGCCATCCCCGCAGGTGCTGGATGTGGGCTGCGGCAACGGGCGTTTTGGCGCGTTTCTGGCGCAGCATCTGCCGGGGCCCATCGCCTATCACGGGGTGGATAACACCCCGGCGCTGCTGGCCTATACGGCGGCCGCGCTGCCCGCCTGGCCCGCGCTGCGCGTCACCCTCACCCTGCACGACATCGTTGAGCAGCCGCTGCCGGCCGGCGAGGCCGATGTGGTGGTGCTGTTTGGCGTGCTGCATCATCTGCCAGGGGCGGAGTTTCGCCGCCAGATGGTGCAGCGCCTGGCGGCCCGGGTGCGGCCGGGCGGGCTGCTGGCCCTGGCCGCCTGGTGCTTCTATGACGTGGAGCGCTTTCGCGCCCGCATTGTCCCCTGGGACGCAGCCTTCCCGGAGGATACGCCGGTGGTGGAAGCGGGGGATTATGTGCTGGACTGGCGGCGTGGTGAACGCGCCCTGCGCTACTGCCATTATGTGGATGCGGCCGAACAGGCAGACCTGGTGGCCGCCACCGGCTTAACCCACCTCACCACCTATTACGCCGATGGCCAGGAACAGCGCCTGAATCGCTACAGCCTGCTGCACCGGGCACCGGCCTGAGGACCCGCCGAAATGCCCCTGCCCGTCCCCGGCGCGGCCGCGGTACAATGCCCGCTGCCACAGCCGTCAACAGCCGGAATGGAGTGTGAGGATGGTCGCTGCACAGCGTGCCGCGGAAGATGTGCTGATTATCGGGGCGGGGCCCGCCGGCATCGTCAGTGCCTATTATATGCAGCAGGCGGGGCTGTCTTACCGGGTGGTGGATCGGGCCGGGGTGATCGGCTCCACCTGGGACAGCCTGTACCCGTCGCTGCGGCTGAACACCTCGCGCTTTTATTCGCATTTGCCAGGGCTGCGTTTTCCGCTGCGGGCGGGCCTGTTCCCCTCCGGCCGCCAGTATCATGAGCATTTGCTGGCCTTTGTCCGGCGGCACCCGCTGCACATTCAGTTGCACACCACTGTTCAGCGGGTGGCCCCGGAGGGCGGCTTATGGCGCGTGGAGATGAATGGCCGGGCGTGGCTGTACCGGGCGGTGATCGCCGCGACCGGCATTTTTGGCGGCCCCGTGCGGCCAGACATCCGCGGGCTGGCCAGTTTTAGCGGTACGCTGCTGCACGCCCACGATTTTAAGCACCCGGAACAGGTGCGCGGGCAGCGCGTGCTGGTGGTGGGCAGCGGCCCCAGCGGGGTGGATATTGCCGTCGCCGCCGGCCAGACGGCCGCCAGGGTGGAAATCGCCATTCGCAGCGGCATCACCCTGTACCGGCGCTATCCCTACGGGCTGCCACAGCACGCCTGGCTGCTGCTGGGGCTGCTGCTGCCGCGGCCCTGGTGCAACCGGCTCATCCGGCGGCTGACGAAAGTGGAAATTGGCGGCGGCGAGCGCTACGGCCTGAAGAAACCACCGCCCGGCGTGGAAGCGGTGACGGCCTACCAGGGCCCGGAACTGCTCCAGGCGGTGCGGGCCGGCCGCGTGCAGCCGGCCCCCGCGCCGGTTCAGGTGGATGGCCCCTGCGTCACCTTTGCCGATGCCAGCACCCGCGAATTTGATACGGTCATTCTGGCCACCGGCTACCGCCCGGTGCTGCATGATTATCTGGCCATCCCCATGGAGTACGACAGCAGTCCCTGGCGTGCGCCGGGCGCGTGCGACTGGGAGATTGGCCCCAATGGCCAGCGCGGTTTTCCCCTGCTGGATCGTCAGCAGCACCCCAACGGGCGGCAGGTGCAGGGCTGCCCGGGCCTGTATGTGGTGGGGGTGTACTACAAGGGCAAGGGGGCGCTGTACAACATGAATGTGGAAGCCCGCATCGCCGCCGACCAGATCGCCGCCTATCTCCGTGCCGCGGCCGGTCAGTAGCGCAGCCCCACCAGCCGCAGCAGCCTGTCCCAGGCGAATTGCACGTACAGCAGCACCAGCGCCCCGGTCACGCGGCGCACGCCGGCTTCATCGGCCAGCGCGGTATACACCTGCCGCGCCTGCTGCAACGATTCCAGCCCGGCGGTGTACTCATGCTGCCCGGCCTGCGCCAGCGACAGCCATTCCAGCGCCAGCGCTTCGCCCATGGGGTTATTGTGGTCGCGCGTCAGCGTCAGCATCCGGGTAAAATCGCCCGCCGCCGCCAGATACTGGCGCTGCGTGTAATACAGCCGGCCGGATTGCCAGAAGCCAAACGCCTCCTGAAGGGGATTTTTATATTCCACCGCCAGGTTCAGCACCCGGTCGAAGGCTTCGCGGGCGGGCTGGAACTGCTGCTGCTCCAGGCAGGTTTCCCCGATGGCCCCCCACAGCCGGTATTCCATTTCGGCGTTGCCGGTTTGCCGGCACAGTGCCAGCGCGGCCTCGTACTGGCGCAGCGCCTGCTCCACATCGCCGGCGGTCTGGTGGGCGCGGCCCAGGTCATAACGGCTGAGCGTTTCCAGCAGCGGCAGGGCCTGCGCCTGGCTGATGCTGAGGGCGTGTTCGTGGCACCGGCGGGCCGCACCGGCCTGTTTTTGCCGCCGCAGCACGCTGCCCAGGGCATTCAGCCCCTCCGCCTGGAGCGCCGGCAGCGCCATTTGCCGGGCAAATTCCAGCCCTTCGCGGGCATAATTGCCGGCCAGCGCGGATTGTTCCAGCGAGGCGAACACCGTCCCCAGGCGCAGCAGCGCCAGGGCCATCCCGTGATGATATTGCAGGTCAGCGGCTTTGTGCAGCGCTTCGAGGTAAAAATCGCGGGCATCATACACCTGAAAACTGCCCATCAGCCGGATGTCGCCGCTTTGCAGCAGGGCATCCACCAGCAGTTCTTCCTGGCGCAAATCGCGCGCCAGCCGCAGCGCCCCGTCTTCGTTCAGCAGGCGGGCATCGGCATATTGGCCGGTGTAACGGTAGGCCAGCGCCAGCCCGTACAGCGCGATGGCCTCGGCCTCGCGGTCGGTGTGTTTGCGGGCCGCCAGCAGCGCCCGCCGGCACACATCCAGCAGGCGCTCAAACCCGGCGGCCGCCCGCTGGCGCTCAATTTCGGCACGCAATTGCAGCGATAATTCACTCATGGCGGCTTCTCATCCCCTGTGGCCAGTACGCCCGTTAATGATAGAAGATGCCGGGCCGCCACACAATTCATAAACCGTGAGAAAAGCGCGGACGCGCACTGGCGCGACCATGCCCGGTTGTGTCATGATTCTGTACCGACCCGGTAGACAGCGGCAGGAACGACGCGATGCAGCAGTTACGTACCATGCTGTCCGATAGTGACAGCGGCCTTCTTTACGCCATTGCCGGCACCTGGGGCGTTTCGTTGCAGAATCTGGATGCTGCCGAAAGCGTCGCCCGGCTGACGGAAGCCATGTTGAACAGTGAACGCGCCACGCGCCAGTGGGACGCGCTGAGCGATGCCGGGCGTGGGGCCCTGCAGGTGCTCATCGCCAGCGGGCGCAAAATGCCCGTCGCCGGCTTTGAACGGCTCTATGGCAAAATTCGCAAACTGGGCCGCGCCCAGATCGAGCGGGAGCAGCCGCACAAAAACGCGGCCAGCATCGCCGAACTGCTCTTTTATCGCGGCTTCATCGGCGAAGCCTTTGAACAAACGGCCGCCGGAATGCGCCCGGTGATCTATATCGCCACGGATATGGCCCAGGCGCTGCCGCTGCACAAAACCTCCTATGCCCACCTGAAGGCCGACCCGCCGCCCACCCCCGGCGGCCGCCCGACTCCGCTGACCCCGCTGGCCGAAGACGAGATCGACGAAGTGCGCCATGCCGATACGTCCATCGTGGATGACCTGACGACGCTGCTGGCCTATTTGCGCGTGCATACGGCGGCGGTGGAGGAGGGCATCTTTTTGCCGGTGGACAGCGAGAAAATTCTGCCGCATTTGCTGGATCAGGACCCGGTGCGGCTGGCGTTCCTGCTGGGCGCGGGCCTCAGCGCGGAATTGATTCAGGTGCATGAGGGCCGGGCCTACGCCGGCCGGGCGAAGCTTCAGGCGTGGCTGAGCGCCCCGCGTGCCACCCAGATCAAAGACCTGGCGGAAGCCTGGCGCGGCAGCAGCGCCTATGCCGAACTGTGGCACATCACCGGGCTGTACCCGGAGCCGGGCTGGGCCCACAAACCGGCCACCGGCCGCGAAGCCGCCCTGCGCCTGCTGCGCGAGTATACCCCGGCCGGCCAGTGGTGGAGCCTGGATGAATTTATTGATCTGGTGAAAGTGGCCGAGCCGGATTTTCAGCGGCCGGATGGCGATTACGAAAGCTGGTACATCCGCAACGATGAGGGCGAGTATTTGCGCGGTTTTACGAGCTGGGACGCGGTGGAAGGGGCGCTGCTGGAATTTTTGCTCCAGGGGCCGCTGCACTGGCTGGGCCTGGCGGATGCCTCCGCCGATGCGGTGCGGCTGAATGCTTACGGCCGCGCCTTCCTGGGGCAGGCGGCCTGGCCTAACCCGGCCATCAAGCCGGAAGCGGTGCTCATCCAGCCGGATGGCACCCTGCTGGCCTCGCGCAAAGTGCCCACGGTGGATCGCTTTCAACTGGCCCGCTTCACCACCTGGCAGCCGTCCGATACGCCCTACCTGTATAAGCTGGATGCCGCCAGCCTGCAACAGGCGGCCGCCCAGGGCATCACCCCGGCGCACATCGCCACTTTTCTCAAGCGCCAGTTGGACAATAAACCGCTGCCGGCCCGCCTGCTGACGCTGCTGGAAAGCTGGCAGGGCAGCGGCCCCACCGAAGTCAGTTTTGAGCGCCTGCTGGTCATCCGCACCACCGCGCCCGAAGTGCTGGATCGGCTGTACGAAGCGCCCCCGCTGCGCCGCTACCTGAAGGCCCGCCTGGGGCCCATGGCCGGCGTGATCGACGCAGACCACGCCGCGGCCTTTAAAACGGCGCTGGAAGAGACCGGCCTGAAAGTGGAGGTACGCCCGCATGACCCTGCCTGAAGATGCCGTGCCGGAACACGACGACATCGTGTATGAAGCCTACTGTATGCGCTGCCGCGATACCATCGAAGTGGTGGATCCACATCCCATCTGGACGCGGCGCGGGCAGCCGGCCCTCCAGGGCGATTGCCCGGTGTGCGGCGGCACCGTCTTCCGCCTGGGCAAGACCGACCTGCACCAGAACCGGGAACGGCCTTCGGCCATTGTGGTGGCCGAAGAACATGAAAAGCGCAAACGCCCGCGCCTGACGCGCGACACGGTGTACCTGGCGGCGGCCGCGGCGGATGAAACGGCCGCGCAGCAGATCGCCGCCGACCTGGGCAAAGCCGGGCTGGCCGTGTGGCTGCACGACAGCGAGGCGGATACCAGCGTGTGGTCGGGCGGGGTGCACCCGGCGCTGAAAGAATGCACCCGCATGGTGCTGGTGCTCTCGCCGGCGGTGCCGGCCGATGCAGTGCTGACGGCGGCCTGGCAGTTCTTCCGCCAGCAGCGCAAGCCCATTGTGCTGGCCAGCGTGGCCCCCGCCGACCCGCCCGACCCGATCCGCCGCAGCCCGCGGTTTGATTTTCAGGCGGATTACTGGCTGGCGCTGCGCCAGATGCTGAACGCCCTCAGCCGTTGACCGGCCCGCGGCCGGGGCCGCAGCATCATTGGACTTATGTTTTTATTGCTCTTTTCGCTGCTCGCAGGCATACTTGGGTATGATGCATAAAACAGATATTCTGATGCAAAGGGGCAGCGATGGCCGTCTACGTGGTGGTGGAAGCGGATGTGCAGGATGCGGCCGGTTATGCCGAATATCGCCAGTTGAGCACGGCGGCGCTGGCGCAGTATGGCGGTGAATTTATCGTGCGCGGGGGGCAGGTGACGGTGCTGGAAGGCGACTGGCAGCCGCCGCGCCTGGTGATCGCCCGGTTTGCGAGCATGGAGCAGGCCCGCGCCTGGTACGATTCGCCGGAATATACTGCGGCGCGGGCGCTGCGGCAGCGTTATGCCGTCTCAAACGTGATTTTTGTGGAAGGGGTATAGCGCCGGTGGGTGGCCGGTGAGGCGGGCAGCGGATGCCCTGCGCTGGCTGCGGCAGCAGTGGTCACAGCGCTGGCTGCTGCGCTGGCTGGCCGCGAATATGGCCGGCTGGTCGGCGGGGCTGCTGCTGGTGGCCCTGTTGATGCAGCTTCTGGGGCTGGCCGGGCTGGCGGCCGGGGGCCTGGCCGCCGGGGCGGTGGTGGGCGCGGCCCAGGCGCTGGCCCTGCACACGCACCCGGCCGGCCGCAGCCTGGTGCCGGCGCGGTGGGTCGCCTGGTCGGCGGCGGGCGGGGCGCTGGCGACGCTGCCGGTGGCGCTCACCGGCCTGGTGGCACTGCTGCTGCCCGGGCCGGGGCTGCTGCTGATGGGACTCCTCTATGGGGGCTGCCTGGGCTGGTCACAGGGGCGGCTGCTGCGGCCGCAGTTCGCCCGCGCGGCCGGCTGGACGCTGGCCGGGCTGGCCGGCGGGGCGCTGTGTGCCCCGCTCACGCTGCTGGCACCCCTGGGGCTGCCGGTGTTCTGCTCACCGGGAATAGTGATTTTTGCTTTCATCACGGGATTGTCGTTTGTAAAGATAGCGGTCAGAGACAATGACATTAAGAAGGATTGAGCCGCTGGCCGGGGAGGTGGGGCTGTATCCCGGCGCGCTTAGCGGGGAGGAACGCCAGCCGAATGTGGGGGTTATTCGCACGCCGCAGCAAACGATCCTGGTGGATGCCGGCAGCAGCCCGCGCCATGCCCGCCGCCTGATGGGTGAATTAACCGCCAGGGATTACCCGCCGGTGAGCACCATTATTTACACCCATCATCATCCGGGGCACATCCTGGGGGCGCAGGTTTTTTCGGCCGCCCGCATCATTGCCCACGTGCAGGCGCTGCCGGCGCTGCGCGGCCTGGCCGCCCACCCGTGGACAGCGGCGCTGTTGCAGGAGGATTATCGGCGCGGGGCTGTATCGCCGGGCCGCTACGAGGCCATGCAGCGGGCGCTGCACGAGGTGCGCGAGCTGCGCGTGCTGCCGCCGACCATTGGCTTTGACCGGCGGCTGACGCTCTTTTGTGACGATTTGCAGGTGGAATTGATCCATGTGGGCGGGGCCCACGCGCCGGATTCGTTGATCGTCAAAATTCCCCGGCTGCGGGTGATGTTCCTGGGGGATTGCTATGCCCCGCCGCTGAATGGCGAGGGCACGCCGTTACACCAGCGGCTGGATGCCGCGCTGCTGACGCGGCTGCTGGACGAAGATTATGCGCTGTACGTGGATGGCCACCAGCCGCCGTATACGCGGGCGCAGTTGCAGGCGCTGCGCGGCGAACCGGGCTAAATCGCCGGCGGGCCACCGCCCCGGCGAGGGTGGGGTGGGGTGGCCCGCTGGCTGGCTCAGGCGGCGGCCTGCACCAGGATGGTGCCGCTGTACATGCCCATGCCGCAGGAGAAAGGCACCATCCCCGGCGGCTGCGCCGGCAGGTCGATGATGGTTTCGCCGGTGGTGGGCAAAAATTCGCGCACGCCCTGGCCCGGAATGATGAAAATGGCCGTGCAGCCCCACAGATCATTCGTCAGCAGGCGCAGCCGCAGCGGTACGCCCGGCCGGGCCAGGAACAGGTTCGGCTCATAACTTTCATCGTGCACATTAATCACGATTTCCTGCACGCTGCCGGCCATCTGCGCCGGCACGGGCACCTGCTCGCCGGGGAACAGCCGGGCCAGCACGGTCTGCGGGGCCAGC
Organism: Anaerolineae bacterium; assembly: GCA_025454495.1. Classification (GTDB taxonomy): domain Bacteria; phylum Chloroflexota; class Anaerolineae; order Aggregatilineales; family Phototrophicaceae; genus JALHOR01. The sequence continues at coordinate 10,871 of JALOOI010000046.1, forward strand.
GGCGACCCCACCAGCACCAGCCCGCTGTTGATGGACAGCCCGCCCAGCACCAGGATGAGCAGGGCCGCGGCCGCGCCGAAGACCTGTTGCAGGCGGCCGCGTAACTGCGTCGCCAGGAAGCCCAGGACAAAAAAGGTGGGCGAGGTGCCCAGGACGAAAACCGCCAGCACCAGCGCCCCGCTGACGGCGTTCCCGCTGGCGATGGCCACGGTCATCATGGCCTGGGTGGTGCCGCACGGGATGAGCACCGTCAGCGCCCCCAGCAGCAGCGGCGTGAAGGCCGACTGCTGTTTGGACTGCTGCCGTACCAGGCGCGTCCAGGCACGGGGGGGTTGCAGCACCGCATAGCGGAAAATGGGATGCACGTTCAGCAGGTTGAGCGCCGTCACCAGCATATAGCCGCCCACCACGATTTGCAGCGCCCCCTGCACCTCCGGGGTCAGCCGCAGGGCCGCGCCCACCCACCCCAGGCAAAAGCCGAGCAGGGTATGCGCTGCCAGTTTGGCCAGCAGAAAATACACCACCGACAGCGGTGGCGGCGGTGGTGGCGGCCCGTCCCGGCGGCTGCCCGGCTGTACCAGGGCCGCCGTCAGCAGCCCGCCCTGCAGCGCCAGGCAGGTTAAACCGCCCGTCGTTAGCCCGGTGATGAAGATGATGCTGTAATCGATCATGGTGCCCCCTGAAGTGCTGCTGCCTCACAGCCGCAGGATAACATACCACCCCCGGTATGCCCGGTGCCAGATGACATGCCCTGGCACGCAGAAAATCATGCTTCCTGGGCCAATTTTTCCCATTCGCCCAGGGTGTGGTTGAGGGTGGCCTCCGTCAGGGTATACTGTTCCCCCAGGGCCCGCACGCGGGCGGCATCGCCGGTGGCGCTGGCGGCTTCCAGGTCACTGTGGAGCTGTGCCAGGGTCTGCTCCAGCGTGTCGATCTCGGCTTCAATTTCGGCGATGCGCTTCTTAAGCTGGTAGGGACTCAGGCCCTGCACTTTTTCGGCATAGCGGGCCGGGGCTTTGCGCGGGGCCGGGCTGCTGCCGGTGGTGTCCTGTTCCAGCCGCTGCCGCCGCGCCGCCACATACTCCTGGTACGTGCCATCGAACACTTCCAGCCGGCCGCGCTCCACCTGCCAGATTTGCGTGGCCAGCCGGTCGATCAAATAGCGGTCATGGCTGACCAGCAAAATGGTGCCGTGGAAGTCTTCCAGCACGTCCTGCAAAATCTCCTGCGCCTCAATATCCAGGTGGTTGGTGGGTTCGTCCAGCAGCAGCACATTCGCGCCGTCCAGCGCCAGTTTGGCCAGCGCCAGGCGGCCGCGCTCGCCGCCGGAGAGCGTCTCCACGGTGCGAAACACATCATCGCCGCTGAACATGAAGGCCCCCAGGTAGCTGCGGGCTTCGCTCTGGGCCATGGGTTTCACCCGCGTAATTTCGTCGATGAGCGTGTTGGCCGGGTTCAGCCCCTCATGCGCCTGGGCGAAATAGCCGATCTGGATGCCCGCGCCCAGGGCGGCGCGGCCGGCCAGCGGCGGCAGCGTGCCCAGCAGCGTCCGCAGCAGGGTGGATTTGCCGGCCCCGTTGGCCCCGATGATGGCCACCGTTTCGCCGCGCAGCAGCACCACATCCGGCGCGTGGAACAGCGGCGCGTCGCCATCGGCATAGCCCACCGCCAGCCCCTGCGTCACCAGCACCTGGTTGCCGCTGCGGTGCGCTTCTTGCAGGCGCAGGTTCATCTCGCGGCGTTCACGCGGGCCGCGCTCGATGATTTTGCCGCGTTTCTTCAGCGTCTCCAGCTTCTTCAGGCGGCCTTTCGCCTGGGCCGTCCAGCGGCTGCCCATGTGTTTACGGATGTAATCCTGCTCTCTGGTGAGGAAGGCCTGCTGCTGCTCAAATTCTTTTTGCAGGCGCTCGCGGCGTTCTTCGCGCTGGCGGGTGTACTGGCTGTAATTGCCCCGGTACACCTCAAGCTGGCCGAAATCCAGTTCCCACACGGTGCTGGCGAAATGGTCGATGAAGTAGCGATCATGGCTGATGGCCAGCACGGCACCGGGGAACTTTTGCAAAAAGTCCTCCAGCCATTCCACCGCCTGAATATCCAGATGGTTGGTCGGCTCATCCAGCACCAGCAAATCCGGTTCTTCCAGCAGCAGGCGGGCCAGCAGCGCCCGTGTTTTTTGGCCGCCGCTCAGCAGCGTCAGCGGCAGGGTGTAATCTTCCGGCTTAAAGCCCACGCCGGTGAGCACCATGCGAATGCGCGTTTCGTAGGTGTAGCCCCCGCGATGCTCAAACTCTGGCTGCAACTGGCTGTATTCGGCCAGGGCGGCATCGTGCCCGTCGGGGTCGGCCATGCGGTCGGCCAGGTCATGCAGCCGCGCTTCCAGCGACCGCAGCTCGGCGAAGGCCCGGAGCTGTTCTTCCCACAGGGTATGGCTGCCGACCAGTTCCGGGCGCTGCGGCAGAAAGGCGATGCGCGTCTCGCGGCTGCGCTGAATGCTGCCTTCGGTGGGCAGGTCGGTGCCGATCAGCAGATTGACCAGCGTGGTTTTGCCCGCGCCGTTGGGCCCCACCAGGGCAATCCTGGCGGCGGGCGGAATTTCCGCCGAGATGCCACTGAAAATTTCTTCGGCCCCGTAAAATTTGCTCACCTGGCTGGCGATTAACAGCGTCATCAGTTCCCCTGCCCGCAGGCTGTGTGATCCCGGTGTTGTCGCCCGCCATTATAGCACACGGGGCGGGGCGAAACGGGCGGCCGGCGCGGGCCGGGGAGCCGGTTTCGTGCCGGCCGCGCTGCCGGGCGGGCGGCTGTCACCCCCCTCGATTCTTATTAATCTCGGTGTGCGGATTGACATAGAATCGTGTACAATGGGAAGGGCAGCGCGGCCGGCCGTGCCTGTGCAACTGTGCTTATTTGTGCCTTCTGGTGCCTCATTTTCATAAGGAGCTGTCCTGTGTCCAGGTCACGAACCGAAATGCTGATGGATAAATTGCATGATTTGCGGGCGAGTTCTGGCGATGTTGAAGCCGCCGCTATCGTCAGCGTGGACGGCCTGAGCATGGCATCGCTGCTGCCGCCGGGCGTGGAAGAAGACCGCGTGAGCGCCATGAGCGCCGCCATGCTGTCCCTGGGGGAACGCATCGCCTCCGAACTGACGCGCGGTGAACTGGAACAGGTGAATGTGAAAGGCAATAACGGCTACGTGATTCTGACTTCGGTAGGGGAAGAAGCGGTGTTAACCGTGATGGCCCGCAAAGATGCCAAACTGGGGCTGATCCTGCTGGATGTCAACCGGGCTGTGGATGCGCTGGAACAAATCGTTTAAGCTGCGTGATCACTCTTCGCCGTCTCATGCATCAGAAAGCCCGCCGCCGTGGTTGAGTCCGGGGATTTATACTATCCCAACCGCATCGCCAGAGCCTTTTTTGTGGCCATGGATGATGTGATGGGGCAGAACGGCCTGAACACCCTGCTGGGGCTGGCAGACCTGCCGCAGTATGTGGCTGCGCCACCGCCGGATGACCTGGTGAAAGCGTTCGATTTTGCGGCGCTTTCGGCGATGAATGAGGCGCTGGAGACGATGTACGGCGGGCGCGGCGGACGCGGGCTGGCGCTGGCCATCGGCCGGGCGGCCTTTGCGCGGGGCATTAAGGGCTTCGGTGTGATGAAAGCCATGGCCGACCCCGCTTTTCGGTCGCTGCCGCTGGAACAGCGCATCGAACTGGGCTTGCAGGCACTGGCTTCGGTGTTCACCAATTTTACCGACCAGGCTTCCTCGGTGCAGCCAATGGGCGATGCCTTTTTGTTCCGGGTGGAGGTTAGCCCCTTTGCCTGGGGGCGCACGTCGGATAAGCCGGTGTGTCATGCGCTGGTGGGCATCATCCAGGAGAGCCTGCGCTGGTCTTCCAACGGTTATGAATTTTACGTGCGTGAAATTGCCTGCCGTGCCACCGGCAGCGATGAATGTGTCTTCCGCGTCAACCGAACGGCGATTGGCGAAGCCACGGCGCTGTAACCCACGGCGCGGTATCCAACAAAAGGGGCGCTATGACCGACAACCGACCGCAACTGCTGATTGTGGAAGATGATGCTGACCTGTCCGAGATGGTGAGTTCGTATTTTCGGGCGCAGCAGTATGATGTTGTGGTTGCGGCCTGGGGCGAAGAAGCCCTCAGCATTGCCGCCGAAAACCCGCTGGATTTAGCCATGCTGGATATTCGCCTGCCGGATATTGACGGCTTTGAACTGTGCCGCCGCCTGCGCGAAAACCGGCGTACTCAGGACCTGCCCATCATTTTCCTGACGGAAAAAAATGAGCGCCAGGACAAATTGCAGGGCCTGGAAATGGGCGTGGTGGATTACATCACCAAGCCGTTTGATATTCAGGAATTGCGGCTGCGGGTGCGTAACGCCATCAGCCGGGCCCGGCAAACCTCCCGCGTGAACCCGGTGACGGAACTGCCAGAGCATGAACCCGTGACCGAGCGCCTGGCGCAGGTGCTGGCCGCCGGCCGCACGGTGGCCCTGCTGCAATTTTCCATCGAAAGCCTGGGCGATTTCCGCGAGCGCTATGGCTTTGTGGCCGCGGATGATGTGCTGCGGGCGGTGACGTTGATGGTGCGTAATGCCGTGCGTGAGTTTGGCGAAGACCAGGATTTCATCGGCCATCTGGAGCCGGAAGTGTTCCTCATCATCACCGCGCCGGATGCGGTGGATTTGATCCAGGAGCGCATTCAACGGCGCATCATCCAGTCCCGCGAGTATTTTTACCCCCTGCGCGACCGGGAACGGGCCCAGGCGGCCCTCCAGCAGAAGCAACTGGCCATCAAAAGCGTGGTGCTGACGGTGCCGCCGGAGGTGTACCCGGATGTGGAGGCGTTAAAGGCGGCGCTGCATACCATGCTGATGCAGGACGCAGGCGAATAGCGTGACCGTGACCGCGGCCGCGACCGTGACATAACCAGGACTACAGCAGGGCGCACAGGCCCCGCTGCCGTTCCGGCTTACATCGACCCGCTGCCCATGCCGGGCGGCGGCGGCATCATCAGCCCGCCGAACATCTGCGCCATGGCGCTGCCGAATGCGGCCATGGTCACCGCGGTGCATACACCGATCAAAATCCACGCCAGCCACATCGTCGTACAGCCGCGGCCACTGCCAAAGCGGTAATTTTCGCCGATGCGCCGGGCAAAAATCCACAAATACCACAGGCTGATGATGAACGAAGCAAGCTGCGTGATGCCGTTGAGGGTGTTGAGGGTGTTGGCGGTGTTGGGGTTGATGGTGCCAGAGCGTAACGAATCCACGCTGAAGGCGGTCACGAAGATGGCATAGCCCAGGATGAACGACAGCACCGCCGAGATGCCGTGCGAAACGACGTGCGGCATGTTCCCCCGGTGGATCAGCCCGCGCAGCGTGCCATCCCCGCCCATCATCCAGTTCGCCAGCAGGTGAATGGCGATGTACTGAATGAGCAGCGACAGCACCGCAAACACGCTGCCCACCAGCCCCAGCACCACGCTGCCAATGACCCCCACGCCCACCAGCCCGGCCAGGAACTGGCGCACGCCGTCAGGATTGGCGGAACGGCACGAACTGCACTGTTCCAGGAAGGTGGTGTATTCGCGCATTCCGCCGGTCATGGCCTGCACCAGCAGCACCATCCCCACGATCAAAATGCCGGCGATGACGACGTAATAAATGCCCAGGTCGGTGAGCACCGTCTCCCAGGTGATCTCGCCGTCGGCCCGCTGCTCATTTTTACGCTTGGGTTTTTCTTTGCCGCCGGCGGCCGCGGCCGGGGTATCGTCGGCTTCGCCCGCCAGGATGGCCAGCGTCCGGTCTTTGGGCTGGCCGGTGATGTCAGTAGCGACATTGATGGCATAACTGTCGTGGCGCAAATTGGGGTTCAGCGCGAAGGCCTGGCGCACATATTCCAGCGCCCGTTCTTTGTCCGAAGCATTGCGCGACACCGACAGATCAATTGCCCGGCTCAGCAGGCCCTGGGCGCGTTCCTGTTTGGAGCCGCTGACTTCGACATATTCCGGTTCGTCCTCCGCCACCGGCGCGGGGGCGGCGGTGGCCGCGGGGCCGGGGCCGCGCTGCTTGATGCCGCTGCCTTCCCACAGGCTGCCCGATTCCTGCTGCTTTTTAATGTAGCGCCCGGCTTTGACGGCCAGTTCGCGGATTTCTGGCTCAGGATCGGTCTTGTACAGAGTCGCCAGATATTTCAGCGCTTCCTGATCCCCCTGCTGAATGAGTGCTTTGATAGCCCGTTTGCGATCCAGCGGATTGCCACTGTCCATGAGAGTCAGAATGGTTTGATCCATGATGTTCCCTGCGCGTCACGGTCACGGTTGGCGTTGCTGCTTCCATTATGGAGCAGGTGAGGTCAGAATGCCAGTAAGCGTTAACTTTTTCTGACGTTTGGCAGTGGAAAACGATGTAAAAGGGAATAAAACGCCCCGCCGGGGGTGAGGGTGCTGCGATACAGGACGAATTGTTCCACGGGGAACGGCTCGCTGGCGAAATGGCGGTGCGTATCCAGATAGCGGCGCAGGGTGAGCGGGGAGGGGGGTTCTTTAAACCGCGCCAGGGTGATGTGCGGTGAATAGGGCCGCGAATCCGGCTGGTAGCCGGTTTGCTGGAGGGCGCTGCCGGTGGCCTGGTACAGCGCCAGCAGTGCTTCGTGGTGGGGCAGCCCGGCCCACAGCACGCGGGCTTTGCCCTCCGGCGGGTAGGTGCCGGTGCCCTGCACCGCCAGCGTGAAGGCCGGCGCGTTCACCTGCTTCAGCGCCCCGGCGATCTGTTCCGCCGCGTCTTCGCTCACCTCGCCGATGAAATGCAGCGTGAGGTGCATTTGCGCCGGGGTCATCCACGCTGCGCCGGCCAGGTCGTGCTGCAAGGCGGCGAGCTGCGTTTTCACCGGGGCGGGTAAATCAATGGCGACGAACAGGCGCGGCATACGGGCATCAATCCTGGGGCGATTCAACGGGCGGCGCATGATACAGCCACCAGTATACGTCGGCCGGGTAGACTGGCTCAAGCGCGGAATCCCACTGGAAGGCGGCGGCTGTGACCAGGCCGCGCAGGCCGGCATCAGTCACCTGCACTTTATCGCGCAGGTCAGCCGGCAGCGGGCCCACGGCCGCCAGCGCGGCCAGCAGTTCCTGCACAATGGTGCGGCGCAGCAGTTCTGGCGGGTAATTGGCGCGGGCGCTGCGCGGGTGATCGGCGGCTTCGCGCAGGAAGGGGCGCATGGCCTCCAGGCGGGAGAGGGCTTCCTGGTGCATTTTGGCTTCGTAATGCAGCGTCCATTCCCGCGCCACCTGCTGGCACAGCCCGGCGGCCGTTGCCAGGTCGGCGGCTGCGGCCGGGGCCAGCCGGTGGGCGAGGGCCCGCAGGCGGCGCAGGCGCAGCAGCAGGGCCCCCACCGTCAGCGGGGGCAGGTCGCCACTGCCGAAGAAGCCGCCGCCGGCGCTGCCATACAGCGCCGCGCCGCGCACATAATCGGCCAGCGCTTCGGCCATCCGGCGGGCTTCCAGCAGGTCACGTTCCGGGGAATAACGGGCCGGCATGGTTTGCTCCTCGCGTTCAGGCGGCCGGCCAGGCGCGGCGCAGGCGGCGCAGCAGCGCCGGCACCAGCAGCGTGGCCCAGAAGATGAGCAGCCCCACCAGCGGTTCGATGGGGCTGCGCGTGAGCACGGTGCAGGCCGCCAGCCCGGCCAGCCCCAGCGTGACGAGCAGCAGCGGGCGCAGCATGGCCTAGTCCGGCAGCGCGGCCAGCAGCGTGCGCTGGAAGAAGGCCGGCAGTTCGATCACCCGCGACACCGGGCACTTGCTGGCGATCTCCAGCAGCTTGTCGCGCTGGTCAGCGGTCAGGTCGCCATGCAGCACCACCTGCTCACGGATTTCGTGAACGAAGGCGGCCTCGCCGGCGTAATCGGCATAGGCATCGCCCTTGAAGCGCTCATAATCCAGCGCCACGTCCACCCCCGTCAGCGGCCAGCCTTTGCGCCCGGCATACAATTTGATGGTGATGGCGATGCACGACCCCAGGGCCCCCATCAGCATCTCGGACGGGGTGGGGGCGCTGTCCGCGCCGCCTTCGGTTTCCGGTTCATCGGCGTGGTAGGTGTGGCCGCGGCTGGTGATGGTGGTGCGGTAGCCGTCGGTAAGCTGTACGGTGGCTTTCATACTGCCTGCTCCTGTACGGATGGACGATTATTTTTTCTTCAGCCGGCGCAGCCCCTGATACTGCGGATTACCCTGAAGGTCTTTCCAGCGGGCTTCGTCGTCGTCGGTGTGCCATTCCACCACATACAGGCCGTTGAGGTCCTGATACGCGAAAGAGGGCACAAACCCCAGTAATATCTGACGCATCACCCCGATGATTTCCTTACGTTCTTCGCCCAGCCGCAGGATGAAATACTTCCCCGGTTCCCACTCAAAGAAGAGGGGCATCCCGTTCAGGCTGCCTTCCATCTTGATGGGAGCCGTGGCCTGCGTGCAGGTCATATACACCCCCTGCAGGCGATTTTTCCACAGGGTATGATTCACCCGTTCTTCGATATAATAGGGGCGCGGCTCCGGGACGGAGTAAAACCATGTTCTGGCACTGGTTGCCATGATGTGCTGCCTCCACACTGACGCGAGTCGGACTCTGAGCTGAGGGATAGTGTAACGGATAGCCGTGTGAGCCGCCAGAGGAGGTGTTCCCATGAGGGAGCCGGTGGAATGGATCGGCCGGACGGTGCGGACGTATGCCATCCACGCCCGCGCCGGTGCGGGCGGGCAAAGTGTGGTGTACCAGGCGGTGGATACGCGCCAGGGCGAGGCGGTGGCCCTCAAGATCATGCGGCCCGATGACCTGGACAACGCCGAGGCGCTGCACCGTTTTGAGGCCGAAGCGGCCATCATGCGGCTGCTGCGGCACCCGTGCATTGTGCCGGTGTATGACACCTGGACGGATGAGCATGGCGTGTGGATGGTGCTGCCCTGGTATGCCGGTGGCAGTTTGCGCCGGCTGCTTGCTGACGGGCCGCTGTCGCTGCCGCGCACGGTGGCGCTGGTGACGCGCCTGGCCCAGGGGCTGGCCGCCGCCCACGCCATCGAGGTCATCCACCGTGACCTGAAGCCGGATAACATCCTGTTCGATGCCGCCGGCCAGCCTTACCTGTCCGATTTTGGCGCGGCCCGCCGCCTGAGCGCCACGTCGCGCACGCTCAGCGGGACGATGGTGGGCACGCCGGGCTATGCTGCCCCGGAAGTGCTGCAAAAAGGCGACATCACGCCCCGCGTGGATGTGTTCTCGCTGGCCGTGGTGCTGTATGAGGCGCTCACCGGCAGCAATCCTTTCTTCAGCCACAGCTACATTCAAACCATCCTCAACCTGCTGCAGCAGCCATTGCCGGATGTGTGCCGGCTGCGCCCGGAACTGCCGGCGGCGGTGAACGCGGTGCTGCAACAGGCCACCGCCAAAGACCCGGCACAGCGCTATGCCACGCCGACGGCCCTGGCCCACGCCTTTCGCCAGGCGGCCGGGGACACGCCATGACGCGCGTGGCCTGGCTGACGGATCTTCACCTCAATTTTCTCAGCGCCCGCCGGCGGGCCCATTTCTGGCAGCAGTTGCACGGCGTGGCGGCTGATTGTTTCGTCATCTCCGGCGATATTGGCGAAGCGACCAGCCTGGTGGATTACCTGGAACGCCTGGCCGCGGCCGTGACCCGGCCGGTCTATTTCGTCCTGGGCAACCATGATTATTATTACAGCAGCATTGGCCGGGTGCGGGCGGCGCTGGCCCGCCTGGCACCGGCCGGCCTGCATTACCTCACCACCCAGGCGCAGCCGCTGGCCCTGTCGCCCACGGTGGGGCTGGTGGGCCACGATGCCTGGTCGGATGGCCGCTACGGCGATTTTTTCGCCTCCGCCGTGCTGCTCAATGATTACCGGCTCATCCATGACCTGGCGCTGCCGACGGCCGCCGACCGGCTGGCACGGCTGCACGCCCTGGGCGATGAAGCGGCCGCGCATCTGCGGGCGCTGCTGCCGGTGGCGCTGGCGCAGTATGCCCACGTGCTGGTGGTGCTGCATCCGCCGCCCTTCGCCGAAGCCTGCTGGCACAACGGGGCCGCCGCCACGCCAGAAAACCCCTATCTGCCCCACTACGCCTGCAAAGCCGCCGGCGATGCCCTGCGTGAGCTGGCCCTGCAATACCCCCACCGCCAGATGACGGTGTTATGCGGCCACACGCACGGCGCGGGCCGGGTGCAAATCCTGCCGAATTTGTGCGTTTTGAGCGGCGGCGCGGTGTACGGGCATCCCACCGTCCAGCGGGTGCTGCACCTGTAGCGGCCGGCGGGCAGTCGTGGGGCGGCGCGGGACTGGATCGGGGTATGATTCAGGAAAGAGCCAGGAGAAACGCCGAATGCGCCGTCTGCTGTTGTGCTCGCTGCTGCTGTGGTGCTGGCCGCTGGCCGCCCAGGATGCGCCCCGGTCGCAGGTGGAACGCCTCATCGCAGAGGCGGCGGCCACTGGAGCCACCACGCTGGATTTAAGCTATCTGGGGCTGGAAACGGTGCCGGAGAGCCTGGGCCAACTGACCACCCTCACCCATCTGTCCATCACCAACAATCCGCTGACCACGCTGCCGGACAGCCTGGGCCGCCTGACCGCCCTCACCGAATTATCGCTGGCGCACAACCGGCTGACGGCCCTGCCGGACAGCCTGGGCGCTCTGGCGGCCCTGCACACGCTGGATGTGTACGACAATCAACTGACGGCGCTGCCGGACAGCCTCGGCGCTCTGAGGGCGCTGCACACGCTGGACGCGGGCAGCAACCGGCTGACCACGCTGCCGGACAGCCTGGGTGATCTGGCGGCGCTGGAAGGGCTGTATCTCCAGGGCAACCGGCTGACCACGCTGCCGGACAGCCTGGGCCGCCTGCGGTCGCTGCGCTACCTGTGGGTGAATAACAATGATCTGGTGTCCCTGCCGGAGTCCCTGGGCGATCTGGCGGCGCTGGAACTGCTGTACGTGCAGCACAACCGGCTGACCACGCTGCCGGAGTCCCTGGGTGATCTAACGGCGCTGACGGCGCTGCTGGTGAACGACAACGCGCTGACGGCGCTGCCGGCCAGCCTGGGCACGCTGCCGCGGCTGCGGACGCTGGACGTGAGCGATAATGCGCTGCGGGCCCTGCCGCCGTCCCTGGGCCAACTGACGCAGTTATGGGTGCTGGAAGTGGGGGGCAACCCGCTGACGTTCCCGCCGCCGGCGGTGGTGTTA
>JALOOI010000236.1 GCA_025454495.1 Anaerolineae bacterium
CCGGGCGCACCTTCACCCCGGCCGACCGCGGCCAGCGCTATGTGATCGGCTCAGAGGGTTCGGCGGCCACCCTGGGGATTGGCGTGGGGTCGGTGGTGACGTACCGCGTGAATGGCCAGGACATGGATTTTGAGGTGATCGGGCTGGCGGCACAGAGTTTGATCGGCTTTAGCGGCGGCACCATCGTCCCGCCGGGCAGCCTGGGCAGCGCCACGCCGGAATTCCAGTTCTACACGCTTCAGGTGGAGCCGCGCCATGTGAATGAGGCGCTGGTGGCGCTGTCCACCATTCGCCTGCCGCCCACTTTCGCGCTGGATATTTCGCTGATCGACAATGTGTTGCAGCGCTTCATCACCCAGTTTGCCGCCATCCCCACCGTGGTCGGCATTCTGTCGCTGTTTGCGGCGGCGGTCATCATGGCGAATACGGTGGCGCTGGCCACGCTGGAACGCCAGCGGCAGATCGGCATTTTGAAATCGCTGGGCCTGAAAAGCCGCCGCGTGCTGACGGTGATGCTCATCGAAACCGGCATCATCGGGCTGCTGAGCGCCACCCTGGGCATCGGCCTCAGTTCGGTATTCGTCACGGTCATCACCGCGGCCAGCGGCACGCCCATCCCCCTGCCGGATGATGCGCGGCTGGTGGCGCTGGCGCTGGTGATCGCGGCGGTGGTCATCGCCTGGGGGGCCACCTTCCTCAGCGCCAGCGTGGCCCTGCGGGAACGGGTGATGAATGTGCTGCGCTACGAATAACCGTAACCATAATCGTAACTGCGCCGGCGGGCTGCGGCCGCGGCCGCGACTGCGGCCCGCCGGCTAAACAGGGGGCGTGGATCATGGCGAGCATCACGCTGGAGCAGGTCTCGCGGCGGTTTGTGTCCTCCCGCAAAGGCGATGCGCCGCAGATGGCCGTCCGTGAGGTGTCGCTGAAGGTGAGCGAAGGCGGCTGCCTGGCGCTGCTGGGGCCCAGCGGCTGTGGCAAGACCACGCTGCTCAAGCTCATCGCCGGGCTGGAACAGCCGGACACGGGCCAGGTGCTGTATAACCACAGCCCGCTGAAAGAGATGCCGGCGTTTGAGCGCGGCATCGGCATGGTGTTTCAGGATTACGCGCTCATCCCCAACCGCCAGGCGCGGTTTAGCGTCAGTTTCTTTTTGCGGATCCGGCATCGCCAGCGCGAAGTGAGCGAGCGCATCCGCGAAGTGGCGCGGATGACCGGAGTCGGCATCGAAACGCTGCTGGAAAAATACCCGCGCCACCTGTCCGGCGGGGAACAGCAGCGCGTGGCCATCGCCCGCGCCTTCGCCCGCGATCTGGATGTGCTGCTGCTGGATGAACCCTTCGGCAGCCTGGACGCGCAGTTCCGCGCCACCGCCCGCATCGAATTGAAGCGCCTGCTGCTGGCCTACCCGGTGACCACGGTGCTGGTGACGCACGATCAACAGGAAGCCGCCGCGCTGGCCGACCGCCTGGCGATCATGCGCGAGGGGCGCATTGTGCAGGTGGGCACCTATGAGCACCTGTACGCACAGCCGGCCAGCCAGTTCGTGGCAGAGTTCATCGGCGTGCCCACCATGAATATGTTCGACGGGGTGGTGGTCGGCGGGGTGTGGCAGGCGCTGCACCTGCCGGGGGTGGCGGTGCCGTGCCCGCTGCCGGACGGGGCCGTGCGCCTGGGGCTGCGCTCCGAACAGGTTCACCTCAGCGCGGCGGGCATTCCGGCCCGGGTGGAGGTGGTGCAGCCGCATTTTGCGGAACGTTACTGCCTGCTGGATGTGCGCCAGGGGGCGGCGCTGTGGCAGGTACGCGCCCCGCTGGAAGCCACCGTGCGCCCCGGCGACCTCATCCACTGCACGCTGGAGGCGGCCCACGCCCTCTATTTTGATGCGGCGACCGGAGCGCGATTACTGCCGTCGCCGGCGGGCTAACTCAGCGTTCAAACGAGATCAACGGTTCCAGTTCCGCGAGGAGCGCCGGGCCAATGCCTTCCACCGTGTCCAGCGTCGCCAGCGAGTCGATGCCGCCCTGCGCCGTGCGAAAATCCACAATGCGCTGCGCCAGCGCCGGGCCGATGCCGGGCAGCGTTTGTAATTCGTCCAGCGTGGCCGTGTTGATGTAGATGATGACCCCGCCGGGCGGGGTGGGCAGGGCGGTTTCCGCGTCCGCAGCGGCCAGCGCCGGCACATGCACCTGGTCGCCATCGCGCAGCACCGCCGCCACGTTCACGCGGGCCAGATCGGCGCTGTCGGTCACGCCGCCGGCCGCGGCCAGGGCATCGGCCACGCGGCTGCCGGGGGGCAGGGTGACGGTGATCTCCGGCGTGTTCACGGCCCCGGTGATGTACACCAGCACCGGCGCAGGGGTGGGCGTGGGCGCGGGGGTGCCGGTGGGCAGCGGCGGGTTAATGATGATCTCCACCGGCGCGGGGCGGCTGGCCAGCAGCAGCGCCCCGGCCCCCACAATCGCCGCAATGAGCACGATGAAGATGGCCAGCGTTGCCCGCGGGGAAACTTCGCGGTTCATGGTTCAGGCCTCCTCCGCGCTGCCCGTCAGTTCAAACATCTCCTGCAACACCGGCGGCTGCCCGTTGCCAGGGTCGGTGGCGATGGCCAGCGCGGCGATGCGCACCGTCCAGCTAAAATTGCGCGGGGCCAGCTCCGCGATCACCTGCGGCAGCAGCGCGTGCGTCAGGTCGCCCTGGGACAGGGTGAGGTGCGGCAGCCAGTAATCGGCATGGTAATACATGCTGCTGGCCTCGGCTGCCGGGGCCACCACCTCCCACAGATGGCTGTGAAAAACATTCAGAAAGGGGGCGCGCGTCACCGGGATATACAGGATGGGGTCTTCACCGCTGAAGATGCCCAGCCCGCTGGTGGACACGCTGAAGGGGGCCAGCGTCTGACCCAGTTGTTCCAGGATGTCGCGCAGGCGTACCAGATGATAATCTTCTGCCAGATGCAGCGTGATGTGCGGGAAGGGTGCCAGTCCGCTACCTTTTAGCCCGAACTGCTGTTCCAGCATTTGCCACAGGCTGCGCACTCTGGCATCATGCAGGTCATCCAGCAGGGCGACGATTCCAGAGGGCATAAACAATTTCTCCTGCGCCTGGTATACCGGGGGACGCTCTCTTGATCGGCATCCTGACCTTGATTATAGTTACGGATGCGCCAGAAACGCAAATGCAGAAAGTGATAGTGTGATTACCCGCAAACTGAACTGTTTTAATCTGCCGTGGCCGGTGGACTGGCCGGCGCTGTTCGGGGTGGCGCGGCCGCTGCTGGTGGAAATTGGCTTTGGCAATGGCGATTTTTTGCTGCACCTGGCCACCACCCGCCCCGAATGCAGCATCATCGGGCTGGAAATTTCCAATCAATCGCTGGAGAAGGCCGAAGCCCGCATCGCCCGCCACGCGCTGGCCAATGCCGTGGCCATCCACAGCCGCGCCGAAACCGCCCTGCATCACCTGCTGGAGCCGCAGAGCGTGCAGGAATTCCACATCAACAACCCCGACCCCTGGTTTAAAAATCGCCACAGCGGCCGCCGCCTCATCCAGCCCGATACGGTCGCGGCGCTGGTGAGCCGCCTGGTGCCGGGCGGGCTGCTGTACCTGGCGACCGATGTGCCCGCCTATGCGGAGATGAGCCATGAGGTGCTCAGCAGCACGCCCGGGCTGACGAACACGCTGCCCGCGCCCTGGGTGGACGCGCTGCCGGGGCGCATCGTCACCAAATACGAGGCCCGCGGGCTGCGCCAGGGCAACCCGCCGAAGATGTTCTGTTACCGCCGCAACGATCAGCCCGCGCCGGCTATACCCGTCCTCAAGGAGCAAGATATGCCGCACCTGCTGCTGAAAACGCCCATGACCCCGGCCGAAATTCTGGAGCGCTTTACCCGCATGACCTGCCACGACGGCCCGGAGACGCACATCATCTTTATGCAGGGCTACCTCAGCCAGGGCGGGCGCGGGCTGCTGTTTGAAACCACCCTGCGCGAACCCACCATCGAACAGCACATCGGGCTGATGCTGTTCCCGCGCGACGAACCCGGTGAATACACCCTGCGCTATGCCGCCATGGGGATGCCGCGCATCACCGCCGGGCTGCACACCGCCACCCGCTGCCTGGGCGACTGGATCGTGAGCCTGCACCCGGAAGCGGCCATCACCGCCAGCCGCCTGCGGACGTAACCCCCGCCCCCGCCGCCCGATCATGATCGGGCGGTGCCCCGCTGCTGCCGTCGATATTCTAATTTTTTCAATCATTTAATGAACACCGCATGATAAAAGGGATATGATTGAGGTAAAAGCGTGTCTATCGTGTATACAGGATAGCGATACACAGGAGGCTGTTATGCGTTTGCGAGGACTCATCGGGGTGGCGTGCCTGCTGCTGCTGGCGCTGCCGCTGCGGGCCCAGGAAGAAATCATCCTGACCATTGCCATGCAGGAATGGCGGCAGGATGCCCTTTCGGAAGAGATTCTGCGCCAGTTCCAGGACGAAAATCCGGGCATTAAGGTCGTCCGCAGTTATTACAAAAGTGGCGATGAGGCGTTCTGGGGCATCGAATTTTCGGACATTGAAGCGTCGCTGGATAAGGCGGCCGAATATGTGAGCACCGGCGATGTGCTGCTGCTGACCGGCTTCGAGATCGGCAGTGAGATGACCCGCGCCGGGCTGCTGCTGGATTTAAACCCGCTGCTGAATGCCGACCCCGCCGCCGGCCTGGAGGATTTTGACGAGGATATTTTGCGCTCTTACCGCTGGGACGGCGGCACCTGGGCCCTGCCGCTGACGGCCTCCGTCAATATGTTCATTTACGATAAGACGGCCTTCGATGCGGCCGGGCTGGCTTACCCGGATGAAGCGTGGTCGCTGGAAGATTTGCTGACGACGGCCGAAGTGCTGACGGTACGTAATGCCGAAGGCGAGGCCACCCTGCCCGGCATGTTCGGCTTTGACCGGCGGGCGCTGGTGTATGCCCTGCTGGGCCGCGGCCTGTATGACCCCATGGCGCTGCCGGAAGTGCCGGTCTTCGATGACCCGGAACTGCTGGCCGTCATGGAGCGCCTGCTGGCCTATGAAGCCGACCTGGCGCTGAATGAAACGGCCATGGGCAATCTGGAGTGGGATCGTATTCCGCTGACGCTCCAGACCACCTGGCGCCTGGGCAGCTTTGGCGGGATGCCCGGTGATGACCGCGAATGGGGCGGGTCGCTGCTGCCTGGCGGAGCGGTCATGATTACGGCCGAAGCCGCGGCCATCAACAGTGCCACCCCGCACCCGGAAGCCGCCTATAAGCTGGTGCAGTTCCTCACCCGCAGCCCGGAAGTGATTAACCGTATGTTCGGGGATCGCCCGGCCCGTACCAGCCTCCTCGGTGCCGACCCCGGCGAAAACGGCTACATGCGCCCGGAACTGCCGCCGGAGGTGCAGGATTTGATCGACCGCGGGCTGCAAAATGCCATCACCCGCGCCGATATGCGCTACATGGACTATCTGTGGCTGGTGGGGCGCGATGAAGATGGCGAGCCGGTGGCGGATGTGGCGCAAAGCCTGCGCGATTTGCAGCAGCAGGCGCGGGATAACCTGGCTGCCGCCGAAGCCCGCCGCGGCCAACTGAGCGTCGCTGCGCCGGTGGTGCTGCCCACGCCCTCCCTGCTGACGGATGAAATCGCCCTCGATTTTCTGATGGTGACGAACATCATGCCCATGCCCAACCGCGAACAGTGGCAAAGGCTGATCGAAGACTTTGTGCTGAATGACCCCCGGGTGGGGCTGGTGAACCTGAAGTCCGATTTTTCGCTCCAGGTGACGGATGTCGATTGCGCCTACATGCCCTATAACATGGTGCCCGGTGGCGATTTATCGACGCTGCTGCCGCTGGATCCGCTGTTGAACAGTGACCCCAATTTTGACCCGCAGGACATTCCGGGCGGGCTGCTGGCCCAGGTACAGCGCGACGGCCAGACGTGGGGCCTGCCGATCCAGATGGAGCCAGGGGTGATCTGGTATCATGCGGAGCGCTTCGCGGCGGCCGGGGCCCCGGAACCGTTCACCGGCTGGAACGCCAGCGATCTTGAGGCGGCGCTGCGGGCGCTGAAAACCGCCGAGCCGGACGTGGAACCCTTCGTCAGCGCCAGCTTCGGCAATATCCATCTGCTGCTGCTGGCCGTGGCCTATGGCGGACTGCCGGTGGATTACGCCACCGACCCGCCCACCTACGCCCTCACGGATGCGGCCAATGTGGCCGCGCTGCGCCAGGTGCTGAACCTGGCGAAAGATGGGCTGCTGGAATATCAATCACTGGAGCGCTTCAGCGGGGACATGGGGATCAGCGAGCCGGCGCTGTATGAATCGTTCCTCACCCTGAATGACTGGCGCTTGCAGTCGAACGCAACGCCGTATAAGCCGGTGCTGTTCCCGCGCAGCAGCGCCGCGCAGCCCTTCGC
>JALOOI010000047.1 GCA_025454495.1 Anaerolineae bacterium
CTGGCTGGCCCTGCTGGCCGCCCTGTGCCTGCTGTGGGCCTGGCGCGATGCCGGCCGGCGGCGCGGGGCGCTGGTGGCGCTGCTGCTGGCGGTCGGCATCGCCGCCCCCGTGTACCTGGCCATGCTCACCACCCCCGCGCCCGATGGCGGCCTGGGCCGCACTCTGGTCACGGACGCGGCGGAATTGCAGCGCAATGTGCAGAACTGGCTGCAGGCGTGGCGCGGTTACGGCGACATCAACCCCAATCACAATATCCCCAACTGGCCCATTCTGGATGAGGTACAGGCCGGGCTGGCGCTGGCCGGGCTGGTGGCTGGCTGGCTGGTGCTGCGCCGCCGGTGGGAGGGGCTGCTGCTGCTGGCGCTGTTCCTGCTGGCGCTGCTGCCGGGCCTCATCACCCTGCGGACACCGCAGTATATCCGCGCTTATGGCATCATCGTCCCGCTGGCGCTGGTGATCGGCGCGGGGGCGCGGCTGCTGGCCGGCTCCCCGCACGCCCGCGGGGCCCGGCTGCGCGGCGCACTGGCCGCCGGGCTGCTGCTGGTCAGCCTGGGGCACAGCGCCACCGTCTGGCACGCCTGGCTGCGTGAGTATCGCCTGGTGCTGTACATTGATGATCGCATCAATACCGGCATGGCCCTCATCCAGGCGCAAACCGCGCCCGGCACGCCCATCTATTTCCCGTACAGCGGCGCAGCGCCGGCAACAACCATCCCGTTTCACCCGGTGGCGGATTTCCACGCCCGCGCCATGCAGCGGCCGCTGGTCTTCTTCGCCTTCCCGGATCAGCCGGGGGTGTGTTTCGTGACCCCGCGCGGCCCGGTGGTGTACCTGGATTTGCCCAACCTGGTGAACCAGATGGCCCGGCGGGCGGCCGCCTACGGGGAGGTGCAGCGCCTGGGCGCGACCCCGCCGGATGAGGTGAATGTGCTGCTGTTTACGCCGGCCGCCGCGCTGGTGGACGACTGGCCCGGCGCGGCCCGCAGCGATGACGCGCTGCTGCTGCACACCGTGTCCGCACCGGCGCTCACGGCCGCCCCCGGCGACACGATCGCCATGGATCTGGGGCTGCGGGTGCTGCGGCCGCCGGCCCGGCCGCTGACGTTTTTCGTCCATCTTCAGGGCGACCCCACCCCCTATGAGGGCGGCCCGCTGTACGCCGGGGGCGATGCGCCGCTGTGCGCCGCCGCGCTGGAACCCGGCCGCCGCCCGGAGGAAACGCTGGTGCAGCGGCTGACGCTGACCCTGCCGGCCGATCTGCCGCCGGGGGCCTATCATGTGGCGGTGGGGCTGTATGACCCGGCCAGCGGCCAGCGCCCCCCGCTGGTGACGGCCACCGGCGACCGGCGTTTTTACCGCGCGGCGGACATCACCGTGCGCTGACGGGCTTAAATACGCCGCACCAGGCACAGCACGCCGTCCTGGTCGCGCTCAGCCGCGTGCCGGAACTGCATTTTGTGGTAGAACTGGCGGCGTGGTATATCCCCCGGCGGCACATACACCACACATTCCTGCACCACGCCCCCGGCCCGCAGCCGCCGCACCATTTCGCCCACCAGCCGCCCGCCGATTCCCTGGCGGCAGTGATCGGGATGCACATACAGGCGGTGAATCTCCTGGCGTTCCTGGCAATCCTCGAACAGGGGTGCGCCAAAATGGCACACCCCGGCCGGCTGCCCCGCCAGCCGGGCCAGCAGCAGCGTGGCCGCGCTGCTGTGCAGGGCCCGCTGCAAACTGGCGGTGGAATACATGCGCTGCAAAAAACGCTCAATGTAGTCGGCATCGTGGTCAGCCGCATAGGCCCGGCGGTACACCTGCGCCGCCAGCGCCTGCAACGCGGGAATATCGGCCTCCTGGCCGCCGTCAATGGTGAGCTGCATGGCGCATCCCCCCCCGGTCACGGCCGCCGCTCAGCGCGGCATTTTATCCAGCACGGCCTGAATTTGCTTCAGGTGCGCCTGACCATGATTGACATACGAGGTCAGCAGGCCGTCCAGGGTGACGGTGCCATATTCCGGGTGATAGCCGCTGCGCGACCAGTCCGTGACCGTGAGCATCAGGTTCGTCCAGCGCGTATGCAGCCCGCGCAGAATGTCCAGCGCGGGGGTAATATCGCCGTCGGTGGCTTCCGGGCTGGCGGCCCAGTCCTCCTGCTGGTACGGCTTCAGGGTGGGGTGCGCCTCATGCTGGATGAGCTTAAAACGAATGTAGCTGTTCATGTGCGAATCCGCCAGGTGATGCACATTCTGGGCAATCGTCCATTCCGGCGCGTTGTAGGGGGTGGTCAGTTGCGCCGGCGTGAGGCCGGCCACCTGCTGCGTGAGCAGCGCGGGGAACTCCCGCAGGGCCTGGATGAGGGTGGCGCGTTCAGACATAGCCGCCTGTACCTTTCTCTGCTATAGTGCTGCCAGCGGGCACGATCACAGCGTGCCCCTGCTTACGATAGCAGGGATTGGCGCACAATCCTATAACCAGCAAAGGACATCGCGCATGGGTCATCAAGAGGATGGAGCCGCCTTCCTGGCCAAAAACGCCGGCCAGCCGGGGGTCATCACCACCGCCAGCGGCTTACAGTACACCATCGACCGGGAGGGCAGCGGCAAAAGCCCGCGGGCGACCGATACCGTCGAAGTGCATTATCGGGGTACGCTGCTGGACGGGCGCGAATTCGACAGCTCCTACAAACGCAACCAGACCATCGAATTCCCGCTGAACCGCGTGATTGCCGGCTGGACGGAAGGCCTGCAACTGATGAAAGAGGGCGGCAAAAACACGTTCTACATTCCCGCTGACCTGGCCTACGGGCGCATGGGCGCGGGTGGCGGCCTCATTCCGCCGGATGCCACGCTGATTTTTGAAGTGGAACTGGTGCAGGTGAAATAACCCCGTCAGCCTCTGGTTTGCCAGGGGAAATACAGATAGGTGAGGTGTGGCCCCGTGGTCTCCGCCGTCAGATCGGCCAGGCGCACCGGGGCCGCATGATGATTATCCGTCACCCACACGCCATCCGCCCCCACGCGCTCCACATACATCAAATGCCCGTACACATCATCGGCATAGCTGTGCTCGCGGGCCATGACCAGCACCGCGCCTTCCAGCGGCTGCGCCCCGGTGCGGATGCCGTATTCCGGCATTCGGGCCACATTGGCCACCCAGTGATGGGCATCGGTGGGCAGGCCCGGCGGAATGGCCATGCGGTTGACGATGTAATGCACGCAGTCATAGGTATTCTCGCGGATGCCCTGGAGCGTTTGCGCCCCTTCCATGCCGGCCACCAGCGCCAGGTCAGCACCGGGGGCGGGGCTAACGCGCTCCAGGCGCTCGTGCAGCCGGCTTAAATCCAGTTCCAGCCCGCGCACCGTGCCCGCCTGGCGCTGCACCTCCTGTTCCAGCGCGGTGATCTCGGCCTTCATGGCGCTCACCCTGGGGATGCTGTCCACATCGGCGGCGGGCTGCACGCTGGCCAGGCGATTGTGCAGCGCGGCCAGTTCTTCCAGCCGCTGCTGGCGCAGGGCCAGCAGTTCATCCAACTGGCTGTGGGCGGCGCGTAATGCCGTTTGCCCGCGCACGAAATCGTCATACAGGGCGTGGTTCTGCTGCGCCAGATAGCCGGTATAGGCCGGCGCGGCCGGGTCAATGCGGGCGGCGGCCGGGCGGGACGGGGCCGCGTCGCTGGCGGCCGCCCGCGGGGCTGGTTTGCGCCGCCAGTAACGCGCCGTCAGCGAGCCGCTGACCACCCCGCCGGACACGCCGGCCGTGGCCAGCAGCGGGAACAGCACATCGGGCGGCAGGGTGCTGCTGCGGGGATCGGTGGCGGTGAGGGCCCCGCCGGCCGCCTGTTCCACCTCATCGGCGGCCGCTTCCAGGTGCTGCGCGAACTGCCGCAGCACCGCGCCCCAGTCGTCCATGATGGTCTTTTGCCCGCGATAGCGCCCGGCAAATTCCAGCGCGGCCGGGCTTTCGATGCCGGCGGCCAGCAGTTCATCCACCAGTTGATGCACCGCCTGCACCTGCGTATCAACGCGATCGCCGGCCGCCCGCAGGGCCGCGGCAGCCTGGCGCATCTGGTACAGGCGGGCTTCCAGCACGGGCATGGCGCGTTAACTCCCGGCCAGCAGGCGCTGGCGGGTTTCTTCCCATTTGCGCAGGCGGTCGGCGCGGTCGGCGGCGGTATCGCCGCTTTCATTCTGCGCATCGTCAAGCTGCACCATACGGGCGAACAGCGCCGGATCAATTTTATTCTTGCGTAAAAACATCTGGAAATACTGGTCTTCGCCCATGGCAAACACCGCGCCGGATAAGACCTCTTTCTGGAAGCTTTGCATCCCCGGTGATTTTAGCTCCGGCAAATTGATCTTCGGCACGCGCTGCTCAATCTGGCGGATGTCCAGCCCATCCAGCCGCTGCTCCAGCGAGCGCTTCAGTTCTTCCAGCAGCTTAATGCGCTGTGCCTGGCGATCTTTGTCATCTTCGGGGCGGGTATCCTTGTCTTTGTCGCTGTCCACGCCGGCTTTGTCTTCTTCTTCCGGCTCGCCGCTCTCCGTCTGGCGCAGCAGCATGAGCAGCGTTTCCACATTGGGGATAAGCGTATTCTTCAGCAGGCGCTGAATGCCTTTCAGGAAGCCATCCTTATACTGGTAAAAGAGCGCCAGCGCATTGCCGGAGAGCATCATATCCACATAATGCTTGTAGCCGCCGATGATGCCGGTGTAGGCATGAAGCTGTTCATACAGCAGGCTGTAGCCGTTCAAAATGCGCGGCTCTGCCGTCAGCGGGAACTGATCCAGCATGTGCAGCCCCAGGTCCTGGGGCTTCAGGCTGCGGGTATCATTGGGCTGCTGCATAATCATCTGGATGACGGCTTTGTTGCCCAGTGTCTTTTGCAACTGGAGCAGGGCCTGCTTTTTCGCCGCATCCGACGGCTGGTTATCCGGCGGTTTTTTGCTGCTTTTGCTGGCATCCGGTTTGCGTCCGCGTGCAAAGGAGGTCATGCCTGGTTTGCCCTGTCTCTTTGCAGCAAGCATACACCTGGCCCTGCCTTCACGTCAACACGGGTGCCGGCCGCGCCCTTGCCAGCCCGGCGGGGCGGCCGTATAATGCGCCCAATAGTCCATTTTGACTATTCAACATTGACCTTTGTGCGCCAACAAAAGGATGAGACCACATGGGGGAACTACTGCGCTTTTTACACTCATGGGCACGCTGGGGGCTGGTGATCGTGGCGGTGGTGCTGGTGGTGTGGCTGCTGCTGGGCTGGCTGCAACAGCGGCCCTACCCCAAACGCCTGAATACGCTCATGGCCGCCTTCAGCGGGCTGGTGGATTTAAACTGGCTGATCGGGATCATTTTCCTGCTCGGCATCTTCGGCATGAGTCCCATTCGCTATCACTGGGAACACGCCTTCATGATGACGCTGGCGCTCATCATCGGGCATGTGCCCATGGCCTGGCGCAAAAAGGACATTCCGGCCAGCCGGCGCTATCGCAATAATTTGCTGGTGGTGGTGGCCGTGCTGGCCGCGGTGTTCATCGGCATCAGCGTGCTGGCGCAGCCGGTGCAGTGGCGTTTTTACGTGCCGCTGTAGAGTCGGCCGGGGCCGGCGGGCGGGGTTTCCCGGCCGCCGGCGGTGCCGTTTTAGCTCGCGCTGCGTTTGGGTGACGTAACGGTGTGCGACAGGAAGAAGGCCGGCACCAGGGCCAGGGCACACAGCGCCGCGCCGATGAGGCCCATTTCGCCCAGGACCTGGAGCGTGGCCTGCGCGTAAATATTGAGCATGGCATTTGCGTCAAAGCCGGTGGTGCCGGCCTGCAGGGCCGTGGCCAGCGCATTCACCCGGAACAGCCCGAAGGTGGACAGGGTGGACACGCTGATGGTCATGCCGAGCAGGCGCAGGATGATGACCAGGGCGGAGGCTACGCCGCGCTCCTCATCATGGGCAGAATTGATGACGGCCGTACTCACCGGCGAGAAGGTGAGGCCGATGCCCACGCCGATGAGGGCCATTTGCAGGCTCAGCGTCAGGTTATCCATGTCCAGCGTCCAGCTTTGCCACTTGAGGGCAAAGCCAATCAGCGCCAGCAGCAGCCCCACCATCACCGACCAGCGAATGCCGATGCGCTGGCTGAGCCAGCCCCCCGGCACGGCCGCCAGGGCCATGGGCACCGTCAGCGCCGACAGCAGCAGGCCCACTTCCAGCGCCGCCGCCCGCAGGTCAGCCGCGCTCTCCTGGCGAATGTTCACCAGCAGCGGCACGCTGACCAGGCCGATGAACAGGCAGTAACCCACCAGCAGGTTAATGAGCGAAGCCAGCGACAGGTTGCGCCGGGCGAACATGCGTAAATTGATCAGCGGGTCTTTCACCCGCGCTTCCACCAGCAAAAAGCCCAGGAACATCAGCACCCCGGCGGCCAGCACGGGGGCGGCATAGGCCGGCAGCGGCGACAGCTCCTCAAAGCTGGCCGCGCCGCCGATTTCGATGTTGGCCCCCAGGCCAATGTTGAGCGCACTGAGCGCCCCCACAATCAGCGCCGTCCCCACAAAGTCGAACCGGCCGGCGACGCGCTGCTGCGGCACGTGGCGCAGGGCATACAGCACCGCCACCAGCGCCAGCAGCGTCATGGGAATGTTGATGAGGAACAGCCCCTGCCAGGGCATGAACTGCACCAGCAGCCCGCCGTACAGGTGCCCCAGCACCCACCCCAGCGTATCCAGCGCCCCCACCAGCCCCAGGGCGGCCGCGCGGCGTTCCGGCGGGAACAGGTCGCCCACCAGCGCCAGGCTGACGGGCACCAGCGCCCCGGCCCCCAGGGCCTGAATAATGCGCCCGATGATGATGACCTGAAGCGTGACATAGGCTTCATCCGGGCGCTGCCCCAGGCGGCGATACAGCGTCATCAGCGCGTCAGTGGGGCCCAGGTGGGCGATGGCCACCAGAAACGACCCGCTGATGAAGGTGAGCAGGCAGGCCACATACACCGCCCGCCGGCCCAGCAGGTCGCTCACGCGGCCCATAAACGTCAGGCTGACGGTGTAGGCCAGCAAATAGCCGGTGACGATCCACGCCGCATCATCCAGCGCGGTATCAAAGGGCAGTTGCAGCTCAATCACCAGTTCCGGCAAAAAGGCCGACACAACCGTTAAATCCAGCGACCCCACAAAGACCGGGATGGCAATGAAGGCCATCACCAGCCAGGGATTCACAGTGCGGGCAGCAGGCGCAGCAGGCGCGACAGAGGTTGACATGGGTACGTTATTGTCCAGTCGATGCGTCCGGGTAGGGGATGCGGGCTTCGGCGTTGATGTCGTAAATTTCAATGCGCCACACGGTATCTTCCGGGACGGCTTCGGTGGCCGTGCCCGGCAGCGTCACCAGCAGCAGCGCCGGCAACTGCTGCGCCTGGTCGATGTAAACATCCACCTGCACGCTGTCCTGCGTCAGGCTCAGCAGGCCGAACATGAGATCATTAATCACCTGGCCGGCCGCCGTGCCGCGCACATGTTCCACCGCGGTACCATCGTCCAGCGTTTCCGCCGCGACGTAGGTGAGGTTCTCCAGCGATTGCAGCGCCCGCGGGAAACCGCTGTCCTGCTGAATCAGCCGGCCGGGGTCAAACCCTTCGGCGATGGGGAAATTGATCCACGGGGTGCTGACCAGCTTAAACCATTGGTCGGTGCCGCGGGCGAAAATTTCCACATTAATGGGCGGCAGCCCGCCGATGCTCAGCCGGGTGAGGGCATACAGCACATTGGGCGTTTCGTACTGGCCTTCCGCCCGCTGCATGGTGGCCGCCACCGTCGTTTGCCCCTGATCCAGCGTGACCCCGAAAACATAGGGTGCGCCGGATTGTTCGATGAGCAGGCGAAAGGTGTTCAACCCGCGCAAATTGTCGATCACGGCGGCCAGCAGCGCCCGCGGTTCCGCCGGCGGGGTGGGCGTGGCGGCCGGGGTGCCGGTGCAGGCCGTCAACAGCAGCAGCAGTATCCACCAAAGACAGGCAAAAGGCTTCACAGGCGCATCCTTCCGATGCTGTTTAATCCAGGCTGGCGGGGCTGCCCGCGGGGGGCGCGTCACCCTGGTAAGTATAGGCGCATGTACGCTACTACGGGAATAGACGGTTCCGGGATGCAGGCGATTTCCAAACTGGCACTCATCTACTGCCGCCCCCGGGCCCCTTCCCCCCACAAATCAGGGTTTCTCCGGCGGGCACACCGGGTTAGAATCAGGCTGGATAACGCAGGAAAGCAGGCCCATCATGCACCCGATGACCGATCCCTTCCCCGCCACACTGATTGCCCGGGTAGACCGCGCCACGCCCGACCCGGAACTGATGGCCCTGGCCGGGCAGATCATTCGCCAGGGCGGCCTGGTGGCCTTCCCCACCGAAACCGTGTACGGACTGGGGGCCAATGCGCTGGATGCCGCCGCCGTCGCCCGCATCTTCCAGGCCAAAGAACGCCCGGCCAGCGATCCGGTGATTGTGCATATCCACAGCCTAGCGCAGCTTGACGAGGTGGCGGTGGACGTGCCGCCGGTGGCCTTCACGCTGGCGGAGCAGTTCTGGGCCGGGGCGCTGACGCTGGTGCTGCCCCGGCACCCGGCCGTGCCTCCCGGCATCAGCGCCGGGCGGGCCACGGTGGCCGTGCGGATGCCCGCGCACCCGGTGGCGCAGGCGCTGCTCCAGGCGGCCGGCGTGCCCATCGGCGCACCGAGCGCCAACCGCTTCTCGCGGCCCTCGCCCACCAGCGCCGCCCATGTGATGGCCGACCTCAACGGCCGGGTGGATGTGGTGCTGGATGGCGGCAGCACCGATATTGGCATCGAATCCACCATTGTGGACCTGACAGGCCCCGTGCCGCAGGTGCTGCGCCCCGGCGGTATTCCGCTGGAAGCGCTGCGGCCGCTGCTGCCCGCCCTGGCCTATCGCCCGCAGTATTTGCCGGACGACGTGGCCAGCGCCCCGGCCCCCGGCACGCTGCTGAAGCATTATTCCCCGCAGGCGGACGTGCTGGTCTTCCAGGGCAGCGACCCGCTGCGCGTGCTGGAAGCCATGCACCAGACGGCCGATAAATACGTGGCCGAAGGGCACAGCGTGGGCATCCTGGCGCAGGACAGCGACGCGCTGCACTTCCGCGGGCTGGAGGTGCAAATTGTGCTGTGCGGCCGCGACGAAGCCGCATTTGCCACCCATCTTTTCGCCGGGCTGCGGACGCTGGATGCCGTGCCGGTGCAAAAAATTCTGGTGCGGGCCCCGCAGCCGGTGGGGCTGGGCCTGGCCGTGCAGGATCGCCTCATCCGCGCCGCCGAAGGCCATATCATTCAGGTGCGCTGACCGGCTAAGCTGCGCCGCTGCTGACGTAAGTGAGCGCTTCTTCCAGCAGCGGCCAGTCCTGGTGATACGCCTCGGACACGGCGCGGTCAATGCTCAGCCAGCCGCGCCAGCGCACCCCGTCCGCCACTTCAAAGACGCGCATCACGTCCGGCTGTTCGTCCGCCAGCGCCTGCACCCGCGCCGGCGGCAGCTTAATGGCGATGCCGCCCCCGCCCACGAAGCAAAAAATTTTGCGGCCAAAGCGATACGCCGGGTAGCCGAAAGCCTTGCCCCCCGTCACCCCCGGCAGCCGCAGCAGCAGTTCATCCAGCGCCGCCCGGTGATCGTCCCGATAGTCTGCAACCATGGTCATCCTCCCTCAGAGTCGGTAACGCCAGCGTAGCACATTTTTTCGGCCTGCGCCGCTTTTTTCGGCTTAAGATCGCGCTGCCGGCCGCCCGCGCCACAAGGCTGGCTTAAGTTTTAGCCGCTGGCTGGCAGCTATGTTATCCCAAATATCCCAAATGCCGGCCGCGGCTTTTTTCTCATCATCATCTCATCCGGCGATATCCCAATAAAAATGACGGTTTATGACGAAAAATGACGGTTTATAACCCAAAAAAATTTGGAATAAGTTTATACGTAATCTATAATTTCTGTGCAAAACTCGTTAGTAGCGCATAATGTCTGTTCAAAACCTGTGCATAACTCCGGTCAGGAGGGGTCAAGCCTGTGCAAAACCTGTGCATAACTCTGTGCAAAACTCCTTAGTAGCTCATAGTTTCTGTGCATAACTCCGGTCAGGAAGGGTCACGTTCTTATGCGGTCATAATTTCTGTGCAAAACTTTGCCCCTACCCTGTGCAAACCTGTGCAAAACTAGCCGAGTTTTGAACAGGCCCCTGTTCAAAACTTTTTAATTATTTTCGTAATAATCATTTGGGATTTGGGATATTTGAACCCTTCTGACCCGTTAATTTGGGATGGGTTGGGTTATATATCGCAGGTATCGCAACCTTACAGATCGCCTTACAAAGTTTTGAACAGTTTGCACAGGCCCTACTACTAAAGCTACTAAAGGTCTCCAGAAAAACTATCTACCGGTAAACATCTTTCACACACAATCGCATCCGGGCCGTTTCGCACACAAACCCGGAAAGTGCTACAATTTACGACAGATTCATGGCCATGGCGGAAAAGAATTAAGATATGCCCGATGAAATAGCGTTTCAGGTCGCAGAGCTGGAAAAAAAGGTCGTCATCCTGGCGCAACTGGCCGAGATCAGCGCGGCGCTTAATTCTCATCTGGAACTGGAGCCGCTGCTGAGCTATATCATGGAAGTGGCCACGCGCATTACCAGTTGCGAGGCGGCTTCGGTGCTGCTGTGGGATCAGCGTACCCAGCAACTGGTGTTTGAAGCGTCCACCACGCAATCGCGCCACAGCAGCAAATTGATCGGCAAGCCGGTACCCATGGACAGCATCGCCGGCCTCATCTTCGCCAGCAACGATATTGTGCAGGTGGACGATACCCGGCTGGATCCGCGCCATTATGATAAGGTCGATAACGAGCTTCAGTTTGAAACGCGCTCGCTGCTGGGCGTGCCCATGACCTATAAAGACCGCGTGATCGGCGTGCTGGAAGCCATCAACAAGCGCAGCCTGCCGTGGACGGACGATGACCGCAATTACCTGCGCATTCTGGCGGCCCAGGCGGCCGTGGCGATTGCCGGGGCGCAGCAGGTGATGGCCCTGCGCCAGGCCAATGAGGAGATGAAAGAGGTCGATAAGCTGAAGAACAATTTCATCGCCATCGCCAGCCATGAACTGCGTACCCCCCTGGGGGTGATTATGGGCTATGCCAGCTTCCTGCAAATGCACGAAGACGAAGCCACCCAGGACCACGCCAACAAGGTGATGGAGAGCGCCCTGAAGCTGCGGAAAATCATCGACGATATGGTGAATTTGCGCTACCTGAAGCAAAAACAGAGCGACCTGTACATGGAAGATACCACCCTGGCGCAGGTGATTAATACCTTCCGCTTCGATGCCGTCACGCTCATTGATGGCAGCCGCCAGCACATTCATATTGTGCCGCCGGAAGTGGATATTGCGGTGAAGGTGGATTTTACCCGTATGAATATGGCCCTCACCAACATGCTGAACAATGCGCTGTCCTTCACCCCCCCGGAAGGCAGCATTACCCTGTTTGGTGATGAACACGACGGCTACGCCCGCATCATCATGACCGATACCGGCATCGGCATTGACCCGGATCAGTTAGAGCGCATCTTTGAGGAATTTTACCAGGTGGAAGACCACATGACGCGGCGGCATGGCGGCCTGGGCATTGGCCTGAGCATCGCCCGGGCCATTGTGGAAGCGCACGGCGGCACCATCAGCGCGGCCAGCCGCGGCCGGGCCAAAGGCGCAACCTTCACCATTCGGCTGCCGTTAACCCGCGCCGCCGGCAATGGCGGTTTTGCCGATGAAACTGCGCTACAATAAATCATCTGTCGCTGTATTCTGGTTTAAGGCTAACGCTGAGGAGCAGCATCATTTATGATTTCGATTAAATGGCTGGGACATTCGGCCTTTGCGCTGGATATTGACGGGCATCCCGTTCTCATTGACCCCTTCCTCACCGGCAACCCGCTGGCGGCCGAAAACCCGGCCACGGTGCCCGCCGAACTCATTTTGCTGTCCCACGGGCATGGCGACCATGTGGGTGATACGGTGAGCATTGCCACCCGCACCGGGGCGCTGGTGTGCACCAATTTTGAAATTGGCAACTGGTTGATGCAGCAGGGCGTGGACAATGTGGTGCAGGGCAACACCGGCGGCACCTATTACGGCACTTTTTGCGACATCAAATGGACGATTGCCTTTCATTCGTCGTCGCTGCCGGATGGCACCTACGGCGGGCAGCCGGGCGGCTTCATCATCAGCGCCTATGGCAAAAAGCTGTATTTCGCCGGCGATACGGCCCTGTTCGGCGATATGAAGCTGTACGGCGATGAAGGGCTGGACGTGGCCTTTTTGCCGGTGGGCGATCTGTTCACCATGGGCATTGAAGATTCCATCAAGGCCATCCAGCTTTTGCGCCCGCGCTACGTCATTCCCATGCACTACAACACCTTCCCGCCCATTGTGCAGGATGCGGTACGCTGGGCGGCCATGGTCAACCGCGATACCGATGCCGGGCCCATCGTGCTGGATCCCGGCGGGGTGTTCAAGGTGGATTAAGCCGGCCGATGCGGGCCGCGGTGTGCCGGCCGCGGCCGGCCGCCGGTTGATTGTGCAGGCACCGTAACAACTGCCGCCGCCTTCCTCCGCGTAATCGCCCTGTCCTGTGCCCCCAAAACGAACATTTCGCGTTAAGATTAGCAGCAGGAGGCGGGGCGGCCCGGCCCGGCTGCGGCCAGCACGCCGGTGGAACCTTTCTCCCGCGACGGGCGTTAGGGCTGATGAAACAGGATGAAAGGACAAACTCATGCGACGTATCGTAACGCTGTGGTTGTGCCTGCTGGCGGGCGGCTTTGTGCTGAGCCTGGCGTGGCCGGCCCCGGTGCAGGCGCAGGTCACGCAGTGGGCGGCCACGTTCTATCCGCAGAATAATCTTTCCGGCGCTCCCACCGTCACGGCCAATTACACCAGTGTGCAAAGTGGCGCACTCACCACCCTGGCGCTGGATTTTGATACGGTGGGCCTCACCGGCCGCCCGGCCACGTTCCCCCAGACGGATAATTTTAGCGCCCAGTTCACCACCAATGTCAATTTTGCCGCCGGGACGTACCGCTTTACCCTGTCCGCCAATCAGCGGGGGGTGCTGCGGATTGGCAACCCCATCGCAACGCCCAGCCTGGATATTAACGGCCAAAGCACCCGCGATATTACCCTGCCGGCCGGGCCGCAGCAGCTCATCCTGGAATACTATGAAGATACCGGGGCGGCGACGGTCAACCTGAACTGGCAGCTCATCGCCAGCGGCGGCCCCACGGCCGTCCCCACGGCGGGGCCCTCGCCCACGCCGGTACCGGGCGGCGGCGGTGGCAGCACGGCCCCCGGCACCTGGCAGGCGCAGTATTTCCCCAATTTTTCCTTCACCGGCACGCCCATCACCGCCACCGTTGCGTCGCCTTCGGCGGACTGGGGCCTCGGCTCGCCGGCCGGGGGCATTCCGGCGGATAATTTCAGCGCCCGCTTCACCACCATTGCGCCCTTCACGGCCGGGGTGTATCGCTTTGAAGTGCGGGCGGATGATGGCGTGCGCCTGACGGTGGCGGGCCTGCGGGCCATCGACCACTGGTATCCCAGTGATGGCAGCGCGACCCATGTGGCCAATGTCTACGTCAACGGGCCCAGCAGCCTGACGCTGGAATACTATGAAGCTACCGGCGGCGCGTTCCTGTTCTACAATGCGGTGCGGGTGCCGGATGGCACGCCCACCAGCGTCTCGCTGGCCATCGCCAATCCTTTCCCGCCGCCGGTGGATAATACCGTCGTGCAGGTATCGGCCATCGGCCAGGTGACGGCCGGCACGCTGAATGTACGCAACCAGCCGGGCACCGGCGGCCAGGTGCTGACGAAGATCAATTTTGGCCAGTTTTACCCGGTCATCGCCAGCAACAGCGACCGAAGCTGGTATTTGATCCGGGTGGGGATCATCGAAGGGTGGGTGAGCGCCCGCTTTTTACGCATCTCCAACGAAACCGCGTCGCCGGTGATCCCGCCGGTGAACCTGCCCGCGCCCATCGCGCCGCCGGTGATCGTCCCCACGGCGGTACCGCCGGTGGTCGCGCCGGGGTCTACGGGCCTGTTCCTGACGGTGACGGAAAATCTCATCATCCGCAGCCAGCCGAACACGCAGAGTACGCAGCGCGGGCTGATCGCGGCGGGGCAGAGCGCGGAAATTCTGGGGCGCAACAGCAGCGGCACCTGGTGGTATGTAACGCAGAATTTGCAAATTGGCTGGATCAGCGGCCGGTATGTGGTGCTGCCGGCCGGGCTGGATGTGAATCGCGTGCCGGTGACGGCCCGCTGAAGCCGCGCGGGCCGGCCCGCCGGGGCCGGCCCTTCGCGGCCGGACTGGAACGGGCTTAAAGCTGCGTCAGCACGCGCTCCACGCGCTCCAGGGCGTAATCCAGTTCGCTGCGGGTGATGATGAGAGGCGGGGCAAACCGCAGCACGTGGTCATGGGTTTCTTTGCACAGGATGCCGGCCGCGGCCAGGGCTTCGCAGTAGCGCCGGGCCCCGCCGGCCGCCGGGTGCAGTTCCACACCCACGAACAGCCCGCGCCCGCGCACTTCTTTGATGGCCGGGCTGGTGATGCGCCGCAACTGCGCCAGCAAATAGGCCCCCATGCGCTGTGAATTGTCGATCATGCCTTCTTCCACCAGCACCTTGAGCGCTTCGCGGGCCACGGCCGCCGCCAGCGGGTTGCCGCCAAAGGTGGAACCGTGGTCGCCGGGGCGCAGCACGCTCATCACCGACGCATCCGCCAGCACCGCCGAAACCGGGTAAAAGCCGCCGGAGAGCGCTTTGCCCAGGGTCACAATATCCGCCCGCACCGCTTCATGATCGGTGGCGAACAGGGCCCCGGTGCGCCCCAGGCCGGTCTGGATTTCGTCCGCGATGAACAGCACGTTGTGGCGGGTGCAAATATCGCGCACGCGCTGTAAATAACCGTCCGGGGGCAGGATGATGCCGCCTTCGCCCTGGATCGGCTCCACCGTAAAGGCCACCGTGTGCGGCGTGATGGCCGCTTCCAGCGCGTCGGCATCGCCATAGGGGATGGTGACGAAGCCGGGGGTAAAGGGGCCGAAGCCTTCGCGGTACTGCGGCTCATCACTGAAGCTGATGATGGTGATGGTGCGCCCCTGAAAATTGCCCGCACAGGCGATAATTTCCTGCTGCCCCTGCGGCACGCCTTTCACCAGGTGGCCCCATTTACGGGCCAGCTTGAGGGCCGTCTCCACGGCTTCTGCGCCGCTGTTCATGGGCAGCATTTTGTCGTAATGGGTTAATTCGCACAATTCCTGGGCCAGCAGGGGGAGCTGCGTATTGCGAAACGCCCGCGAGGTGAGGGGCAGCTTTTGGGCCTGCTGCACAAGCGCCTGCAAAATGCGCGGGTGGGCGTGCCCCTGGTTCACCGCGGAATAGGCGCTGAGGAAATCCAGGTAGCGCCGGCCTTCCACGTCCCACACCCACACCCCCGCGCCGCGTTCCAGCACCACGTCCAGCGGCTTATAATTTTTTGCGCCGTAGTGGTGTTCCAGGGTGATGTAATCCTGCGTATGCAGTGCAACTTGTTCCAGCATGGCCGGTTCTCCGCACGGGGCTTCACATGGGCGTTAGCCTGATTGTAAAGGCAGGGGGCGCGGCTGGCTATCAGCAGGGTTGCCGATTCTGGCGGGGGACGGGGAAACCGGCAAAATGCCCAGGCGGGCGGCCGTTTCCCCGCGGCGGGGGCTTAACGGCCCAGCACGCTGTCGTAGGTGGCATCCACCTCGCGGCGCAGCGGCTGCCACACGCCATAATAGACCGCCGTGGCCAGCATCAGCACGGCCACCAGCGCCCAGGTGAGCGCGATCAACGAGGCCGGGATCAGCGGGGTTACATCGCGGGCGAAGGCGGCGGCATCATTATGCACGCTGCCGCGCGTCGCGCCGATATTGTTCATCAGCGACCACAAATCCAGCACCGCTTCCAGCGCACAGGACACAGCCAGAATATTCAGCAGCAGCATGGTGATGAGGCGATGCACCTTCGCCCCGATGAACATCAGCAGCGCCCCGAAACCCACGCCCAGGACGATGGCCGTCAGGTTGCCGCTTTCGTCCGGGCGGGCATACAGCAGCGTAAAGACGACCATGCCGCCGCCCAGGAAGATGGCGATATTGTGGATGTACTGCGGAAAGCGATTGACGGCGAAGAACAGCAGCGACCCGAACAGCGCCGCGCCCAGGTAGCCCGCCGGCAGGATGAGCGCCCGGCTGCCGCCGGCCGTCACCGCCAGCCCGCTGCCATCCGGCGATACCACAAAGCGGATCACCTCGCCGCCGGTGGCCAGGGCCATCAGGCTGTGGCCGGCTTCATGGACGTAGGTCACGAATAATTTAAGCGGATACAGGATGAAATTGAGGTCGCGGATATTCCACAGCAAATAGACCCCCACCATCGCCAGCGCGGTGATGAGCAGCGCCTGACGGCGCTGGTGACGTGGAGTCTGGTGCAGGTCATCGGTGAGGGCGGGCAGACGCATGGCAGCTTCTCCTTGCAATCAGCGGGCGGCACAACCAGGATATGTGTATTATACGGGAGAAATGGGCGGGGCGTGGCAGCGGGATGTAAAGTCCGTGTAAAACCGGCCGGCCCCGCGGGGCCGGCCGGGTGCAGTTCAGGAGGCCATTTCATCGCGCAGCAGGCGCACATGGCGGCTGCCATTTTCGCCATAGCTGAGCGAGGCCACACCGGCTTTCCGTGCCAGAATGTGCTGCTGACGGCGGATATGCGATGCCTGCGGCGTTAGATCAACAGTGTCTTCCCCGGCACGGATGCGGAGAATCGCCTGTTCTACCTCATTCATCGCCTGGCCAAAAGGGTCATGGTCGCGTTCCTCCAGCTTGAACACGTCCACCAGCCAGTTTTCGATCTGTGAGACGGTGTTGGCCCGCAGCACGTAGATGGGCATCCCGCGCTGTTCGGCATCCACCACCATTTTGGGCCGGTTGCGGTAGTAGGCCTTGATGGTGACGACGGCGGCCGCGTCTTCAAAGTCTTCCACCACATTCAGCGGCACGTTCAGCCGCCGGGCGGATTGCAGCAGGCGGTTGCGGGCCACGCCATAGGCATACACCGTCACCGGCTGCAATTTGCGCGTTTCGGGCACGGCAAAGCTCAGCAAGTCACGGTCACGGTCACGGTTGCCTTCGTCCGGTTCTTCTTCCGGCTGGCGCGGGCTGCGCCCCACCGGCGACAGGGTGCCGCCGTTGCGGCGGGCCGGGTTGTCCTTCGGGTTCTGGGCGGCCAGGGTGCTGCTCAGCAGCCGCGACAGCGTGGCGGGCGTTTGCATTTCGCGGCGGATGCTGCCATCCTCCGCACGGGTGCGCACTTCCACCGAGGCCACCCGGCCGCGCAGCATTCCATCCACGCTGCTGGCCACGTCTTCATGAATGGCCATCCGGTCACGCGCCTGCAATTCCACCAGAATTTCGAAGGTGGGCGGGGCCCGCCGTTCCAGCACGGTCTTTTGCGTGCCCCGGCGGCGGGCTTCTTCGTCCGAGAGCGTCACCGATTCAATGCCGCCGATCAGGTCGGAGAGCGTCGGGTTCAGCATCAGGTTTTCCAGCGTGTTGCCGTGCGCCGTGCCGATCAACTGTACGCCGCGCTCGGCGATGGTGCGGGCGGCCTGGGCTTCCAGTTCGCGGCCGATCTCGTCAATGACGATCACTTCCGGGTTATGGTTCTCCACCGCCTCGATCATCACTTCATGCTGTTTTTCCGGGTGCGACACCTGCATCCGGCGGGCCCGCCCGATGGCCGGGTGCGGCACATCGCCATCCCCGCCGATCTCGTTGGAGGTGTCCACGATGACCACCCGGCGATATTCCGCCAGGATGCGGGCGGCTTCGCGCAGCATGGTGGTCTTGCCCACCCCCGGCGCACCCAGGATCAGCAGGCTGCGGCCGGTTTTGATGAGGTCTTCGATAATATCAATGGTGCCAAACACCGCGCGACCAATGCGCAGCGTCATGCCCACCACCTCGCCGCGCCGGTTACGGATGGCGGAGATGCGGTGCAGCGTGCGCGGCAGCCCCGCGCGATTGTCGGCATCGAAATGCAGCCGCCGGGCGATGGCATCCAGTTCCGCGCGATTCATTTCTTTGTCCGAAAGGATGACTTCGCCGCCGACGTAGCGGGCCGTCGGGATGCGCCCCAGGTCCAGGATAATTTCCAGCAGGTTATGGGTATCGCCGGTTTTATCCAGCGCCCGGTTGAGGTTGAGCGACAGGATGTTGCGCAGCCTGTCCAGATCATCGGTGATGCGTCGTTCCATTCAGGTCAGTTCCCTCTCCTCTTCCGGTAAGATAATGGCCGACCAGGCCTGGGGCATGGCATTTTTCACCCGTTCCAGCGTGCCGGTGGCTTTCAGCGGCTGGTAGGCGCGGCCGCGCACCCCGGCGGTGATGTGGCGCACCATAATCGCCTGGTCGATCCAGGGTGCAAAACCCAGGCGCTGCATGGCGGTCTCCAGCCAGGGCTGGTAGCTGCGAATGCAGGCATAAATCGGCACGCGCGGGTTGTGCTCACAGCGGGCGATGGCCGCCGCCACAATCTCGGCCGCCTCTGGCAGCACATCCGGGTGAATGAAGGGCAGCAGGTACACGCCCTGGTCCCCTTCGGAGATGGCGATGTAGGCTTCCACCTGCCCGCCTTTGCGATACACAAAGCCCTGCATATCGCCCTGGGGGGCCGCCACCTGTTGCAGCATCGCCGGGATGGTGCTGCAAATGAGCGACATAATGCCGATCTGGTCATTGCTGGTTTCCGGGCGCAGCGGCAGCGGCAGGCTGGCTGCGTCCAGCGTCAGCGGCTCATGCCGCCAGATGGTCTGGCGGGCATAGGTGGCAAACCGCGCCTGCCGCATGATCTCAAACAGCCGGGTATCCGGCTCCACTTCGGCCACCAGGGCATGAGCGCCATGCCGGCCGGCTTCGCGGGCCATGGCATCCAGAATGTGCAGCCACACGCTGTCGTCGCCTTCGTCCGCCAGCCCCGGGGCCAGATACACCATGTGGGCATTCACGTCCTCCGGCCGATAGCGAAACTGGCCGATGACCTGCTGCGTTTCTGACCGGGAGACCAGCGTATACAGCCCGCGCGGGAACACAATGCCCGAAAGCAGCGCACTGGCCGCGCCACGGGCATCGCGCGTCAATCCGGTTTCACTATCCAGGATGACACTGCTGCCGGTCAAACGCCGCAGCAGCGGAATATCCACCAGCGTGATCGCACGGGTATCGGGCGCGGACATGGTTAGCCTCCTGGCGTGCCTGGCTGCCGGGTCTTCCGGCCATGCCATTCAGTGTAGCATTGACGCACGCGCTTTTCAAAACACGGTCACATCATGGATTATAACCCCGCTTTGGCCTGAATGGGACGATTTTTGTGCGCTTTGATACGCCCTGAAGGTGATTATGGGTCATGAAGGTTCATTTGTCAAGCCGGGCCGCGGCCGGGGGCGTGGACTCCTTGCGTGGTCTTATGCTCCTGTGGGATAACGATAGCATCAACCGAGATGCACCAGCCCAGGAGATGCCCGTATGACTGCCCCGCAAACGCTGCCGCGCTACGCTTATTTTAATGGCACCATCGTGCCTTTTGAGCAGGCCACCGTGAGTGTGATGACGCACGCCCTGAATTATGGCACCGCTGTGTTTGGCGGGCTGCGCGGTTACTGGAACGAGGCCGAAGAACAATTATTTCTGTTCCGCCCGGATGACCATTTTGAACGCCTCATTCAGTCGGCTTCGCTGCTGCGGATGACCCTGCCGCACACGCCGGCCAGCCTCACGGAGACGCTGCGGACGCTGTTACAGCAGGAAGGCTACCGCGAGAACTGTTATGTGCGCCCGCTGGCCTACAAAGCCAGCGTGATGATCGGCGTGCGCCTGCACGATGTGGACGATGCCTTCACCATGTTTGCGCTGCCTTTCGGGCAGTACGTGGACAATGAAGAAGGGCTGCACGTGGGCTTTAGCGCCTGGCGGCGGGTGGATGATAATGCCATTCCGGCGCGGGGCAAAATCGCCGGCGCGTATGCCAATTCCTCGCTCATTAAGAGCGATGCGCTGCTGGCCGGCTACGATGAAGCGCTGGTGCTGACGCAGGACGGCCACCTGTCCGAAAGCAGCGCGGCCAATGTGCTGCTGGTGCGGCGCGGCCAGCTCATTACGCCGCCCGTCAGCGCCGATTTGCTGGAAGGCATCACCCGGCGCACGGTGCTGCAACTGGCCCAGGAAGAACTGGGGCTAACGGTGGTGGAACGCCAGATTGATCGCTCCGAAATTTACCTGGCGGATGAGCTGCTGCTGTGCGGTACCGGCGTGCAGATTGCGGCCGTGACGCGGGTGGAACACCGGCGCATCGGCAGCGGCGACATGGGCAGCATCACCCGCCGCCTGCGTGACCTGTATTTTGATGTCGTCACCGGGCGCGTGCCGCGCTATCGCCACTGGCTGACCCCCGTCTACCGCCGCGAGACCGTGCAGGCCTGAGCAGCAGCGCAGTGATACTGCAATCTTGTGTCATTCTGCGCGTTGATACCCCTGGTGTCGGGTGCTATACTGTACCCGACTTTTTATGTTTGTGATAGCGCCTCTCAACCGGCGGCCCGGGCCGGCCCTGACCCGTCCTGCTAACAGTGCCCGACCGGTGAGGAGGCTTCTCTGGACAGGAGTAAGGCCAATGTCGAATAAAAGCGGGGGTCTGCGCGGGGTTGTTGTGGCTGATACAACAACCAGTCTGGTGGATGGTGAAAATGGTCGTCTGATTTATGCCGGGTATTCCATCGAAGACCTGGCGGAACATTCCACCTTTGAAGAAGTCGCCTATTTGCTGTGGCACAATCGCCTGCCCACCGCCGCCGAACTGGAAGCGCTGCGCTCCCAGATCGCCAGTGCGGCGGCCGTGCCCAATACGGTGCTGGCGATGATGGAAATGCTGCCCAAAAAGTCTGACCCTATGGCCGTCCTGCGGACGATGGTGTCGGCACTGGCGCATTTTGACCCGGACTCGGAAAATTTGACCGATAAAGATGTGGCCCTCAAGAAAGCGGTGAAGCTGACCGGGCAGATTACCACGCTGTGCGCGGCGTGGGATCGCATTCGCAAGGGGCAGAACCCGGTGCCGCCGCGGGTGGACCTCAATTTGTCGGAAAATTTCGTCTACATGCTCACCGGCAAAAGCCCGGATGCCACTGCCGCCCACGCCATCGACACCTACATGGTGCTGCTGGCGGAACACGGCATGAACGCCAGCACGTTCTCCTCCCGTGTGACCACGGCCACGGGGTCGGACATGCACAGTGCGGTGGTGTCGGCCATTGGCACGCTGAAGGGCCCCTCGCACGGCGGGGCGAATGCCGAAGCCATGCGCATGTTCCTGGAGATTGGCTCGCCGGACAATGTGGAACCGTGGTTCAAGCGCGAAGTGAAAGAGCACGAACGCCGCATCATGGGCATTGGCCACGCCATCTACAAAGCCTATGATCCGCGCGCGGCCATCCTGCGTACCCGCGCCGAAGCGCTGGCCAAAACCACCGGCAATACCGCCTGGTTCGAAATTGCCGATAAGCTGGCCAACATCGCCCGCGGGGATAATTTCTTCATCGAACGCAAGCTGTACCCCAATGTCGATTATTACAGTGCCATCGTGCTGTACACGCTGGAACTGGATGTGGATATGTTCACGCCGCTGTTCGCCATGGCCCGCATCGCCGGCTGGACGGCCAACATCATCGAGCAGATGGGCGGCCGCCTCATCCGCCCGGATTCGAACTATGTGGGGCCGATGAGCCTGAAGTGGGTGGCTGCCGACCAGCGTTAAGCCGGTTGCGCCGCTTTGCGATGCCCTGCTATTGGTTGCTGCTGTTCACCATGCTGGCTGGAACAGGACTGCTGTTACGCAGTGTGCTTTCCCGGTTGCCAGCGGCCGCCGAAGATGTGCTGCTGGCCTTCTGGGGGGGCTGGCTGCTGCTGGTGATTTTGCTTCAGCTATGGCATCTGGTGCTGCCGGTGCAGCCGGGGCTGCTGCTGCTGTTCGCGGTGACGGGGGCCGCGGGCTGGTGGCGCTGCCGTTCAATCTGGCGTGGCTGGCGCAGACACCGTCGCCATGTTGTATGGGGGCTGCTGGCTG
>JALOOI010000237.1 GCA_025454495.1 Anaerolineae bacterium
GGCATTGACCCGGCGACGGGGGCGCTGATGGGCGATGCGCGGGCCGGGCAGGCCCTGGACCTGGTGCTGACCGGGCTGCTGTATGCCCTGCTGCTGTGGGTGTGGTCTGGCGTGCTGGTGCAGCGCCGCGCGGAGCGCTGGCTGTGGGCGGTGGTGATGACGCTGGTGATTACGCATCTGGTCGCGCCGCGCACGGCCACGCCGCATTACGTCATCTTCATCATCCCGCTCATTTTTTACCTGCGCCAGATGAGCCGCGGGCGGGCGGCGCTGCTGCTGCTGGCCCTGCTGGTGCTGCCGTGGCTGCATTTTCTGGTGACGGTGACGGGCAAATTTGAACACCCCACCGTGTACCTGCCGGTGCCTTTCCTGACGCTGGCCCTGCTGTGGTGGACGCGCCGGCGCTGGTGGCAAACGACGTTCTAACGCGCCGGTGGGCCCGGCTGCATGGTTTGCGGTGGACTGCTGCGCCGGCCGTATAATGAGGGCTGTTGACCCATCCTGCTTGCTGAAAGTGATGCCCCATGCCCGCGCTGGCGGAGTTGTTCCTGCTGGACAAAGAGATTATTTTTCTCAATCATGGCTCTTTTGGAGCCTGCCCGCAGCCCATCTTTGACGAATACCTGCGCTGGCAGCGCGAGCTGGAACGCCAGCCGGTGCGCTTTTTAGGGCGCGATTATGATGCGCTGCTGGACGCAGCCCGCGCCCGCCTGGCGGCTTTTTTGCACGCGCCGCCGGCGGAACTGCTGTTCGTCCCCAACGCCACCATCGGGCTGAACACGGTGGCGCGGTCGCTCATGCTCGGCTGGCTGAAGCCCGGCGATGAAATCCTCACCAGCGATCAGGAATACGGGGCGCTTAACCGTACCTGGGCTTTCGTCTGCCAGCACACGGGGGCCCGCTACCTTGAGCGGCCCATGCCGCTGCCCGTCACCACGCCGGCAGCCTGGGTGGAGCACTTCTGGCAGGGGGTCACGGAGCGCACGCGCATCATTTTTCTCAGCCACATCACCTCGCCCACCGCGCTCATCTTCCCGGTGGCCGAAATTTGCCGCCGCGCCCGCGCCGCCGGCATCCTCACCATCATTGACGGGGCGCATGTGCCCGGCCAGCTCCCGCTGGATTTAACCGCCCTGGGCGCGGATGTCTATTCCGGCAACTGCCACAAATGGATGTGTACGCCCAAAGGCTCCGCCTTTTTGCACGTGCGCCAGGAGCATCATGCCTGGATCGCGCCGCTGGTCATCAGCCACGGCTGGCTGCCGGAGGGCACC
Source organism: Anaerolineae bacterium (assembly GCA_025454495.1). Lineage (GTDB taxonomy): Bacteria > Chloroflexota > Anaerolineae > Aggregatilineales > Phototrophicaceae > JALHOR01. Next base: position 1,275 of record JALOOI010000237.1, read on the forward strand.
TTCATCAGCCAGAACCAGTGGCAGGGCACGCGCGATGTGGCCGCCTTCCTCACCGTGCCGGCCGCGCTGGATTTTATGGCCGCGCACGACTGGGACAGCCGCCGCGACGAATGCCAGGCGCTGGCCCGCTATGCCTGGCAGCGCATCACCGCCGTCACCGAACTGGAACCGCTGTCGCCGGCCAGCCAGACGTGGTTTGGCCAGATGCTGGCGCTGCCGCTGCCCCCGTGTGACCTGCCGGCGCTGAAAACGCGGCTGTATGACGATTTTCGCATCGAAATCCCGCTGACGACCACGCCGGACGGCCGCCCGCTGGTGCGCGTGTCCTGCCAGGTGTACAACACCCGCACCGATATTGACGCACTGGCCGACGCGCTGCACAGTATTTTTTCCGCCTGACGCACCGGCCCCGCCCCGGAATGCAAAACCGGCTCGTGCTGAGCCGGTTTTGGGGTGGGATGGGAGTGGAAGCGCCGGGGACCTGCCCCCCGGGTCCAACGAACTCGTAGTTCGCACCTCTACAGGTATAGTTTGCCTTTTATCTCGCAGGTGCGGCCCCCGGCAAACACGGTGCTGCCCCCGCCAGCCGATGAGTCTTTCAGCAGCGTTATCGGCGTGCGCTGCTGGCACACTGACTTTGTCGCGCCCCTCATTCCCCGGACAGTGAACGGTGAATGGGAACGGTCAACCTCCAGGGCTGACGACTCTTTACCGTTGTTTAGGCGGCGAGAGCGTAGGATTTGTTGTTGGCACTTAATGTGCTTGCCCGTTTTACGTGCCAGGCGCACGACCTGCCATGCGACCACAGCCTTCGCTGTCGAATCTAAAGTCGCTCCCGTATGACCCTATTTTAACACATGTGACCCGCTGTGTTAAGAGTCAGTCGGGGACGGGGGGCTAATCGGGGGCGGCGGTGGCCCTGCGCCGCAGTTGCTCCAGTGCGGCCCGCGCTTCCTCACCCACCGCATGATCCTCTGGCAGCACCGCCGCCGCCGCCACCAGCGCCTGCAACGCCGGGATCGCCTGCGGGTCGCCCAGGCTGCCCAGTGCATAAGCGGCCCAGAAACGAACTTCGGCAGCGGGGTCATTGAGCTGTGCCAGCAGGGCGGGCACGGCCCGCTGATCGCCAGCATTGGCCAGCGCTTCGGCACACGAACCCCGCAGATCGGGCGGCGTGTCTGCGTCCATCAGCAGGTGCGCCAGGGCATCGCCGGCGGCCGCCTGGCGCATCTCGCCGAGCGCATAAATCACCTGTCGCCGCACATCCGTATCGGGGTCATGCAGCGCACCGAGCAGGGCGGTGGTGACGGTCGTCTGTGGATAAAAGCCCAGGCTCTGAGCGGCACTCAACCGCACGGCCGGCCAGGGGTGATGCAGCAGCGTCAGCAGGGCCGGCAGCGCGGCAGCATCTTGCAGCCGCCCCAGCAGCCACACGGCCAGCAGGCGACCTGCGAGCGGTGCTTGCGCGTCCGCCGCCCACTGCGCCAGGGCCGGCACCGAATGCTGGCCGGCATCCAGCAGGGCCTGCACGCCCGCCCGGTCGCGCTCGCGGTAAGGCGACGGCAGTTGATCCACAATCGACAGAATGCGCCGGGCAAAATCATCCATTGGAGCGGGCCTCTTTGCCAGCGCCTTGAACAGGGGCCGCTGGCTTCATCCAGCGAGGCACACAGGTCTCATACAGCAAATGATAGACATCGAACCACATATTAGCCCCCCCCATCCCCGCCCGCCAGCCCTTTTTAAGGCCGTTTTCGGGGCAAATACGGTAGATTTATGTTACTCTAACAACATAGTATACAGAGGGGGCGAACATGGTGAAACGATGGAGCGTGACCGATGAAATGCTGCGTGTGCATCTCACGCAGGTCTTTTCCGGGGGGGCCTGCAACATCATCGATGCGGAGGGGAAACTGACGCGCAACAGCGAGCGTGACCGCATTAACGACTGGCTCACCGGCGAGAACATTACCTTCTTCGACCCGCAAATCCACCCGGATACGCACGGCTACGAATACGATTATGGCGTGCATCATCCGCTGGAGATGGCGGCCCGCCAGGCGGCGAAGGTGAACCTGTACGAAATTTCGCCCTGCACCTTCGGCGGCATCACCTCGCTGGAAATTGCCATCGACCACATCCGCCGGCGCGAACCCACCGTCATCTATTATTCCGATGGCGAGGCGCACCGTGACCAGTTTCCGCCGCACCGCAACGGCCACCCGCTGTTTCAGCCGTCCGGCATCCACACCAGCGAAATCGCCCGCGCCGCCCATTACAAAGAGTTCCGCAAACTGGGTACCAACATGCGCCGCTACCTCATCCAGCTTGCCCGCGAACTGGACACGCTCACGGTGACTTTCGGCGACGATGCCCGCAAAGGCGATATGATTATTTCCCCCACGCGAATGCACGCGGTGGATATGTTCACCGCGGCCATCAAGGCGGCGGATGGTGAGCGCGTCTTTTTGAACTTCGCCGGCGATACCGCCACCCGCGACGACAAAGGCATTCCGCTGTTCATGGTGCCAGAAAAACCGACCGAAACGCAGTTGCATATGCTGCTGGATCAATACATTGATGAGGGCTGCCAGCTCCGGCGGGCCATCGCTGACCTGGTGCAGATCGGGGTGTTTTTGCGGGTGGTGTATACGCAGCAGTCGGCCATCCTGGCGCTGGATGAAATGCTGAAATACTGCGGCATTAAGCCCTACCAGCATCTGGAAGACTAAGCTGGCTCCGCCGCGCTCAGCCCTGCTCGAACAGGGCCCGCTGCGGAAAGACCATGCGGCTGGCGGGCAGGTTGCGTAACAGCAAAAGCTGGTTGGCCCGTTCAAAATCCAGGTGCAAATCGCGCACGCGGTTGGTCTGGATGGTGGAGGGTTGCAGCATAAAAATGGTGATGGTGGCCGAGGTTTCGCCCATACACAGCAGCATCCACAGGCCATCGCCCATGGCTTTGCGCACCAGCCCGCTGCGCCAGGCCGGCAGCGCCCACAGCTTCTTCAGCATCTCGTGAAGCTGGTAGGCCGCCTTCTGCGATAAGCGCCCCTCTGCCATCAGCGGGGTCTGGTCGCCGCGCCGCAGCACCACGCAGTACAGCAGGCGCGACTCAAATTTTTCGCGCAGGAAGGCCGTCGCCCCCGGCGCGGCCACGCTGCGCCACGCCTCGGACTCCGGGTTATTCTGCATCATCTTCTCGATAATGGTGCTTTTTTCCATATAATAGCGGTACATGGCGTTAAACTGCGCGGCGTTCAACTTACCGGCGGCATAATCGCGCGTCAGTTGTTCCCGCTTCTGGCGCAGGCGCTGGAGGGCCGTGGCCGGGGTGGTGGTATCGCGCTGTTCCACCGGGCGATTCTCTGGCGGATTATCCATGGCGTTAAGCCGACTTTCAGGCTGGCGTGCTAGTCTTGCGACGATTCTAACATAGCCCTGCGCTGGAGGAAAATCAGGTGTGGTATTCTGGCACAACATTTGCTTTTTATAACCGGGTACAGGGGCCGCCATGCTGCTGACGCGGCCGGATGGACTGTTTTTTGAGGTGGCGCAGGTGGCCGCCCGCAGCGGGCGCGAGCAGGAACCGCTGGCGGCGGCCTGGGCCCGGCTGCACGACCCCGCGCCGGAGGAACCGCTGACGGCGGCGCTGTGGCTGGCCTATCGTCACCGCCTGCTGGACGATGCTGCCGCCGGGGCCGCCGCGCTGACGGCCTTTGGGCACAGCTTCCGCGAGGATGACCCGCCGCTGGCCACGCTGCGCCAGGCGGTGGCCCAGGCGCACATCCTGGCGCTGCTGCGCCCGCACCCGGCCCTGCCCCCCGCCTGGCTGGCGGATTTTGCCGCCCATGTGGCCGCGCTGGTGGAACCGCCGCAGGCCCTGCCGGATGCGCTGCCGTGGGAGCTGGCGCTGTGCATCACCGCCGGGCTGCTGCTGGCCGATGCCGACCTGTTCCAGCACGGCGTGGCGCGTTTTAAAGGCTGGATCGACAGTGGAGCCATTCACCCGGAAGGCTTTTTGAAGACCGTGGCCGATGGCAAAGGCAGCCGCACGCTGGAGCGCCAGCTTGATGCCGTGTGCGCCCTGACGCTGGCAGCCGAAGCGGCCACGCTGGCCGGCGAGCCGCTGTGGCAGTACGAAAATCGCGGGGTGGGCGTGCCCACGGCCGCCGCTTACCTGGTCTATTATTATTTTTACCCGGAAAAATGGCGCTGGGATGCCCCCGGCACCTACACCCGCGCCATGACCGGCGACCTGTACCGCCAGCAGGGGGCGTGCCTGGAGATCGTGCAGGCGCGGGTGCCGGCCAAAGCGCTGCGCGGGGTAGACCTGTTCTTTGCCGAACAGCGGCCGCTGTTTTCGGCTTATGGCGGTTTCACCACGCTCACCCATGCCAGCCCGCCGCCGCCCGCCCGCCGCGGCTGGTTCGGCCAGAGAGGCTAAGCCATGCACATCATCGACGCTGTGACCGACGACGTTCAGCCCGCTTTGCCCGTCCTCATCCGGCGGCTGGCCCTCACCTATGTCCCGCTGATGCTGGTGACGGTGCTCATCGCCACCGTGGGCGGCCGGCTGCTGAACCTGGTGCTGCCGCTGTCCACCGCCACGCTGCTCGCCCTGTGCGCCAATGTGCTGGTGCTGGTGTACGGCTGGCGCAGGGCAGAACGGCGCTTTCTGGGGACGAAACTGTTCGTCCTGTATACCGCCTTCAGCCGGGAACGGCGCGAACTGCGCCGCCTGCTGGCCGCGCCACAGCCAGACGCGCCGGCCGTGGAAGCCCGCACACAGCAGATGCAGCAGACCGCCCGCGTCTTTGTGGAGGCGGCCCGCGCCATGGAGCGCGGCGACTGAGCCGCGGCCGCGCGTTTTTTTATGCAGCCCACATCACACCCGCAGGAGTGACATCATCATGCCGAATAAGAGCAAATGGCAGCGTTTTTCGCCCCTGGGGCTGCTGCTCATCGGGCTGGGCCTCAGCGTCACCGGCGATGCCATGATCGCCAAAGGACAGGGCCGGCCCTGGTTTGTGCGCGGCACCGTGGGACTGGTGCTGTTCAATGCCGGCCTGGCCGTCTTTGGCGAAGCAGTGAAGTCCCGCGCCCTGTACGAACAGGAAGCACGCCCCC
>JALOOI010000048.1 GCA_025454495.1 Anaerolineae bacterium
CACCGTCGGCGGCATCCAGAACATCCTGGCCGGCAAACAGAGCATGACCGTCTACAAAGCCATCAAGGCCCAGGCCGAAGCGGCCGCCGCCCTGGCGATTGCCCTGCTCAACGGTGAAGATGTGTCCATGATGGCCACCGGTGCCGTCAACAATGGCACCAATGACATTCCGTCGGTGCTGCTGGTGCCCGTGTCCGTGACCAGCGCCAACATCAAAGAAACCGTCATCGCCGATGGCTTCCGCACCTGGGAAGAAATCTGCGTGGGTGACTTTGAACAGTTCTGCCCGCCGGTGGAAGAACGCTAAAACCCGCCTGAATCACCCTGCCTTGCCCCGGTGGTGAGGCAGTTCTGACCCTTCAGACACAGGAACATCGGGCAATCGGTGTTCCTGTGTCGCTATATGGCGATTGTCAGGTAAGAGGAGCAGTGACCTTGTCCACAAAACCCCTGCTGGAACTGCGGGCCGTGACCAAGCGGTTCGGCGCAGTTCAGGCCTTGACCGAAGTTGACTTTGAAGTATGCAGCGGCGAAGTGATGGCGCTGGTGGGCGATAACGGCGCGGGCAAAAGCACGCTGATTAAAGGCATCGCCGGCATTTATCCCTTTGATGGCGGCGAAATTTTGTTTGAAGATCAAGCCGTCACGCTGGACAGCCCCGCCGCCTCGGCGGCCCTGGGGATCGAAGTGGTGTACCAGGACCTGGCGCTGGCGGATAACCTGGATGTGGTGGCCAACATGTTCCTGGGGCGCGAACAAACGTCCATGGGGGCCCTGAGCGAACTGGAGATGGAGCGCCGCTGCATCGAAACGCTCACCTCGCTCTCGGTGAGTACGCTGCGCTCGGTGCGGCTGCCGGTGGCCAGCCTGTCCGGCGGGCAGCGCCAGGCCATCGCGGTGGCCAAAGCCGTGATGTGGAATTCTAAACTGGTGATTCTGGATGAACCGACGGCGGCCCTGGGCGTGGCGCAAACGCGCCAGGTGCTGGACCTGGTGCGGCGGCTGGCGGATAAAGGGCTGGCGGTCATTTTAATTTCGCATAACTTACACGATATTTTTGAAGTGTCTGACCGGATTACCGTGCTGCGCCTGGGGCATGGCGTGGGGGTGATGGAACGCCGCAAGGTGAATCAGCAGGAAGTGGTTCATGCCATCACGGCCGGGAAAATGCAAAAAGTGCCGGGCATGGCGGAGGAAGTGCAATGAGCGCACAGGCGAAAGAGCCAGAGAATGCGCTGCTGAAAAGTACCCGGCAGCAGAGCGTGGGCGATTATATTCAGGGCTATTTGCAGCGGGTGCGTTCCGGCGATATTGGGTCGCTGCCCATCATCTTCGGGATGATCGTGATTGCTGTGATCTTCCAGACGGCGAATGAGAATTTCCTCACGCCGCGGAACCTGGTGAATCTCATCGTGCAGATGGCGGCCATCACCACCATCGGCTATGGCATTGTGTATGTGCTGCTGCTGGGCGAAATTGACCTGTCGGTGGGCTTCGTCAGCGGTACCGCCGCTGTGAGCATGACGCTGGCGCTGCGCGGCCCGCTGGTGAATGAAATGGCAGTGGGCATCGGCATTTTCTTCGCCCTGGCGGTGACGTATTTCATCTGGCATTTGCTGCTGGTGAAAGTCCATAACCCGGCGCTGGATTTTCACATCCCGCTGGTGGCCGTGCTGGGGGTGTTCATCCCGGTATTGATCGGCCTGGGGGTGTATATCAACAGCACGGTACGGCCCATCACCCTGCCGGATGTGATTCTGCTGGTGATTGCGGCCGGGGTGGTGGGGGTGGTCTTCCGCAAAGGCATAACGCTGCGCCTGCTGGCGGCGATGATCATCTTCCTCATCATCACCGTGCTGGTGGCGGCCGTGCTCACCGGCGCGGCGCAGCCCTGGTATATCGCGGTGCCGGTGGCGCTGGTGGCCGCGGCGGGCATCGGGCTGCTGCACGGTACCATCATCACCTACTTCGGGCTGCCGTCCTTCGTGGTCACGCTGGCAGGCCTGCTGGCCTGGCAGGGCGTGGTGCTCATCTTCATCGGCGGCGCGGGCACCGTCATTTTGCAGGATTCCACCGTCCTGGGGGTGGCGCGGGCGTTCCTGCCGGCAGAAGTGGGCTGGCTGGTGATGCTGGTGTTCGTGGCGGCCTTTGCGGCCAATGAATTCCGGCAGATGCAGCAGCGCAAAAGCCGCGGGCTGGCGGCCAAGCCCATCGGCATCCTCGTCCTGCAAACGCTGCTGCTGGGGTCACTGGCGGCGGTGGCGGTGTGGATTTGCAATCAGGATCGCGGTGTGCCGGCCATCGGCGTAGGCCTCATCCTCATGATGATCGGGCTGTCGTTTTTGGCCACGCGCACCAGATTCGGGCGCTATGTGTTCGCCGTGGGTGGCAATGCCGAAGCCGCCCGCCGCGCCGGCATCAGCGTGCAGCAAATTCGCGTGCGCGTGTTCATGATTAGCAGTTTCATGGCCGGCGTGGGCGGCATCATCCTGGCGGCCCGCCTCAGCTCGGTGGATACCAACGCCGGCGGCGGGCAAATCCTGCTCAATTCCATTGCGGCGGCCGTCATTGGCGGTACCAGCCTGTTCGGCGGCAGCGGCAAGGTGTCCAGCGCCATGCTCGGCGCGGTCATCATCGCCGGGGTGGATAACGGCATGGGCCTGCTGGGCCTCAGCGCCGGGGTCAAGTTCATCATCACGGCGCTGGTGCTGCTGGCGGCCGTCGTGGTGGACGCGCTGGCCCGCCGCAGCCAGAAGCAATCCGGCATTCGTTAACGCGCGGCCGGCCCGGTGCCCTGCGCCTGTCCGTGGCAGGACGCGGGGCCGGCTTCACAAAAATTTTGCAATTGCGCCCCAACTGACTATTCTCTTTTGCCGCGAGTATGCCAGGATAAACAGCAGTTGCCGGTACACCGTAAAGGTCAAACTGCCGATGAAACGCTGTATGGTTTTCCTGTGTCTCGCGCTGGCGCTGCTGGCGGCCCTGCCCGCCGCCGCCCAGGACAGCGCCCCCCGCACCCGCCTGGAGGCTGCGCCAGACCCGGCGCAATTTGCCCTGCAACCGCTGGTGGCGGGGCTGCGCCGCCCGCTGTTCCTCACCCATGCCGGTGATGGCAGCGGCCGCCTGTTCATCATGGAACAGGGCGGTATTATCCACGTCACCGATGCCCAGGGCCAGGATCAGCGCATTTTTCTGGATGTGAGCGCCCTGGTATCGGCGGATGCCAACAGCAACGCCTACACCGAGCGCGGCCTGCTGGGGCTGGCCTTCCACCCGGATTACGCCCGTAATGGCACTTTCTTCATCAATTATACCGACCGGCGCGGCACCAGCGTCGTCGCCCGCTACCAGGTGAGCGCGGCGGATGCGAACAGCGCCGACCCCAACAGCGCCGAAATCATCCTCACGCAGACGCAGCCCTTCCCCAACCACAACGGCGGCCATATGGCCTTCGGCCCGGAGGGCTACCTGTATATCTCCCTGGGGGATGGCGGGGCCGCCGGCGACCCGCTGAACGCCGGCCAGGATTTGAACACCCTGCTGGGTAAAATTTTACGGATCGATGTCAATGGCGCGACCGGCTACAGCATCCCGGCGGATAACCCGTTTGTGGCCGGCGGCGGCCTGCCCGAAATCTGGGCGTATGGGCTGCGCAATGTGTGGCGCTTTAGCTTTGACCGTGCCACCGGCGACCTGTACCTGGCCGATGTGGGCCAGAACCAGTGGGAAGAAATCAATTTTCAGGCGGCCGGCAGCCCCGGCGGGGAAAATTATGGCTGGAAGGGCTACGAAGCCAGCACCATTTTCGATCAGCGCTTTGTGGCCAGTACCGTGGTGGCACCTGTCGCGGAATATGAGCATGGCGCGAATGGCTGTTCCGTCACCGGCGGCTATGTGTACCGGGGCGCGGCCCTGCCCGCGCTGGACGGCGCTTACCTGTACGGCGATTACTGCACCGGCCGCACCTGGCTCACCTATCGTGATGCGCTGAACGCCTGGCAAACGATGCAGTTCCAGGATACCCGGCTGACCATCAGTTCCTTCGGGCAGGATGAAGCCGGCGAACTCTATGTTGTGGATTACAGCGGCAGCGTTTACCGGCTGGTTGCGGCTGAGTAACGGGCTATAACGATGAAGGGAAGGGCGCGGTTGGCCGCGCCCGCATACCATGACACCTGCTGAACAACCCGCCCCCCCTGCCGACCCGCGCCCGTCCCCGGTGCTGCTGGTCTTTTTGATCGTCCCGCTGCTGGGACTGGGCATCGCCCTGCTGATGATCCTGGGCGAGCCGACGCGGCCGGCGGGGCCGGCCCTGCCCCCGGAGATGCAGGCGCAATCTGCCCTGCTGCTCAATTATGCCGCGCCCGATTTTGAGCTGCCGCTGCTGACCGGCGGCACCGTGCGCCTGGCGGATTACCGCGGGCAAATCCTGTTCCTCAACTTCTGGCAAACCACCTGCGAGCCGTGCGTGCGCGAACTGCCCGCCCTGGCGGAATTTGCCGCGGAGTATGCCGGGCAGGAAGCGGCGGTGCTGGCCATCAATTTTGAGGAGACCGCGCCGCTGGTGCAGGCTTTCTTCGACCAGAACGCCCTGCCCGCGCTGCCGGTGGCGCTGGATGCCACGGCCATCGTGCGGCGCTCCTACGGCGTGGTCGCCATTCCGCGCACGTTCGTTGTGGATGGTGAGGGCATCATCCGGCATATGAAAATTGGGGAAATCACCCGTGAGGAACTGGAAGGCTACGTGCAGCAGGTGCGCCAGGCGGCCGGTGGCTGAAGCCGGCCGCGGCGGGCACCGGCTCAGGTGCTGGCCCGCCGGTCGATCTCCTCATCCAGCGCGGTAAAGCGCATGAAGGCGCGTTCCTGCGGGGTCATGTCCAGGGGGTATTCATTCTGGTCGTAGGCTTCCAGAATGCGATAGCCTTCTTTGATGTAGCCGCGAATGGTGTGCAGGCTGATGCCCATTTCATCGGCGGCCAGGTGGGCCGGCATCCCTTCGATGACGCACAGCTTGATGGCCTGGCGAATGCGGTCGGTCATCTCCGGGTATTCGCGCCGGTCGGGCAGCACGCTCGCATGAAACAGCCGGTGATGAAAAATGGCTTTGCTGGCGCTAAAAATGCCGGCCGTCACCACAAAATCATGGTTCAGGCAGTAGACCAGGGCGGCGGCGATGTGCAGGCGCACTTCCTGCTTCAGCAAATAAGCCTGCGCCCCGCCCCGGGCCGCGGCTTCCAGCAGGGACATATCAATTTGCTGCGCCAGACAGATGACGCGGGCGGGCACCAGACCGCGAATTTGCTCCAGCGCGGCCACCAGGCTGGCCGCGCCGCCCAGATGATCGGCATCCAGCACCACCACATCCGGTTTTTCGGCCTGGGACACGCTCCGCAGGTAGGCCCGCAGTTCTTCCAGCGTTTCCGCCAGGCACGTGACCCGCGTCCGCCGATCCCACGCCAGGTAACTGTTGATCGATTGCAGCGCATAATAATCGCTGTCCACCACCACGACTTTCAGATTGATCGACCCAATTCCGCCGGACATGATGGCTGCCTGCTCCCCTGGATAACGCCTCAAGTGTATGCCGAAACAGGCACGGGCGCAACAGCCGGCTAGCGGGCCCGCCAGTCCGGGGGGCGCTGCTGCCAGCGCCAGCGCCAGCCGGCCGGGTAGCCCAGCATTTTGGCCACGTCGCCGGTGATGCGGATGACCGGCAGCCACAGCAGGGCCCGCAGCCGGTCGGCCGGGGTGACGGCCGGCAGGGCCCGCAGCACCAGCGGCAGCCGGCGATACGGTGCCGCCAGGTACACGGCCGCGCCGGCCAGCAGCAGCAGCCAGGCAGCCGGATGCACCAGCAGCGCCAGCAGCAGCAGCCCTGGCAGCAGCAGCAGGTAGGTTATATAACGTATGGCGTGGCGTTTGCGCCACAGGTCCGCTTTGCCATCGCCCCGCGCATAGCGATAGTACTGCTTAAAAAAGGCGGCCAGCGTGGGCCGCGGCCGAAAATGCGCCACCGCCCCCGGCACAAAGGCAAACGGCGGCTGCGTCTGTTGCAGGCGCAGGTCAAAAATGAGGTCTTCGCAGTAATCCAGCCATTCGGGGTAGCCGCCCACGTCCAGCGCCGCCTGCCGGCGCAGGGCCACGCTGCGGCTGCTGGGTAAAAAGGTGGCCGGCGTAATCTCGTGGGCCAGCGGCAGCGTCGTCGCGCCCAGGGCCGCTTCAAACAGCGTCTGCGGGTCGGCCGTGAAGAAGCCGCCGGCCACCGTGACGGCCGGGTTGTCGCGCAGCGGCGCGGTGATCTGCTCCAGCCAGTCCGGTTGCAGGCGCACGCCGGCATCGGTGATGGCCACCACCTCGCCGCGGGCGGCCCGCAGGGCAATGTTGCGCCCCTGGCTGATGCTGCTGCCCGGTTCCACCAGCACACGCAGCGGCAGGCGGCCGGTATAACGGTGCAAAATGGCCACGGTATCATCGTGGCTGCCGCCATCGACAATGATGATCTCATCCGGCCGGCGCGTCTGGTGTTCCAGGCTGTGCAGCAGGGAGTGCAGGTGTTCACCTTCGTTCAACACCGTGGCGATGACAGAAATCATGGGGCATTCACCGATCAACAGGCCGCGCGGCGGCTTCAATCCGCCAGCGTCAGCGTATCCAGCACGGTCTCCAGCAGCGGGCGGCATTCCGCAAACTGCGGCGCGGGGCAGCCGGCATTGATGATAAGCAGGGTGGAGCCGCGCAGCACCAGCACCTGAAGCTGATCGGCGGCGAACAGGGTGCCATCGGCGGCCTGGGCCGGCAGTCCGGGCAGGGTCGCCTGGTAGGCGGCCCCCACGGGCAGCGCCAGCGGCGCAAAGGCGGCCACGGGCACGCCCTGGGCCGGATAAGCGTTCAGGGTGCGCTGCGCCAGTTCTTCCAGGGTGGCGGGCTGCGCCAGCGGGCGGTAATTGACCGTCACCACCCGGCGATTTTGCGGGTCGATCACCGTCAGCACCCGTGCCCCGGTGGGCGCTGGCTGCCAGCCGGGCGGCAGTTGCAGGCTGACCACGCCGGCGGCATCGCTCACGCGCGGCCAGGGCGTGGCCCGCGGGTCGGCAATGGTCAGGGTGCGGGCGCTGCGCTCGAACAATATCAGGTAGTCGGCGGCCTGCGGCGCGGCGGCCGGCACGCGCCCGGTGAGGCTGATGAGCGTATTCTCCAGCAGCAGGCCGTACAGCACCATCTGCATGGTCACACCGTCCACCATGGCCTGCCATTCCAGCCGAAAAGCGTCCCCCGCCGGCAGCGCCAGCGGGATAGGCATGTTGGCCGGCACCGTGTCCGTGAGGGCCGCCGCGACGGTCTGCGGGGTGGCCCCGGCGGGCAGCAGCGTCGTGCCGAACAGCAGGCCGGCCCCCGCCAGCGGCGCGGTCGCCCCGCTGCTGCCGGTGAGGCCCGGCACCGGCTGCCAGTCCGGCGGCACCCGCAGGCTGAGGGCCCCATTTTGCAGCGGCTGCCAGGCACCATCGCCCGCCTGCGCCCCGGCCGGCAGCACAGCGACCAGGCACAGCACCAGCAGCAGGCTCAACCGTAACACAGGCTTCATCAATCGTGTTCTCCACCGCCGTTTATCGCCGCCGCATGATACCACATTTTGCGCCCACACCGGCGGGCAAACAGCGGGTATTGCCCCCGGCCAGCACGCTGTGCAGCGGGGCAGAACGTGTTACACTCGCGGCATGGCAGAACCCATTTCGCTGCCGGAGGCAGGTCTTTCAATGCCGGCGATTCAGCATCTACACGCCCTGGAAATTCTGGACAGCCGCGGCCGCCCGACGCTGTGGGCCACCTGTACCCTGGCCGATGGCACCGCCGGCAGCGGCTCGGTGCCGTCCGGTGCGTCCACCGGGCAGGCGGAAGCGCACGAACTGCGCGACGGCGACCCGGCCCGCTACGGCGGCTATGGCTGTCGCCAGGCGGTGCAGCACGTCAACACCACCCTGAATGCGGCGCTGCGCGGCCAGCATTTTGAGTCGCAGGCGGCGCTGGATGCCGCGCTCAGCGCGCTGGATGGCACGCCCAACAAAGGCCGCCTGGGGGCCAACACGCTGCTGGCGGTGTCGCTGGCCTTCGCCCGCGCCAGCGCAGCCGCCGCCGGGCAGCCGCTGTATGCTTATTTTGCCGGGCTGGCCGGCGTGACCACCCCTGCCCTGCCCCGGCTGATGGTCAATTTGTTCAGCGGCGGCAAACATGCCGGCGGGCAGGTGGCGCTTCAGGATGTGCTGATCGTGCCGCACCACGCCGCCCGCCTGGAAGACGCGCTGGCCATGGTCTACGCGGTGTATCAGGCCGCCGTGGCGCTCATCGCTGAGCAGTATGGGATGCGCCCGCTGACGGCCGATGAAGGCGGGCTGGCCCCGGCCTTCCCGGATGAGCGTACCATGCTGGCGGATGCCGTGCGGGCCATTGAACGCGCCGGCTATGTGCCGGGGACGCAGATGGCGCTGGCGGTGGATGTCGCGGCCAGCCATTTTTACCGCGCCGGCCACTATCACCTGGGCGGGCAGGCGCTCACCGGGGCGCAGATGGTGGCGCAGATCGCCGACTGGGTGCAGCATTACCCTCTCATCAGCGTGGAAGACGGGCTGGCCGAAGACGACTGGGCGCACTGGGCCCAACTGCGCCAGACCCTGCCGCCGGACGTGCTCACCCTGGGGGATGATCTGCTGTGTACGAACAGCACCCGCATTCAGCAGGCGATTGACCGGCAGGCGGCCGGGGCGCTGCTGCTGAAAGTGAACCAGATCGGCACCTTTACCGAAGCGCTGGCCGCCCTGCGCCTGGCCCGGGCCGCCGGCTGGCCCATCGTCGTCAGCGCCCGCAGCGGCGAAACGGAAGATCACTGGCTGGCTGACCTGGCAGTGGGCTGGCGGGCTGACTATATCAAGGTTGGCTCCATCCAGCAGTCGGAACGGCTGGCCAAATACAACCGCCTGCTGTGGATCGCCGCGACTGCGCCTTTCGCCCGCCAGCCCTGACCCCCACCGGACGATCCTGGTCAACGGCGGCAAAATTCATTAGAATATATGTGCCAATTCACGGGTGCAACAACATGTGGAAGCGCATCATCAAGAGGGCCATTCTGCCGGGCGTGCTGCTGTGCTGCCTGGGGCTGTCGCTGCTGGCGGCCGCCCAGGAGGATGCGCCGCCGGAGCAGCCCGGCGTGCTGCCGGGCACGCTGCTCAGCGGCACGCTGGATGATGCCACACCGCGCCAGGTGTACGTGTTTGATGGCTCACGCGGGGAAGTCATCCGTTTTCGCCTGGCCACCACCGCCGGCAACCTGGACCCGGTGCTGACCGTGTTCGATGAAACCGGGCGCGTCATCTTCACCCGCGATGATTTGCAGGGCAGCCTGGATATTGATACCACCGTCACCATTCCGCAGACCACGCGCTATTTTGTGGTGGTGGGGCGTTTTGGTTACGGGCGCGGCAGCACGCAGGGCAGCTATACGCTGGCGCTGGAGCGCGTGGGCGTGGTGTCTGACCAGGGGACGAATCTCATCTACGGGGTGCCGGTCATCAACACCATCAGCGATACGCAGCCGCAGGTGTACTACACCTTTCAGGCCGAAGCCGGCGACCGCGTAGACATCCGCATGACGCGCAGTTCCGGCACGCTCGACCCCTATTTGCAGGTGGTTGACAGCGGCCGCTTCGTCATCGCCGAAAATGACGACGATGCCGGCGACCGCACGCGCAACGCCCGGCTGCCGGGGCTGCTCATCCGCGAGAGCGGCACCTACATCGTCATCGCCACCCGCTACGGGCAGGCCTCCGGCGACAGCGCCGGCACCTTCGTCCTCACCATCAACCCGTCCGAGAATACCGGCAGCCTCAGCGCGGGCAGCCTGGCCCCGGTGCCCATCCTGGCCAATGCGCCGGTGGAAGATGTGCTGAACGATGATACGTTTGAGCGCGTGTACACCTTCAACGCCAGCCGCGACGACATCATCAGCATCACGCTGAACCGCACCGGCGGCTCGCTGGATACGCGGCTGACGCTGGCCAATGCCGCCCTGCAACCGGTGCTGGTGGATGATGATGGCGGCGGCGGCAGCAACGCCCGCATTGAGCGCTACCGCATTCCCGCCGACGGGGTATACTACATTATCGCCGGGCGGGCCGACGGCGAGCAGGGCCGCGGGCGCGGCAGCTACCGGCTGGAATACCGCCGCGAGGGCCGCGCCTTCGACGGGGTGAACCCTGGCATCCCCCGGCTGGAGTATGGCGCGGCCCTCACCGATAGCATCACCGCGGATGACCCGGATTCGCTGTTCGCTTTCTGGGGCAGCGCCGGCGATGTCATCACCATCGCCATGAACCGGGTCGATGGCGACCTGGACTCGTTCTTAGAACTGCTGGACAGCCGCCAGCAGCGCATCACCAGCGATGACGACGGCGGCGGCGGGCAAAACGCCCGTCTGGACCGTTACCGGCTGCCGCGCACTGACCTGTACTACATCCGCGCGTCGCGCTTTGGCGCGGGGGCCGCCGCCGGCACCACCGGCACCTATACCCTGACGCTGCTGCCCGCAGCACCCTGAACCGGCCCGGAGAACCGCCGTTGATGAGAACGCCCGACGAAACCCTCAGCCACAGCCCGCCGCCCCCGGCCGCCAGCATCGGCAGCCGTTATGCGCTGCTGGAAGTGATCGGCACCGGCGGTATGGGCGTGGTCTACTGCGCCAGAGATCACCTCACGGGCGACCTGGTGGCGCTGAAACGGGTGCATGTGCCCGAAGCCAGCGGGGCCGCCGACCCCGGCGGCCTGATTGATTTTCGCCTGGCGCTGGCGGACGAATTTCGTACCCTGTCCTCGCTGCGGCACCCGCACATCATTCAGGTGCTGGATTACGGCTTTGACCACAGCGGGCAGCCCTATTTTACGATGGAGCTGCTCCACGAGCCGCGCACCATCCTGGCCGCCTGCGCTGACCGCCCGCCGGAGGTGCGTACCGCGCTGCTGCTGCAAATGCTGCAGGCGCTGGCCTACCTGCACCGGCGCGGCATCATCCACCGCGACCTGAAGCCGGATAATGTGCTGGTCACGCCCGACGGCCAGGTGAAAGTGCTGGATTTTGGGCTGGCCCGCGCCCGTGAAGCGCAGCCGCAGGACTGGCATCGCGTGGCGGGGACGCTCTTTTACATCGCGCCGGAAGTGTTGCAGGGCGGCCCCGCCACCGAACGCGCCGACCTGTACGCCGCCGGCATCATCGCCTGCGAAATGTTCACCGGGCAGCACCCCTACGCCGGCGAGTCGCCGGCTGATTTGATCGAAAATATGCTGCTGAACGAGCCGAAGCTGGCCCGGCTGGCCGGGGATGAACGGCTGCACACCGTCATCCGCCGGCTGATTGACCGGCAGCCGGCGGCCCGTTATGCCAGCGCGGGGCAGGCGCTGCACGCCCTCACCCGCCAGGAGACGGCCTCCATCCGCGAAAGTTATTTGCAGGCCGCCCGCTTCGTCGGCCGCGAAGCCGAGATGCAGCAGCTTACCGATGCCCTGCGCCAGGCGCTGTGGGGCGCGGGCAGCGCCTGGCTGGTGGGCGGCGAAAGCGGCATCGGCAAATCGCGCCTGCTGGAAGAACTGCGGGCGCTGGCGCTGGTGAACGGGATGCTCGTCCTGCGCGGGCAGTCCATCAGTGAGGGCGGCCGCCCCTACAACCAGTGGAGCGAAGCCATTCGCCATTTGTGCCTGCAAACGCCCATCAGCGACCTGGAAGCCAGCATCCTGCGCGACCTGATCCCGGATATTGACCGGCTGCTCCAGCGCGACCTGGCCGGGGCGGTGCCGATGGATCCGCAGTATGCCCAGGTGCGGCTGGTGAGCGTGATGGTGGATATTTTCCGGCGGCAAACCGCGCCGGTGCTGCTGCTGCTGGAAGATTTACACTGGGCGGTGGAAAGCCTGGTGGTGCTCCAGCAGCTTTTGCCCCACGTGGCCCGGCTGCCGCTGCTCATCGTGGGCAGCTACCGCACCGAAGAACGGCCCACCCTGCCGGACGAACTGCCGGGCATGGCCGTCATGCTGCTGGATCGGCTGCAAATGGGCGCAATTGCCGATCTGGGCGCATCCATGCTCGGCGATGAGATCGGCCGGCAGGAAGACGTGGTGGATTTGCTGTACCGCGAAACCGAAGGCAACGTCTTTTTCATCCTGGAGGTGGTGCGCGTGCTGGCGGAAGAAGCCGGCACGCTGAACAACATCGGCAACATCACCCTGCCGCACCATGTGTTTGCCGGGGGGATGCATACGGTGGTGCAGCGGCGGCTGGCACACCTTACGCCGGCCGCCCTGCCGCTGCTGAAGCTGGCGGCCGCCGCCGGCCGCGAACTGGATCTGACGCTCATCACCACGCTGGCCGGCAGCATGGCGCTGACGCTGGATGACTGGCTGCTGGAATGCGAAGCGGCCGCCATCCTGGAATATAAAAATGGCCGCTGGCGCTTCGCCCATGATAAACTGCGCGATGGCGTGCTGCGCGACCTGCTGCCCGCTGAGCGCCAGGCGGTGTATGGCCAGGTGGCCGCCGCGCTGGAACAGCACTATGGCGATCAGCCCGCTTACGCCCTCACGCTGTCACACCACTGGCACGAAGCCGGCAGCCTGGATCGTGAATATGTGTGGTGCATTCGGGCCGGGTTGCAGGCCATCAGCGTGAATGCCTACCCCATGGCGCGGGATTTGCTGGCGCGGGCGCGGCTGCTGGCAGAGCGCTTTTTGCCGGCGCAGCGCCACACCGCCCTGCACAGCGAACTGCTGCCGGGCCTGGCGGATGCCACGCTGCGCCTGGGCGATACGGCGAGTGCCGCCGCCCTGTATGAAGAAGCAGTACGGCTGTGCCACGATCTGGCGGATGGGCGGCGGCTGTGCGACAGCCTGGCCGGGCTGGCCTACACCCTCTATCGCCAGGGGCGCTACGACGACGCTGAACGCTGCTACCAGGACACCCTGGCGGTCGCCAACGATCTGGATTATACGCGCGGGCAAATGAACGCCCTGGGCGGCATCGCCCTCATTGTGCGTACCCGCGGCGATTATGCCGCCGTGCGCGGGCTGTGGCAGCAGGTGCTGGCGCTGGCCGGGCGCACCGGCGACGAAGCCGGCATCGCCCGCGCCCTTAACGGCCTGGGCGACAGCGCCCGAATGCTCGGTGATCTGCCGGAGGCGCTGCGGCTGTTTGAGGAGAGCCTGGTGCTGGCCGAGCGCAGCGGCAACCGCTGGGGCGTGTGCTTCGCCACCCGCGAAATGGGCGATGTCGCCTGGCGCATGGGCCGTTATGACCTGGCGCAGAGCCTGGCGGAAGAAGCCTTGCAACAAAACCAGCACATTGGCGACCTGGCCGGGACGGGTTACGGGCTGCTGCTGCTCGGTTATATTGCGGCGGCACGGGGCCATGCTGCCGCTGCGCTGGAACACTACCGCCAGGCGCTGGCGCTGACGCTGCTGCCGGGGCTGCTGCGGATTGTGGTTTTTGCCATTCGGGGGGTGGCCGAGGTGCGGCAGCAGGACGGGGACGCGGAGCGGGCGCTGCGCTGGCTGGCCTGTGCCATGGCCCACCCGGCCGCCGATGCTGAACTGCGGGCCGCCTGTGAACGCCTGTGCCAGCAGGCCGCGGCCGGGCTGCCGCCGGACGTGATCGCCGCCGCCCGCGCCCAGGGCGCAGCGCTGCCCCTGGAAGATGTGGTGGCGGACATTATGCAGGGCGGCTGACGTGCCGCTCAGGCGATGTTGGCTTCTTCCGGCACGCGCTGCCGCCGCCATTCCCCGGTGAAAATACGCAGCACCAGCAGCACAAAGCCCCCGGCCAGCGTGGCCCCGGCCGCAATTTGCAGGCGGGCCGGCAGCCTGCGCCAGCGCCACAGCAGCCCCGGCGGGCGCTGCCGCACCCCCAGTAAATCCTGCTCCAGCCGGCGGGCAAATTCCAGCGACGGCTCCACCGGGGTCAGCGTGCTGTGCAGCCGCTGCACGAGCCGCCGGTAGCCGGCGGCATCGCCCGGTGCCACCGGATAGCGGGACACGATGACCTCCAGACCGGGATCATCGGCAATGATCGCCTCGGTCATAGCGGCGAGTAACTCCTGCATGGTGACTTCTGATGGCATCGGTTTACCCTTTGATTTTGCGCTGCGGCTGTAAATTCATCTGCTGCATCTGCAATTCATCGCGCAGGGCCAGCAGCGTCCGATGATAGAGCGACTTAATGGCACCTTCGGTACGGTTCATCAACTGGCCAATTTCGGCGTTGGATTTGTGTTCCACGAACTTCAGCAGCAGCAGTTCCTGGCGCTCGGCCGGCAGCCGGCGAATGGCCGCCAGCAGCAGTTCCTGCTCCTCATTGGCTTCCGTCTGGCGGTCGGGCGCTTCGGAGCGCAGGCTGTGGGCGATGTAATCATCCAGCGGGATCACCTTACGCCGGCCCTGATCGCGGTGGAAATTGGCCACCAGGTTATGGGCGATGCGGTACAGCCACGCCTGGAAAGGCACGCCCTTATCTTCATAGGTCTGGATGTGCGACATCGCCCGGTAGAACACCTTGGCCGTCAGGTCTTCGGCATCCTGGGCGTTGCCGGTGCGGTAGTAGACATAGTTGTAAATTTTGGTCAGGTAGCGCTCGTACAATTCTCCGAAAGCCTCTTTATCCCCGGCGGCCAGTTCCACCAGTTCATTATCGGAGAGGGTTTTGTAATTACGGCGCTGCCGGTGGAAGAAATTTTTCATGTGTGGTTGTGTCCCTGTGTTCGCGTGTAAAAACACAGCCAGCGCCGCCAGGTTACGCAGCCGGCACAAACCTTAAGCCTGTGGGTCAGGGTGTCTGGAGGACGCGCAGCAGGGCTTCGGCGGCCCGGCGGTGGGTGTCTTCGTTGGGGTGCATATCAAACGGGTTGACCACAAGCTGCCCCGGCGACCGGCCGCGCAGGTCATCCAGCATACTCACCACCGGCACGCCGCGCTCACTGAAGAAATTTTCCACCTGGCGCACGGCCGGCTCGCTGGCGCTCATCTGGTTCAGCGCCGGGAAGACGATCACCACCAGGCGCAGCCGGCGCTCTGCGGCCAGGCTGACGATGCTCTGCAAATCCAGCTCATGCTGCGCCCACACAGCCGGATCGGCATAGGCGGACAGCACCTGGCTGCTGTAGCGGCCGTCCAGCCCGGCCACAAGCTGGCGATAGAGATTCCAGTAGGCCAGTTCCGCCAGGTAAAAGGTTTCGACGTAAGTTTTCACGGGTTCTTCCGGCTCCGCAAAGAGCGCATTCAGCGGCTGGATGTATGCGCCATCAATTTCGGCAATATCATTGACGAAATATGACCAGATGAGAATATCCGGCAGGCAGGGATAATTGAGCACGGCGCTGAGGGTGCTGCGGGTGTTCCAGCCGGGCATGGCGGCGATGTTCACCCGGTAGCGCTCGCCCAGGTGCCGGGCCAGCACGCGGGGGAAGGTGTTTTCGTAGTTGTTGATGCCCAGGCCGGCCACGAAAGAATCGCCGGCGACCAGCACGCGCTGCACCTCCGGCGGCACATCACAGGCTGGCTCCACATCGCGGAAGCCGGCCGCGTTCTCCGGGTGCCAGTATAAATCCGTCCAGCGGGTATGAATGAGGCCGATGGCGTAACTGTTGGAGAAGGCGGGCCCGTAGCGCAAATACAGTTCGCCGCCCACCAGCAGCAGGGCGCAGGTGGTGAGCGTGACCAGCAGCCCGGCGAAAGGGCTGCGGCCCAGGCGGCGGGCCATCTCGCCCCGGTCGGCGGCCGTCAGGCCGGCGGCGCACAGCAGGGCCGTGCCCCACAGCAGCATCCACGTATCATAGCGCTGGAACAGGGTGTTAAACCGCAGCAGTTCCGCCCGCACGGGCACCGCCAGCCCCACCAGCAGCAGGATGAGCCACAGCAGCGCCGGATGCCGCCGTAACCAGCGCGGCACACTCAGCAGATGGTCGCGCAGGGGGCCGGCAAAGGCCAGCAGCAGGGTGAAGCCCCACAGCAGCAGCGTCAGCAGCAGGTAAAACGGCGTGTAATCGGCATCGGCGGCGTAAATGAGATGCACTTCCAGGGCGGCCGTAGTCGCGCCCATGGCCAGCAGCCCGCCGGCAAAGGCCGCGATGGTGGGCCAGGGGGTGCGCGGGGGCGCGGGCAGCCGGGCCAGGTATTCCGGGTAGCCGGCCGCGGCCGCCTGCCGACCAATGGCGGCCGCGGCGGCCACATCGCCCTGCTGCCGGTAATACGCCATCAGCCAGTCATAGGCCGGCAGGCGCGGCAGTTCGGCGGCGCTAAGGATGCGGGGGGCCGCCCGCGCCCGCCAGGCCGCCTGAAACGCGGCCGTGCGGTCAATGGCCTGGTGGCATAACTCGCGGCAGCGCTCAATCTCGTCGGGGTGGCGGCGCTCCTCATAGAGGCGGATGAGGATGGTATACGCCAGCATGACATCAATATCATCGCCGGGGGCGGCCAGGGCGGCCAGAGCGCAGGCTTCGGCGCTGCGGCGGCTGGCGGCGGCGGCGGTCTGCAATTGATCGGCGGCGGCCCACAGGGCATGGCGGGGCGAGCGCAGCGTGGCCGGGGCGGGCACCGCCAGCCGCGCGGCCGGCTGCTGGATGTCCGCGGGCAGCGCCAGCCAGGCGGCCGGGGCGGCCCGGGCCAGCCAGTCAGCGATGGTTTCCGGTGGCGGTGGCGGACGACGGCGAAACAACATGCGGGCGCTTTAACTGTGTGTGGAAATCGCCTTCAGTGTAGCAAAAAAGCGCCCGCCGCGGCGCGGCCGGGTTGTATGGATTTAACAACAGGGACGGCCAGAATCCAAAAACGCCCCGCAGGGGGGCGTTCTGGTGAAAGTGACGCAGTGTTTAGCGCAGGTTCAGGCTGAGGTTGAACGCGCCCGAAGCACCGCCGCCGGCATGGGTGACGACGATGGTATAGGTGCCGTCCTGCATAATCATGTAGTCATTCAGGCTGGCATTCATGTTAATCAGCGAGCCATCGCTCTGGATGGTGTCGTCATCGGCGGCCACCGGCATCCCGGAGGGGCTGAGCAGCAGCAGCAGCGGATCGACCACGCCCGGCGTGCCCGGTTCACCGGCGATGAGGCTGGTGGCATCCAGGCGGATGACATCCCCGGCGCGGGCGGTGAAGGGGATCACATAGCTGCGCCCCTGCGCCATTTCCAGGGTGATGGTGCTGTTGGTTTCAATGAAAGCCTGCTGGAATTCGATGGTATTGCGGCTCACCCATTCCCAGAAATCTTTGCGGGCGGCGCAGGTTCTGCCAAGCTGTTCGTAGGCCACACCACGGTTAAGCCAGGCGGCCGCGATGGTCGGGTCCAGCTCGATGGCGCGGGTATAGTCCTCGATGGCCTGCCAGTATTCGCCATTCTGCTGGTTGTTCAGCGCCATGACGAAATAGTCATAGGCGGTGAGCACCGTCTGCGGCTCTACAGGCGTGACCGGCTGCGTATAATTATACCGGTATTCCGGCTGCACATCCTGCCGCGTCAGCGTCATTTCACGCGGTTCCTGGCGAGAACGGAAGGCATCATCCAGCGCAGCCAGCCCGAAGAAGGCGATGGCCACCACCAGCATGACTTCAATTCCCCTGATAATAGTACGTCCCGGATATGTTTTACGCTTGTTGTGGTACATTGGACTACACCTGTCGCTATCAACAATCGGCAGTTTTTATACATTTTCTACTATACACCAGGAAACCCGGTTTATGTCAAGACACTGGCCGATTTTTCCCCCACGTTCACCATACGCCAGGCTTTGTTTTATGGTGAAAATGACCAGTGGCGGCTAATCCACCTCAAACAGGCGCAGTAATTTCAGCGCCACCTGCAAATCCATGCGCACGGCCGGGTTCTGTAAGTCCACCCCGCACACCTGGCGAATGCGTTCCAGACGGTAATTGAGCGTGCTGCGATGGATGTGCAGCGTTTCGGCGGTGCTTACGCCGTTACCGCCTTCATCCAGGTAGGCTTCCAGCGTGTGAAACAGATCGGCCTGTTTTTCATCCAGCAGGCGGCGCAGCAGCGGTATGTGCGGATTATCCAGCAGGCTGGCGCGGCCGGCCAGATACAGGGCGTGCAAATAGCCCAGGTCATTAAAGAAGACCAGGCCGGTTTCCTGCTTCAGGCGGCGGGTGATGTGCAGCACATCGCGGCACTGTTGATGCGCCAGGCGGGCCTGCTGCGCTCCCTGAAACAGGCGGCTCACGCCCAGGCGCAGGGCCGGTTCGCTGCGCCGCTGCCCCTGGGTGATGCGCTCCAGGATGCGCCCGGCCATGCCGCGCAGCGTGTCGCCCGCCTGCACCAGCAGCACCACTTCGCCGGCGAACTGCCCCACCACCGCCTGCCAGCCTTCGGACACAATGAGGCTGTTGAGGGTGCGATACAGCCGGGTGAGGCTGTGGCTGTTGCCGGCCGGCATCTCCACCAGCAGCATGGCGCAGGGGTCGCGCAGGTCTACGCCGTAGCGCAGTGCCTGGTCGGTCAGCACGGTTTCGCGCTCCAGGTCGCCCTGGATCAACTGGGACAGCAGGCTGCCTTTCAGCGAGGCTTCGGCGCTGTGCATGGATTCCTGGTACAGCAGGATGAGCGCGGCGATGGTGGCCCCGCTTTCGATGGCCATCATGTCGATGCCGGAGATGCTGTGCACATCTGCGATGACCCACATATAGCCATAAATATCGCCCTGGACGACGATGGGAGCCAGGATGCGCTCCATCTCCAGGCCCACATCGCTCATGATGGGAAGCTGCACCGGGCGCAGCGTCTGGCGGATTTGCGGCAGGTAGCCGCGTTCTTCCAGCGCCGCCACCAGGCGCGGGTCGGTGCGGCCGTGCTGCTGCGTATAGCGCCGCGCTTCGTCCACTTCGGCGATATTCTGGGTGGCGATGGCTTCAAAGCGCTCATTTTCGATGCTGATGCTGTGGCCCACAAAATCGCACAGTTTGCTGGCAAGCTGCTGAAAACTGCCGCCTTCCAGCACCAGGCGCGTTAGCTCCTTCTGGATCGTCAGCGCCCGCTGCAACATGTCCATATTTTCCTGGGCGATGCGCTCATTCACGGCGCGGGCAATATCCACAAAACGCGCCGTATAGGGAATTTCGATCAAGGGAAAGCGGCATTCGTCGGCCACTTCGCGCATGTGGGGCGGAATATGGGCGATGTAGCGCCCCACCGCCATCATCAGCCCGGCCACCTCTTTTTTGACCATTTCGCGGACATACTGCTTCTGGTCTTCCAGCGCTTCGGGGATGTTGATATAGGTGGTGATGACCAGTTCGCCGCCGTTCAGCCAGCGGTAGGCATCCGGCACGCCGGCATTGTGCAGCCAGTGCACCCGGTTGGCCAGCCCCTCGTGCCCGGCGACCACCTCCGCCGCATTCAATAAATCCAGTTCCAGCACATCTGCCACACTTAACACCATACGCACCTGCTTTAAGCTGTGACCGGGTTCCACCGGGTCACTGACGGTTTATTTCATACACGCATTATACTCTTTCTGGCGGGCCGATGCTGAGCCAGCGGGCAAAACCTGTCATTTGGCAGGCGCTGCCGGTACAATCGGCCACCATGACGCTCTGTGCCCGCCTCGCCTCCGTGACCGATCAGCGCCTGCGCCTGGCGCTGGGCCTGCTGCTGCTGGCAGTGTACCTGCTGGTGTATATCCCCGTGCCCGATTCAATCGATGGCAGCGATACGCTGGATGTGGCGCGGACGCTGGTGCTGGCCGGCTCGCCGGCGGCGACCATTCTATCCACGCCGCGCCAGTTGATCGTCAGCGGGGCGCAGGGGGAGCAGTATCTCATCAGCCCGGATGGCGAGCGCTACAGCAAGAAGGGGGTGGCCCCGTCGCTGCTGCTGCTGCCACTGGTGGCCCTGGCGGAAGCGCTGCCGTGGCTGTCGATCCGGGCGACGGCGATGCTGCTGAACCCGGTGCTAACGGCGCTGACGGGCGCGGCGCTGTATACGCTGCTGCGGCAGATGGCCTTTGGCCGCGGTGTGGCCCTGGCCACGGGCCTGGTGTACGGGCTGGCGACGCTGGCGGCCGTGTATCCGCGTACCCTGTTCGGCGAGCCGCTGGCGGCGCTGCTGCTGGTGCTGGCGGTGGGCGGTCTCTATGGCCGGCCGGCGGGCGACCGGCGCGGGCGGCTGCTGGCCGGGGCCGCGGCCGGGCTGGCGGCCGGGGTCAACCTGTCGTATGCGGCGCTGCTGCCGGTCTTCGGGCTGCTGCTGCGGCCGCGCCGGGACTGGCGCGGGCTGCTGTGGTTCGGGCTGCCGGCGGCGCTGGTGCTGGCCGGGCTGGCGCTGTATAACCTGGCGCGTTATGGCAGCCTGAGCGAAAGTGGTTACTACCTGGGCAGCGTGGAAGGCTTCACCACCCCGCTGGTCGATGGGCTGTATGGCCTGTGGCTCAGCCCGTACAAAGGCTTCTTCTGGTACAGCCCGGCCCTGCTGCTGGCCCTGCCGGGGCTGGCCCTGCTGTGGCGGCGTGACCGCCGGCTGACCGCTGTTGTGCTGCTGCTGACGGCGCTGCAATCCATCATTTATGGCACCTGGTGGGCGTGGGATGGGGCGTGGTGCTGGGGGCCGCGTTTTTTGCTGCCGGTGCTGCCGCTGCTGCTGCTGCCGGTGGCCGCGGTGCTGGAGGTGGCGCTGCGCCGCCGTTCCCTGCTGCTGATCGTGCTGCCGCTGGTGGCGCTCTCGGTGGCGGTGCAGGGCCTGGGGGCAGCTTACGATTATATTCCCTTCTATGAGCGCCTCTATCGCCATGACCTGTACGATCCCATCAACCAGCCGCTGCTGGCACACCTGGCGCTGCTGCTGCTGGGCACGCGGCCGGATGTGGCCTGGCTGGCGGAAGGGGTGGACGGGGTACACGCCCTGCTGGCGCTGCTGCTGGCCGCAGCCGGGATCGCCCTGCCGTGGCTGCCGGCCGCGGGCCCGCGCGGGCGGGCGACGGACGCGGCCGCGCTGCTGCTGGCCATCGTGGTGCTGAACGGCGTGGTGGCCCGCCAGCAGGATAATGCCTCACAGCAGCTCCCGCGCCAGTTGACGGCCGCGCTCAACCCGCCGGGCCCGGTGCTGGTGGCTTCGTTCCAGCCGGGCACCGCCCTCATGGATGTGGAGACGATCCCGCGGCTGGTGGTGGTGAACCCGCACGCCCCGGCCGGGCATCCGGCGGTGCAGGCGCAAATTGCCCGTGTAACGGCGCAGGCGGGCTTTTTATGGTATCTGACGTGGCTGCCCCCGGCAGCGGCGGATAACTGGCTGGAACGCGCCCTGTGGTCACAATACGCGCTGTTCCAGCAGACCACCGTGGGCGATCATCGGCTGCTGGGCTTCCACACCCGGCCCGGCCCACCGGCCGCGCAGCCCGGCGGCTGGCAGTTCGGCCCGGTGACGCTGGCCGGCTACGGGCTGCGCCAAGATGACGCTGGCCTGTTCGTGACGCTGGCCTGGGCCCGGCCGGTACAGCCGCCCGCGCCCGACCTGACGTGGTTTGTGCATGTGCTGGATGCCGGCGGGGCCATCGTGGCGCAGCAGGATCGGCCGCCGGTGGGCGGCTTTGCCCCGATCATGGTGAGCAGCGGGCCGGCCGGGGAGGTCGTCACCGACCGGCTGTTCTTCCCGCTGGCGCTGGAACCGGGGTGGCGGCTGCGCGTGGGGGTGGTGGTCGCCGGCCAGCCGGTGCCGGTGAGCAGCCCGCAGGGGGTGCCGCTGGCGGAGCCGTTCCTGCTGCTGCCGCCTTAATCGGCGG
>JALOOI010000238.1 GCA_025454495.1 Anaerolineae bacterium
CACACCAGGTGATCGAAATTGCGCGGGCCCACGGGGCCCTGGGCTGGAAGATGAACGGGGCCGGCGGCGAAGGCGGCTCGGTCACGCTGCTGTGCGGCGAATCCAGCCACCAGCAGCGCTCCATGCTCCAGGCGATTGGCGCGGCCAGCCCGTTATTTCAGCCGGTGCCCATCCACCTCAGCCGCTACGGGCTGTTTGTGTGGGAGACGGCCGCCCGCTAAGCCGCCGCGTTCATCTGGTTCCGCACGAAAAAAATCAGCCCCAGACCGATGGCCCAGGCAAGATAACCGGCCGCGATGGCCGGCAGCAGCCCGTAACCGGCTTTCACCATTTGCCACGCCACCAGGGTGAAAATAAAGGTCGGCAGCAGATTGATGGTTAATTCGGTGGTGAAGCTGTTCAGGCTGGCCTGTTTCAATTCCGGTTCGGCGCTGCTGTAAACGATCCACATCGTCAGGGGGATGTTGATGGGCATCACCGCGGCGATGGCGGCAATGGTTTTGCTGTACTGGCGCAGCACCGCCACGGCAATAATCACACCGATGGATACCAGCACGGGCAGTATCCGCGTCCAGTCAATGGTCATACGAGCTTATCTCCACAGGGTGCCGGCACAGCACAACAGCCGCGCCAGGGCGGCTGTCGTTACGTTCACATTATACCGTAGCTGTGCTCAGGGTGGGATACTTTACGCCGGTTCGCCCAGGCGGCGCTCGGTGCCTTTGACGATGCGCTCAATATTTTCGCGGAAGCGCCACAGAATGAGGACGGCGATGGCAATGGCATACACCAGGTACACCGACGGCAGCAAATCCTGGGCGATCAAAATCACCAGCCAGGGCACCGCCAGCATAAACGACGAAATAACCCCCAGGGACACATAGCGCGTCCGCAGGAACAGCACAAAACCAAAGGCGAACATGCCCAGGATCACCTGCACCGGCGCAATCATCAACAGCGTGCCGAAGGCCGTGGCCCCGCCTTTGCCGCCGCGCACCGTTAAATGCCCTTTGTTGGCGGCCGTGTACAGCAGCGTGGCGAACAGCGACCAGTTGTGCCCGATGATGACCACAATCGAAGATACGGTGGTCGCTGTCCAGGCGTAATCCGGCATGATGGCCTGCGACAGCACCACCGCCCCCACGCCTTTCAAAACATCCAGCACAATCGTTACCACACCCCAGCGGATGCCCATGGTGCGGGCGACATTGGTGCCGCCCATATTGCCGCTGCCCTGTTCAAAAATATTAATATTGCGCGTCCGGGCAATAATATAGGCCGTTGGCAGTGAGCCGACCAGGTAGCTGAAGACGATAATGATGATGACCTGGAGTAAGTTGGCTTCCGTGACCACAGTTGTTTCAGGCGCAGTGCCCCCTCCATGATGTTCATTGTTTAAAATCATTAAGTGTGCTAATGATAACCCGCTTTTTTTGAAAACGTTACGCACAATTTTTAATATTGCGGCCCCGGCGTGGGGCAAGCGTCAGCCGCGGCGGCGGGCATTCTGCTACAATAGCATGGCGGATAAAGGTTACAGAATGATGATGCGCGTTTTAAAACTGGCGATTCTGTGGCTGCTGCTGGCCGGGCTGCTGCCGGTGCAGGCCCAGGATACCGTGTCCGATCTGCTGGGCCGCATCAACGGCCTGCGGGCTTCGGTGGGGCTGGCACCCTATACGCTGAATGCGGCGCTGGCGGCGGCGGCCCGCAACCATGCCGACTGGATGGCCACCAGCGGCGAGGTGAGCCATGTGCAGCCGGATGGCAGCCGCCCGCGGGATCGTGCGGCGGCCAGCGGCTATGTGTCGCCGTGGGTGAGCGAAAATATTTACGCCGGCATCAATGCCACGCCGGATGTCGCCTGGTCGTTCTGGGTCAATTCGCCGGTGCATTATGCCGGCCTCACCAACCCCACTTATACCGATGTGGGCATCGCCAGCGCCACCGGCACGCTGCGGGCTTATGTGCTGGTCTTCGGGGCCCCGCCGGAGCGTGCGCCGGGGCGGCGTATCGCCACCGGCACGGGCAGCAGCGGCAGCGCGGCCGCCGGCAGCAGCGCCCCGGCCGCGCCGCCCTCTTTCGTGGTGGGGGTGGATGCGGTGGGCCATATCATGCATGAAGTGCAGCCGGACGATACCCTGGGCGATATTGCCTTCACCTATGGCTACAACTGGGATGTGATTCCCACGCTGCTGGCCATCAATGGCATGACCGAAGACGATATTCGCCTGCTGAAGCAGGGCAGCGTGATCCTGGTGCCGCCGCAGGATGGCACCTATACGCCCACGGCCGCGCCGCCCACCGCCACCGCCACGATCACCCCGGCCGTGACTGCCAGCGCCACGCTGCCGCCGCCCGTCGCGCTGGTGCTGGCCGCCACTTCTCCGGCCCGCCTGCCGGCGCTGCCCCCCCCGGCCACTTACATCGCCCCCACCGCCAGCCCCACGGCCGCGCTGCTGGTGCGCCCGGTGCCCACCCCGCCGGCCGCCGCCCCGGCCGACCCCGCCCCGCCGCCGGATGCGCGGCCGGCGCTGCTGGTGCTGGCGCTCATCGTTCAGGCCTGTATTCTGGCGGCCGCCGGGGTAGAATTGCTGCGTCGTCACCGCCGTTCTTAAGGCCGGAGCAGCCACAGGTATGATGCGACCTCGCCGTTTACAGGATTATGTGCGGGCTTTTGTGGGGGCGCTGCGGCTAACGCTGCGCGGCCAAACGCCGCCCCCCGCGCTGCCGCGTTACCCGCAGTTAAGCCAGTGGGCCGCCCAGGGCCTGCGGCTGACCGCGGCCGCTTTCGCCGCCGCCGAGGCCGCCGGGCTGGACGACAGCGCCCGCCGCCAGCGCCGCCTGCGCCTGGAAGGCCGCGACATCAGTATGCACACCATCCTGGCCGCCGCCCGCCACAACCTCAGCGAAGAATACCCCCGCCTGCTGGGCGAAAAGCTGGCTTACAACCTGACGGCCCTGTATGCCTTCAACATGAACGATCATTTTCGCCTCAGCCGCCTGGCGGAAACGCTCGACGATGCCCCGGCCGTGCAGCAGGCCATCCATGACCTGGCGCAGCACCTGGCTGCTGTGCCGTCGGAAAAAGAACTCACGGCATCTATGACGTAATACGAAGTTATAAAAATTTGTTAAAATTTGTAAAAGCTGAGAAAAATGAAGTTGCATCGCACACAAACTGTGTTATGATGTTTTCAGATGCTCACTTATATCGAGCGTCACTATCATATCCTTAACGGAGGTATCATCATGCTGTATCGTCCTCGTAATGAAGAAGGCCAGGGTCTCGTCGAATACGCGCTCATCCTGGTGCTGGTGGCCGTTGTCGTTATCGTCATCCTGGCGCTGCTCGGCCCGACCATCGGTAACATCTTCTCGAACGTGGTGGCCGGTCTGCGCCGCTAAACGCGATACCTTCACAACAAAAGGGCGGCCTGCGGGCCGCCCTTTTGCATTCCCCCGCCGCGGTACAATAGACAGAATGTTTGTTCTGTGTTAGAATGGGCGCAGGTTCACCTGTGCTGGAGTACCGCGTTATGACCGCTGATAAAACCGAAGCGCTGCGCCAGATCCGCGATGAAATCCTTAACCTGACGCAATCCCCGCTATATGCTTTCCGGGTGCAGAATGATTATTTTCCCGTCATCGGGCAGGGCAGCCACGAGGCCCGCATCATGTTCATCGGCGAAGCGCCGGGCGAAAATGAGGCCAAAAGCGGGCGGCCTTTCGTGGGCGCTTCCGGCAAACTGCTGGATAAATTGTTAGAATCTATCCAGCTTGCCCGCGAAGATGTGTATATCACCAACATCGTCAAAGACCGCCCGCCGGATAACCGCGACCCCACCCGCGAGGAGATCGCGCTGTATGCGCCCTTCCTGGTGCGCCAGGTGGATATTTTGCGCCCGCAGGTCATCGCCACCCTGGGGCGTTTTTCGATGGAATTTATCCTCACGCTGTACGATGCGCCGGAGAAAAAGCAGAAGATCAGTGCGCTGCATGGCAAAGTGCTGCACCTGAACACTGCTTACGGCACCGTGGCGCTCACGCCGTTATTCCACCCGGCGACGGCGCTGTACAAAGGCGATTTAAAAGACACGCTGTTCGAAGATTTTAAGGTGTTAAAGCAGTTCCTGTGACGGGGATAGGGCCGGGGGCGCGTAACCACCGCGCCCCCGTTCACATCAGGGCGCGGGCGGCACCGGCTCCACCACATCCACGGTAAAGGGCAGGTGCGGGTACACATCCAGCTCCACGAATAACACGCGCTCCGGCAGCAGGGAACGCGCCTCCCAGTTGTTCACATACAGCCGTTCCCGCGCTGCATCGTAGGCCACGCGGCTGCTGCCCCGGAACGCCCCGGCCAGATAGATCAATTCGCCGGTGGACGGGGTAATGCGTGCCACGCGATTCAGCCCCAGGGCTGCCACGTAAATATCGCCATTGGGCGCAACCGTCAGCCCGTCAAAACCGGGCGGCGTGCGATTTTCGCCATAAACAAAGACCTCCGTCACCGCCCCGGCCGGGTCATCGGCGGCTACGGGCAGCCCGTACAGGATATTCTGGCGCGTGTTGGCAACAATCAGGCGTTCCCCGGCCGCATCATAGGCCAGGCCGGTGATGGTGGCGTTCTGCGGCGCAGTCCACCACTGGCTTTCGCTGCCGGCGGCATCGTAGCGGGCGATGATGTCCGCGCCGCCTTCGATAACGTAAGTGACGTACAGCCGGCCGGCGGCATCCAGCGCCAGGTCATAGGGCAGGCGGGCCGGGTCGGCCGATATGCGGGTGATCTGCTGCGGGGCCGCGCCGGGGTCAATGCGCCACAGGATGGCCCCGGCCGGGGTCAGCGGCTCCAGCCGATCCAGCACGAACAGCGTGCCGGCGGCATCCAGCGCCAGGCCGGTAATGCTGCCGATGACCGCGCCGGTGCCGGGCAGGGCGGTCACGGTACCGGCCGGGCTAATCTGCCAGATGTCGCCGGTGAGGTAGCTGCCGGTGTACAGCGTGCCATCGGCGGCCAGCGCCAGCGCGGCCGGGTAGGCTTCATCGCCGGGCAGGGCGGCAAATTCGCGCACGGTGAAAGCGTCCTGCATGGTGACGGGCGTAATGCGCGGCGTGCCATTAATGCCCCACCAGGCCACGGCCAGCGTCAGCAAAAACAACCCCACGATCACCGCCAGCACCAGCAGCACAAAAATGATGATTCGCTGCCACTGCGGCAGCGCCTGAATCCGTTGCACCATCAACCGGGAATCCTTCTAACAATGGGTGTTCACGGCTATTGTAGCGGAAGCGGGCGCGGCCGGTGAGCCTGAACGTACATGAGCAGCACCTGAATGTGATGGGGCAAAAACGGGCGTGGCTGTTACAATCAGCGTTGTAGCTGCGTGCTGTTAACCACCCACCGCGGAGAGGATACCCTATGAGCCATGATGCTGATGCGCCGCCAGTGATCCACAACGCCGATCAAAAACGTTTTGAAATTCGCATCGGGCCGGAACTGGCCATCGCCGAGTATATGCTGGCCGGGCGCAACATCATTTTCACCCATACCGAAGTGCCGCCGGCGCTGGAAGGGCAGGGCCTCGGCAACCGGCTGGCCAAATTCGCGCTGGATTATGCCGTTGCCCAGGGCTACAAAATTCAGCCGCTGTGCCCGTTCATCGCCGCCTATGTGCGCCGCCATGAGGAATATCAGCCGCACGTGTGGCACACGTAAGCCCCGCCTCACCCGGCGAAAATAGCCTGCGCCGCCACGGCCTGCCCCAGGCAGGGCGAGGTGAAGGTATCGCCGGGTTCATACACCCCCAGGCGCACAAAACCCTCCGCCTGGCCGCTGAACACTTCCAGATACGCATTCAACGGGTCGATCAACCACAGTTCGCGCACGCCGCAGCGGGCATAAGTGGTGAATTTCTGGTCGCGGTCTTTGCGGGCCGTGCCCGGCGACAGCACCTCACACACCAGGTCAGGGGCACCATACCAGTAATCATCCGGGCCCAGTTTGCACCGGCTGTCTTCGCCACTGACCCAGAACACATCCGGCTGAAACACGTTCCATTCATCCAGAAACACATCCATCGGCGCAAAGCGCAGCGTGCCCCGGCCGCCGGTAATGATTTTAAGCATATCGTACACCTGAGCAACGATTTGCTGGTGTTTATTTTTCGGCGAGGCCGCCACAACAATCTCTCCGTCGATTAATTCGGTGGGGATGCTGGTTTCCGGGTAGTCGTGGTATGCCGCTGCCGTGATGCGGGTGGTGAGTGCGTCCAGCGTCATGGGGGGCCTCCTTCAGCGTCCGGGCAGGATACATTGATTATACGGTAAAATGGCCCGCAGCGGGCCGGTGTGTGCTATACTTTTAGAACA
>JALOOI010000239.1 GCA_025454495.1 Anaerolineae bacterium
CTTCATCACCGCGCAGCGGCTGGTGGGGGATGATCGCATTGTGGGCTTCTCGGACTTCGGTTCGGCGGTGCAGGCGCTCATCGCCGGCGATGTGGATGCGGTGGTGATCGACGATGTGGCCGGGCAGGGGTACACCGGCGAAAACTCTGATCAGATTCAGTTGATCGAAGAAGCGATCCAGGGCGATGACCAGCTTGGCTTCATCTTCCCGCGCGGCTCTGAACTGCGCGATGCCTTCAACTGGGCGCTGATGAGCATGGCCGTCGATGGCACGCTGAATGATGTCCACAGCACCTGGGGCCTGCCGCCCTTCCTGAATATCGGTCAGTAAAAAAATAGCGATAGCAGCACGGGCGCGGGCACACCCCGCGCCCGCGTTCCTGGGCCGGCATGATTTCAGCAGGGTGAGATGCAGCATGGCAGTGAGCGACAGTACCGATGATTATTCCAAACGTAAAGATGCTTCTGAACGCCGGCACGCCCGTTTCCCCGGCGGTTTTTTATTTCGTGTCCCCTGGTGGCTGCTGATCCTGCTGACGGGCTGGTTCATCGTGGTGCTGGGCATCCTGCGTGATCCTGAATACCAGCGCATTTATGAAGAACTGAGCGCGGGCATCAGCCTGACGCTGTACCTGGCGCTGACCTCGTATTTTGGTTCGCTGCTGATCGGGCTGGTGGTGGGGCTGGTGCGCTCGTACCCGCCGCTGCCGCCGGAAGTGGGAATGCGCCCCGGTAAGGTGCTGGGCCGCATCGGCCATACGGCGGTGTATAACCTGCTGAGCGTGTACGTCGAATTTATGCGCGGCATTCCGCCGCTGGTGTTTTTGCTCATCGTGGGCTTCATCATCATTCCCTCCATCAGCGACCCGGTGGTGGGCTTTTTGAACCTGTACGTCGCGCCGCCGCTGCGCGACCTGAGCCAGCGCCTGGAACTGGACTACCTGCTGCTGTTCGGCGGGCGGGTGAACGCCGAAGTGACCTGGCGCGGGCGCGACCCGGCCACGGCCATCGCCGGGCTGTCGCTGGTGTATGGCGCGTTCCTCTCCGAAGTGTTTCGCAGCGGCATTCAATCCATTCACCGCGGGCAAATGGAAGCGGCCAAATCCCTGGGGATGACGTTTTTCCAGGCGATGCGGCATATCGTCATCCCGCAGGCGGTGCGCCGGGTGCTGCCGGAACTGGGCAATAACTTCATCTCCATGATTAAAGATACCTCGCTGGTGACGATCCTGGGCACGTCGGAGATTACGCAACTGGCGCGGCAGTGGTCGGGCAGCAGTTTTCAGTATCTGCAAACGTATGCGGTGCTGTCGCTGATGTACCTGACGATGACGGTGGGCGGCTCGATGATCGTGCAGACGCTGGAAAATTACCTGCGGGTGGAGACGATCACCGGCACGCGGCGGCAGTTCCCCCTGCTGGAGGTACCGCGGCGGCTGCTGCGGAATGTGTATGTGGCCCTGGGCGGCAAACGGCGTTAACGCGGCGGCAGGTGCCAGACGCTGATGCGGCTGAGCTGGCCGGTGTCCGGCTGGCCGCCTTCGGCCAGGTACAGGCGGTCGCCGTGGCGCAGGCATTCCAGCGGGCGCAGCAGCGGCACCCCGGCCAGGCTGAGTGCTTCGTGCAGGGGCGGGGCAACATCGCGGCGGGCATCGTATTCATGGGCCAGCCACAGCGGCCGCGTTTCATAATCGCAGGGCAGGCCATCCGGGCCCGGGCGCGGCTGTGGCAGCAAAAGCGCCAGGCGCACGCGGCGGCACACCCACCAGCGGTCGGCATCGTCCAGCGCCGCGGCCGATAAGACGCGGCTTTCGGCCAGGCCGGCGAGGTGCATGGGTGTCACGGGCAGGCGCAGCGCCGCGATGAGGGGCAGTTTTTCCGCCAGCGTCAGCGGCTGCACCCAGTCGGTGAGTCGTTCTGCCTCGCGCAGGCCCTGATAACGCACGGCGGCCAGTTCCAGCGCCCGCAGGGGCGGCGGCGGGGCCGGGCGCAGCGCCCCGGCCGGCAGCGGCAGCACGTGGAAAGCGGCCCCGTCGCGCTGTTCATCCACGCTGGCCAGCCAGCGGCCATCAGCCGCCAGATGATGCTGGGCCAGCCATTCCCCCGCGACCCATTCTTCCACCAGCAGGTCGCCGGCCGGGGTGAGGGCCAGCAGCGCACAATCGCCGCTGTAACGCAGCGGATACAGGGCCAGGGGTTGCGGTTGCGGTTGTAACATCGGTTTCTCCTTCCGGCGGCCGCTGGACTTTCGTCCGGGGCCGGGGTGGCTGGCTTTAAATGGTTATTTTATCTTTTCCGCCGGCCGGATGTGTTATAATACAGACAGTCAAGTTAAGCCAGCCGCCCAGGGAGATGTATGGTGAACCAGACAACCCGCCCCCCCGCTGAACTGGAATCCCTGGCGGAAGGTGCCGCCAGAGACCCGCAGGAAAAACGCGCGGCCGCGGCCACCGGCAGGCTGCCGGCGGTACAGTTTGCCCTGCCGGGGAGTTCGTCGCTCAGCGAAACCGGGGTCATCAGCCGCATCACCACCCGGCCCGCCGGCGAAGACAAAGACCGGACGGAGCTACAGGATGCTTCGCTGACGCACGCCGAAACCGTGACCGACAAACAGCCCGCCCCCGCCAGCACACCGGCCCAGAACACCCGCGCCCTCATCGTGGAAGACACGGTGGAACTGGCCGAGGTGTTGCAGGCGACGCTGGAAGGCATGGGGTTGCAGGCCATTTATGCCACGCACGGTAAAACCGGGCTGGAAAAATTGAAGGAACTGAAGCCGGCGCTGGTGTTGATGGACATCGGGCTGCCGGATATTACCGGCTGGAAGATGCTGGACAGCATCAAAGAGCATTACAGCGGCAGCACCATGCCGGCCATCATCGTCATCACCGCCTATGGCGACCCCGCCAACCGGCTGATTGGCAAGCTCCAGGGCATTCACAGCTACCTGATGAAGCCCTTCACCCCGGATGAAGTCGAAAAGCTGGTACGTATGGCGCTGGCCGGCGAAAACCCGCCTGACCAGAACCTGCGCGCTGACCAGAAATCCTGACCGGCCGCCCCGCGGCCTCCCTCATGCGTCGCTGGCTGTGGCTGATCCCGGCTGTGTGCCTGGCCGCCGCCCTGCTGCTGGCGGCGCTGCTGTGGCGCGGGGACACTGCGCCCCCGCCCGCCCCGGACTGGCTGCGCCAGGCACAGCAGGCCCGCGCGGCCGGGGTGCCGCAGGCGGCCCGCTATGCCCTGCTGCGGGCGGCCGCTGCCAATGGCTGGACGGCCGCGCTGCACCGCCAGGCGGCCGACCTGTGGCTGAGCCTGGGCGCGGCCGAACGGGCCCTGCCCCACGATGAAGCCACCGCCCGCCTGGACCCCGACCCGCCGCTGCTGCGCCGCCTGACCACCGCCTATTTGCAGGCCGGGCGGGCCGGCGATGCGCTGGCCACGCTGGAAATGCTGCTGCGCCTGACCCCCGATGATGCCTGGGCCCACTACCAGACCGGGCTGCTGCTGGCCGCCACCGACCCGCGCCGGGCCCGCGCGGCCCTGGGGCGCGTGGTCTTCGATGATGCCTATACCGTGGTCGCCGGGGCGCTGCTGGCCGTCCTGCGCGATGAAGCCGGCAGCCCGGCGCAGGGTTTTCAGGCGGGGGCGGTGCTGGCCCGCTATGATCTGTGGCAGCACGCGGAATGGGCTTTTCAGTATGCCGCCGATGCCGGTTATCCTTTCGCCCAGGCGCTCGGTTATGCCGGGCTGATGCGCGAATTGCAGGGCAAAGACGGCCGCACCGCCATTCGCCAGGCGCTCCAGCTTGACCCCAACAGCGCCGATGTGTGGCTGATTCAGGGTATTGCGCTGCGCCGGCGCGAGTCCTACACCGACAGCCAGGCCGCGCTGCTGACGGCCCTCACGCTGGAGCCGAACAATGCCGCCATTCATGCGGAACTGGGCGCGAGTTACCGCGCCGCCGGGGCCATGGCGGATGCCGCCTACTGGCTGCAATCGGCGGTGCGCGTCAGCGGCGATAACCCGCAGATGGTGCAGGCGCTGACCGATTTTTACGCCGATGAGGCGCAATTTTTGCCACAGCAGGCCCTGGAAGCGCTGGCAGATCGGGCTGGCGCGGAAGACACCAACCCTGATATGCTTGCGGCCTACGGCTGGGCGCTGCACGTCAGCGGCGACAGTGCCCTGGGGCTGGCCAAGATCGAAGAAGCCCTGGCGCTGGAGCCAGCACACCCGCGGGCGCTGTACGACAAAGCCCGCCTGCTGCTGGATGTGGCCCGGGTGGACGAAGCCCGCCCGCTGCTGGCGCAGGTGGCCGCCGGCAGTTCGCCGTATGCCGCCAGCGCCGCGCTGCTGTTACAGGGCATCGGCGCGTAACGCTGCCGCCTGTGCTGGATGCGCTGTGTATGAAGGACGTGCCCATGAGTATCACCCCTGCCCGCCCGCTCCGCCGCCCGCTGTGGCTGCGCCTGCTGCTGCTGCTGCTGCTGGTCGCGCTGTTCCTGGGGGTGAATGCGCTGTATGCGCCGGCCATCACCTGGCAGGGCATCCTCAGCGATGAACCGGGCCGCCTGCTGTATGCCGCCGGCTTTGATGGCTTCACCGATGAATGGCAGCAGTCCGCCGGCCGCGATTCGCACCTCATCCAGGAGGGCCACCTGCAAATTAGCGTCACCACCAGCAACGTCATCTATTCTGCCGCCCGCCCCATCTTTGCCGATTTTGACGCGCGGGTGACGCTGACGGCCGTCGGCGGTTCCGAGGAGAATGAAGGCGCGGGCCTCATCTTCCGGCTGGAGGAACAGCGCAACGACTGCGATATGCCGCTGAAGACGCTGTGCGACCTGGCCACCATTGACCTGTTCGGGGTGCCGCTGCGGCTGCTGTTTCGCCCGGCCGACCGTGCGCCGCAGGGGTATTATGTCTTTCTCATCAGCACGGATGGCTATTATTCGCTGTGGCGGCGCGACCCCGCCGGCTTTAACAAAGTGACGGTGTGGCACAACAGCCACGGCCTCATCAACACCGGGCTGAACGTGGCCAATGAGGTGCGCGTGGTGGGGCGCGGCGATACCTTCCAGTTTTACATCAACGGGCAGCCGGTGACGTTATGCGTGCCCCGCCCCGGCGAACAGCCCACCGGCAGCGCCGATAACTGCCTGGGCGAGCGCGTAACCGCCTGGCAGGATGGCGCATTCACCACCGGCCGGCTCGGCGTGGTGGTCCACACCGCCGATCAACCGGGGACGGTGGTCAATTTTGATCAGTTTATTGTCCTGTCGCCTTCCCGCGGCGGCGCTGGCCCCAACCCGCAGGCATAGCCGGCCGCAAAATCATCATTCCCCCCGCCGGCGCTAACGTGCTGTTTACGTTGTTCGTCTACCATAATGCCCAACTGAGCGCGGTGCCAGCCCGGCCGCGCCAGACTGTGGATCACATTCAGGAGCAGGACTCATGATGAAGGGAAAAACGGTCATCGTCACCGGGGCCACCAGTGGCATTGGCGAAGTGACCGCGCTGGAACTGGCCCGCCAGGGGGCCACCGTCGTCGTCATCAGCCGCAGCGCCGAACGCTGCGCGGCCACGGTGCAGCGCATTCAGATGGCCACCAACAACCCGCAGGTGTCTTATATCGCGGCAGATTTATCCAGCCTGGCGGAGATGCACCGGGCGGCGGATGAATTTCTGGCGCAGCATGCGCGGCTGGATGTGCTGGTGAACAACGCCGGGGCGTTCTTCAACGATTTTCGCGCATCGGCCGATGGCTACGAAATGACTTTCGCGCTGAACCACCTGAGCTACTTTGTGCTGACGCACCGCCTGCTGCCGGTGCTGAAAAGCACGGCGGCCACCGCCGGCGAAGCCCGCATCATTAATGTGTCGTCGGACGCGCACCAGGTGGTGCGGAAGCTGGATTTCGCCAGTGCGGTGCCGCGCAAGAGCAGCGCCGGCTTCACCGTGTACGGCGAAAGCAAGTATATGAACGTCCTTTTCTCCTATGAACTGGCCGAACGGCTGGCCGGAACCGGCGTGACAGTGAACGCGCTGCACCCCGGCTTTGTGCGGACGGGCTTCGGCAAAAATAACGGCGGCATCATCGCCACCATCCTGGGGGTGCTGCAACAGTTCATCGCGCTTACCCCGGAACAGGGCGCGGCCACGACGATTTACCTGGCCAGCGCGCCGGAAGCTAAAGGCGTGACCGGCAAATACTTCTCCAAACAAAAAGCGGTGCGTTCCAGCAGCGCCACCTATGACCGCGAGGCCTGGCGGCAGCTCTGGCAGCAGACCGCGCAACTGGTGGGGCTGGCCACCGTCTAAAAAGACCCCCGCGCCGCCGGAGGCAGCCTGGCTGTGCCCGGCGGCGGC